>JAFSQF010000036.1 GCA_017446745.1 Bacteroidales bacterium
CGAGGGTGCCGAAGGCGAGACCGTTCGTATTTTCGACATCACAGGCCGCAGCGTCCGCAATGAGGCACTGCACACGGGAGTCTATATAGTGAAGGTCGGCGACCGCCCGGCACGAAAAGTTGTAGTAATGAAATAGTAAACTATCAAATACATAATAAATATGACACACCACATCATCAAATCCCTCGCCGTCCTCGCCTTGGGCGCGATGCTGCTGACGGGCTGCGGGAATAAGGCTGCGGAGAGCAAGCCTTACGAACCTGAAGGCTCGATGGGGTTGGAGGAACTGGCCGCCATCGCGCAGGATACGGCACACTACCGCGCCATCATCTTCATTAACCCTTACTGCTACGGCTGCCGTCAGTCGATGTTGTACACGCTGCCCGCCGTCGAGGCGATGGACACTGCGCTGTGGAGCGTCTACTACCTTATCGTCGAGGACATCACCGACTCCGCTCATTGGCAGGAAGTGGTGGACGACATGGCAGACATCGGGGCGCGACGCGAGTGGATTCATCATTGGCGCAAGCCTGCCGACGGCTACGGCTATCCGGAAGTTCTTGCCCTCTTCCTCAGCCACCATCCCGTAACGACCCGCGACGGACGCGTCCCTCTCGAACTGCTCATCGACACCAACAACTACCTATCCATCAATCGCTGCATCGCGAAGGAGAACGAGGACAGCGTATGGTACGAGCCGCAGAGCCTCTATATTGACAACGTGACAACCTACACTGACTACTCCGTCGACTACGGCGGCTACTCCGTCATCTCCACCGGCCAAGCCGCCCCCGAGGAGCATGTCGTTGTGTTGGAAAGATAATTTGAATCATCAAAAAACACATCCAATATGCAACACCACATCATCAAATCCCTCGCCATCCTCGCTTCGGACGCGATGCTGCTGACGGGCTGTAGTACGAAGCACAAGGCTGTGGTCGAGGAGGCGTATATATTTGTCCCGACGCTCAACATGGGCGGCGGGATGACGCCGACCGAAACAGAGGTGTCGCGGATGCCAGACTCGCTTTTCGACGGACGCCCGTACATCATCGCCGACAGCAGTTTGTATGCCCTGAGCGCAAGGCAAATTTCCCTGTTGCGAACCTTTGACAACCCCAATGCAGGACAAATTATCAAACTGATTGAGAGCATAGACGATGTGTTGCGCCAGTCGGGAAACACCATCACCACCCGTGAGGCGTTGATGTCCTACTACCACAACTTTGACCTGCTGGACCAAATGACCGATTGAGGTTCCGGCTTTTTCATGGTGCGGGGGAATTTGATAAATGGTTTCGAAGGGTAGGGTGAGGCAATTTTTTATGGAAATGAACGTTATGTGGACATGAAGAAACAGTTTGCATTGTCGTTTGTTTTGTTAGTCTGCTGGATAGCAGCCAGTGCCCAGATTTCGGAAGTGAACGACGGTCTCCGTTTTCTGCCCTCACGCATGGCAAACCACATCCGCTCGGTGAAGGAGTATCGACTCTCCACCGAGGCAGCGGGTACCCGCAAGCTGGTGGCAACCATCCGCTACGACCGGCAGGGATACATGACCTACCATCGCAATGGGTCGGAGATGCCCGACAGCATCGAGTGTACTTACGACTCACACAATCGGCTGGTACAATGGAAACGTGCTGAGCTCCGTTGGGACAACGACAGCCAGCAGATGGTGTGGAGCAGTCTTATCGTCGAAAACCTTGACTACACTCCCGACGGGCTGGTCAGTCTCGACCGAGTGGTTATATACGACCGTGTCAACTCTAAAATCGATACCACAGTCATTACTTATCGTCTTATCCATCTGGAACGCTCTGGCCGGGGTGTTACAGCGTGCGATTATGCCTATTGCGAAAGGGGGGCGTTGGATGATGTGGTGAAGGTGGAAACGGATACCTGCCGTTTCCGTCGTGAGTACGACACCCAAGGGCACCTGTTGCACCAGACCTATACCGACGAAGTCGGCTCGCGTGGGCTTGACAACTATATGGTGTCTTATGCCTACGACAGAGAGGGCAGGGAGCTGTACGAGATTACATGCAGTTATGGCGGATGCGACTCTATGGCCTATGGCTACAGCGCGAAAGGCAACGTGGTGGAGAAGTCGGGCAAATCGTGGGTGCAAGGCATTGAGTCGGATATTATTGTTCGTTTCAGTCCCGAGGGTCTCCCCTTGGAACGAACAGAAATCAGCTACCCGCCGGAGGGAGACGAATCCGTGGAACGCAGTGTCACCCGCACATGGTATGATGCCAAAGGCAGTGTCGTCCGTAAAGAGAATTCTGACTATACGATGGAGTACGAGGTGGAGTACTGGGAAGATTGAGGATTGCTTGATTGCCTGAATGTTCTAATTCGTTGTCCGTTGATATGTTGATAGGTTTATACGGCTCGCATCATATCAACATACCAACAAAACATTCCAATTTTCAACTTTCAATTCGTCAAGCAATCAGGTGACAATGAAAAAATAAGTTGATACAATAAAGCCCCTGAGGGGCTTACTCTCAATAACCCCGCACGTAGTGTGGGGCTGCTGACAACCAATATTCTATGCGTTTCGTAGAAACGCGCTCTCATTTTATCCATCATATTACCTTATTTTTTTATCCTAATCAAGCATTAACACATTCCCATTGTGATTATTTCCCTTTTTTGGCGTTTAATAGGGGTATGAAACAACATCCATTTCTGGCATTGGTTGAGGAGCATGCAAGGGCGATAAACCGCGTGTGCCGGTCGTTCTGCCACACGGCTGAAGACCGCGAGGACTTGCGCCATGACATTATCATGAACCTATGGCTGGGATGGAGCCGCTACCGCCCCGCCGCCAAGCCAGTGACATGGGTGTGGCGTGTGGCGGTGAACACGGGCATATCGTGGCTGCGACACCGCAATCGGCAGGTGGAGACCGCACCGCTGGAGGGCATTGAGATACCCGACGAAGGCATTGACTGCGAGAACCGCAAATGGCTATACGAACTCATTCGCCAGCTGCCCGCCAAAGACCAAAAGCTCTTGCGCCTATACCTCGACGGCTGGAAACAAGACGAGATAGGGGAGATGCTGGGCATCAGCGAGACCAACGTTCAGACCCGCATATCGAGGATAAAACAGAAACTGCGGAATCTTTCCGCCTCGGACTAATACCTTTAAAACTCGTTAATTCGTTCTAATCATATATTTACACATTCAAGCAATAAAACATTCCATGAAAGATACAGACCAAATGATAGATCAGATTCACCAAGCCAATAGGCAAAGATTAGAGAACGATAGTGCGGAAGTAAAGCCATCACATGACTTACGCCCATTCTTACGCTATGCCGCCATGCTGGTGGCGGTGGCGGTGGCGGCAACCTTGTTGCTGTTACCCAATCGGCAGAAGCAATCGATACCTGTTGTAGCACACAACGAGATGCCTCAAACCGTGAAACAGCAGCTGCAAGAGACACCCAAACACTCAAACAATCAAACAATCAAGCATTCGGAATATGCCTACTCTGAAACGTCCGACGGAGTGCGCGTCTATTGTGAAGACAATTGCAACCCCGACGAGGTGTTGAACAGAATGAAACAAGTAATCAAAACATTACAATAATATGAAACACATTCAGACATTTATACTATTAGCCGGATTGCTGCTCGGGAGCCATGCCTCGACCCAGACCACCCTTTACAAGTCCTACGTGGGTCGCACGGGCATCAAGGCCTCGTGCATCGAGAACTACCCTATCGGCAATGGTCTTAAGGTGACCGTCACTATGCTGGAGGCAAACGATTCCGCCTCGTTCCTTCACTTGAAAAAGAGCCTGAAGGCATTGCCCTACAGTGGGACTAAGTCGGAGAAGACAAACGATTCTGTCGATTCCCATCCCTTGAAGAAGAACCCACCACGCATCGGGAATAAGCCAATACGCGATTTAGTGCATGAACTCGACAGCACTCCTGAGTTCATCCATGCCACTACGCTTGAAGGGTCGATAGCCACCGCCTTCTTAAGCCAGATGAAGAATATGGATGTGAAGATAAACCTAGAAAAAGACAGCGCAAGTGCCTCGTCAAAGCAATCCAGAGTGCTGCACATCTACTGTCGCGCTGCCGACCCTCTGCCCGGCGACAAAGGTATGTATCTGATATATTTCTCCAACGACACGATGACCGCGCTGGTGTTTCACTGCCCCAGCAACGAGGTGTATGCCCAGTCGGTGAAGTATGTACTGAAAACAACCGTTAAAAAAGCCGCAGACGATGGGGAGTAAGGAGTAAGAGCTAAGAAATAGTAGCGGTAGCAAATCTTATTTTTAATTCTTAATTCTTAATTTATGAAGAAACTCGTTTTCCTCATAGGGCTCATACTATGCCCTATCGCCAAGGGAATGGCGCAAATCCCTCCCGAACTGATGGACGCAATCCGTGCCGCTGTGGCCGAGCAGGCACCCAAGACTGACACCTCTAAGGCCGACAGCACCCATGTGATGTCACACCAAGACTCGCTGCGGCAGGACAGCCTTCTGCTCCAGCAGCGGGTCAAA
>JAFSQF010000005.1 GCA_017446745.1 Bacteroidales bacterium
ATACAATCAGATAGGAGCAATATAAAAAAGTAAGGACAACTGTGTTTATGCGTCGTGGTACGCGGGCGTCCTCGCCTGCGATTTGAGCACAAATCTCTCGAATTACACGAATGCTTATTTTGTCTACGAATTAACACGAATAAACACGAATGCTTATTTTGTCTACGAATTAACACGAATAAACACGAATGCTTATTTTGTCTACGAATTAACACGAATTGGCACGAATTACATGATTTTCAAGATATGCGACACCGAATATAAAACCATATTTTCGCAGGCGAAATGAATTTACACGAATTATAGTTGCATTTTTTACATAACAATCGTTACACATTAAGTGGTCAGTCAAATTCATTTGACATTTATGAAATTCCCGCCCATCAATGTTCAAAAAAAATAATTGCTGATTAATTGCTGGTTAATTGCTGGTTAATTGCTGATTAATTGCTGGTTAATTTATGGTAATTCCTGTTAAAAGGGAATGAAAGTTATTTTTGATCATTTACTTATTAGTTAATATGCCGCCCCTACGGGGCTCAGATTAATAGAGTATTTCGATTCCCGTGGGCTCGCGCCCACGGCTAATATATTTAGTTCTCCGCTTCGCTATCGAAAGCTCCACTGGAGCTTTCTTCACACCTACGGGGCTCAAAATGAATGTTAATTATGAACAGTTACTTTTTTTTTAACGTTACTTAATGAGCAAATCTTGTCGTGTTGTCTTGAATAATCTCTGTGACGAGGTCGTAGAGTTGCAGCAGCTTTTCGTTGTCGGCTAAGAGATGTCGTTGGCTGTCTATGGTTTTCTGGTCATGTCGTCGCGCGGGTCCCGTTTGTTGAGCCCAAAGGTTTCCCTGCTTGATTTTCTCTGCCGTCATGGTGATGATTGGGTGTAGAATATCGAAGGGGATGTCGTGTTGCTTGAGGAGGTCCTGGGCAACAGCGTTGATGGCGTTGCCGAAGTTGTTGGATAATACTGAGGCAAGATGCAGCCATTGCCGTTGCTTGGTGTCGATGGAATAGATATGTGATGACACCGAGCTTGCCAGTTCACGTAAGGTATGCTCCACTTCTGGAGAAGAGGCCTCGATACAGAATGGCATTGTCTGGTAGTCCATGGGCACTCCGGTTATGAATGTTTGTGGCGACCACAGCACACCGTGTTTTCGGCTTATGGGGCGTAGGACGCTAAGCGACACAGAGCCGGCGGTGTGAACCACGATGCTCTCGCGCAGGCGCAGGTCGAGGGCCAGGTCGAAGAGGGCGTCGTCGGATACGGCCAGGATGTAGATGTCGGCGATGGGGTAGAGGAGGTGGAGTTTGTTGATAGGCTCGGCGAAGACCTCTTGAGCCAGCCGGTCGGCGTGGTCGAATTCGCGCGACCATATCTGTAGTATTTGGTGGCCGGCGCTGTGGAAGGCCTTGGCCAGATGCCAGGCCACATTGCCGCTGCCAAGGAAAGTGATACGTAGAGGTTCCATGTGTGTCGGTGTCGGCTGATAATGACTAAAAAAAGGACAGGACAATGGTGTCCTGTCCTTCTGTGAGATAGTTGGCAGGAGAGCCAACAGAATTAATACTCATCTTCTTGAAAGAAGAAGTCTTCTTTGGTGGGGTAGTCGGGCCAGATGTCCTCGATACTGTCGTAAGGGTCACCCTCGTCTTCTATCTCCTGAAGGTTTTCAATAACCTCCATAGGGGCGCCTGTACGTTGTGCGTAGTCGATAAGTTCATCTTTTGTTGCCGGCCATGGGGCATCTTCCAGTTTTGAGGCTAATTCCAAAGTCCAATACATATTACTATTCTTTTTATTTGCCTTGTGTTTAAGTTAAAAATCTGATTTTGTGGCTTTTAATGTGATAATAGAAATAAAATACCAAACCTCTTAACGTAGATGGAAATGAATTATTATTCAGCAGACCAAAAAATTTCTTTTTTATTTTCAAGCAGCAGTAGGAAGCGTGAGATAACAAACAGATAATCAGAAGTTCTGTTGATGTATTTCAGCAAAATTTCTTCTATTTTTTCTTCATCGTTGAGCGATACCATGGCTCTTTCGGCGCGGCGGCATACGGTGCGAGCCACGTGAGCTTGAGCTGCCGCTACGCTGCCACCGGCGATGACGAAGCTTTTAAGTCGCGGAAGCTGAGCGTCCATTTTGTCGATCCAGGCTTCCATGTCGGCGAGCGACTGCTCTTTCAGGTGAGCGAGGCGTGCGTAGGTGTCCTTGTCCTCGGTGGCGAGGAGGGTTTGCATGACGAAGAGGGTGTTCTGTATGGTCTTAAGCTGATTATAAAGGTTTTCAAATTGTTCACGGATGTCGAAGGCGAAGTCGAGGTTGTGGCTTTTCTCGTCAATCATCGTGGCAAGGAGCCCTATGTGAGAGTTCAGCTCGTCGACAGTGCCGTAGGCCTCGACGCGAGGATCGTTTTTCTTGACGCGGCTGCCACCGACGAGCGAGGTGGTGCCAGTGTCGCCAGTTTTTGTGTATATCATGTTTTATATATTTGCTTGCTGTTGAATGTGGATCTTTACAGTCTGTGGCGTTTGTTCACACGCGTTCAACGCTTTTCACCTCGGGAATGGCTTTGCGTATGGCAGTCTCGATGCCTTGTTTCAGGGTTTGCATAGCGTGTGGGCAAGAGCCACAGTGGCCCTGAAGGTGCACCATGACGACACCCTCGTTGGTCATGTCGACATATTCCACGTCGCCGCCGTCCTGTTGGAGGTAGGGGCGTATTTGCGACAGTGCGTTCTGCACTTTTTTTTCGATGATGGTTTTTTCTTGGTCGGTCATAGTAAGGATAAAAAATAAGATAATATGATGGATAAAATGAGAGCGCGTTTCTACGAAACGCATAGAATATCGGTTGTCAACAGCCCCACACTACGTGCGGGGTTATTGAGTTCTCCGCTTCGCTATCGAAAGCTTCACTGGAGCTTTCTTCACCCCTCCGGGGCTTTATTGTATCAACTTATTTTTTGATGATTGCTATATGTTCAGCTCATCACCAAACATATACTGTTGGTTGTTCGGTCATTTTTGCATTGTTGTTCTGAAAAAAGTAGAAATAATGACATTTCTTTTCGGCAACAGCTCTGATTAGTCAGAAAAATGGCACCCAAAAATCACTTTTAAGAATTATTAACAACTTTCAGACACCTAAAACACATCATTTTAACAAAAAAATCTCTCTTTTAAGAAAAATAATGGGTGATAATTGAAATAATCGTTGTACTTTTGCAAACGCTTTTGAGAAAAGAAAAACCGATTTAAACCACAAAAGCACACAAAACGAAATAACACAAAAACGCAATAACGCAATAAAACAATAATACAATATAGAAATGTATCTGACAAAAGAGAAGAAACAGGAAATCATTGCCGAATACGGCAAGAACGCCCAGGACACTGGCTCTACCGAGGCTCAAATCGCCCTTTTCACCTACAGAATCCAGCACCTCACGGAGCTTATGAAGAAGAACAAGAAAGACCAGGTGTCGGAGCGCGCACTGGTGGGTCTTGTCGGAAAGCGCCGCCGCATGCTCGACTATCTGAAGGAGATAGACATTGAACGCTATCGTGCCATCATCAAAAAACTCAACTTAAGGAAATAATAGTTTTTCATATTTATTTGGTTATGGTTGAGCCACCGAGGGTTCCCTCGGTGGCTTTTTGATTACAACAAGTCGGCCATAACCCCGGGGGCATGTGACGTTCATGGACCCCGGTAATGTTGGATAACGGAAAAAAGTAAAACAATGAACATTATCAACAAGAAATTCGACCTCGGCGATGGCCGCATGATCGAAATCGAGACCGGCAAGCTTGCAAAGCAAGCCGACGGCAGCGCCGTGGTGCGCATGAACAACACCATGCTGCTGGCAACAGTATGTGCAAAGAAAGAAGCCGGTGAGAACGTGGACTTTATGCCCCTCACCGTCGACTACCAGGAGAAATACGCCGCTTTGGGACGCTTCCCCGGCGGATTCTTCAAACGCGAGGCTCGCCCCTCGGAGCATGAAATCCTCATAGCCCGCTTGGTGGACCGCGCCCTGCGCCCCCTCTTCCCCGACAACTTCCACGCCGAGGTGCAGGTGCAGATAACCCTTATCTCGGGCGACCACGACACCATGCCCGACCAGCTGGCAGCATTGGCCGCAGCTTCGGCACTGGCGGTGAGCGACATACCCTTCAACGGCCCCGTCAGCGAGGTACGCGTCAGCTTCCTCGACGGCAAATACGTGATCAACACCCCCATGCAGGACATCGACCGCGCCGACCTCGACCTCATCGTCGCCGCCACTGCCGACAACATCATGATGGTGGAAGGCGAGATGAAAGAAGTGTCGGAAGATGTCATGCTCGGTGCCCTCAAGGCAGCCCACGAGGCCATCAAGATACAATGCAAGGTGCTCGACGAGCTCACCGTCGAGACCGGCAAGACCGAGAAGCGTGAATACTGCCACGAGGTGAACGATGAAGAGCTGCGTCAACGCCTCCACGACGCCGTGTACCAGAAATGCTATGACTTCTCGCACCAAGGCATCGCCAACAAGCATTTGCGCGAAGAGGGCTTTGAGGCCATCAAGCAGGAATTCATCGACGCCAACTACACCGAGGAGACCCTCACCGACGACATAAAGTTCATGATTGACCGCTACTATCACGACACCGAGCGCGAAGCCATGCGCGACATGGTGCTGAACGAGCGTACACGCCTCGACGGGCGACAGCTCGACGAGATACGCCCGCTATGGAGCGAGACCGACTACCTGCCTTCGGCACACGGCAGCGCCATCTTCACCCGCGGCGAGACCCAGTCGCTCTCTACCTGCACGCTGGGCACCAAACTCGACGAGCAGATCATCGACGGAGCCGTCATCGAGGGCACCCGCCGTTTCCTGCTCCACTACAACTTCCCCGGCTTTGCCACCGGCGAGGTGAAGCGTGCCGGCAGCACCAGCCGCCGCGAAGTGGGCCATGGCCACCTGGCCTGGCGCGCCCTTAAAGAGGTACTCCCCTCGGAAGAGGAATGCCCCTACACCATCCGCGTGGTCAGCGACATCCTGGAAAGCAATGGCTCCAGCTCCATGGCCACCGTCTGCGCAGGCTGCATGGCCCTGATGGATGCCGGCGTGAAGCTGCGCAAACCCGTGGCAGGCATCGCCATGGGCCTTATCAGCAAGGGCGACAAATGGGCCGTGCTGAGCGACATATTGGGCGACGAAGACCACCTGGGCGACATGGACTTCAAGGTCTGCGGCACCCGCGACGGCATCACCGCCTGCCAGATGGACATCAAAGTCGACGGCCTCAGCTACGACGTGCTGGCAAAGGCCCTGGAGCAGGCCCGTCAAGGACGCCTCCACATCCTCGACCACATCCACGAAACCATCGCCGAACCCCGCGAGGACTACAAGCCTTTCGTGCCACGCATCGTGCAGATCCATATCCCCAAAGACTTTATCGGAGCCGTCATCGGCAAAGGCGGGGAGGTCATCCAGAAAATCCAGGCCGAGACCAACACCATCATCAACATCGAAGAGAAAGGCGAAGTGGGCATCGTCGACGTCGCCTCGCAAGACAAAGAGGGTATCGACGCCGCCATCAAATGGATTAAGGACATCTGCACCGTGCCCGAGGTGGGTCAGATCTACGACGCCAAGGTGGTCAGCATTGTCGAATTCGGAGCCTTCCTCGAATACCTGCCTGGCAAAGAGGGCCTGATGCACATCAGCGAATACGACTGGAAACGCACCGACACGCTGGAGAACCTGCTGCATGAAGGCGACACCGTCACCGTGAAAATCATAGCCATCGACGAAAAGAACGGCAAGCTGAAACTGAGCCGCAAGGCCTTGCTTCCGAAGCCCGAAGGCTATGAGGAGGAGAAGCCTGCCCGCGGCCCGCGCCGCGAGGGTGGCGACCGCGGCCCGCGCCGTGAGGGTGGCGACCGTGGGCCACGCCGCGAAGGCCCAAGCCGCCGTGGCAACGAACGAAGACGATAAGAAATTATCGCATTCCGCGGAAATAAAAAAAAATCTTCGCCTTGAATAGGAGCAAAAAAGTCTGTCAAAATTGACAGACTTTTTTGCTATATAGCAATATTTTTGTATTTTTGCAAAACATTATACCATTATTTATATTTATAATAAACTAACAATCAACGATTTACCCCCCCCCAATTAAACAAGATAACATGTTTGAGTTTCTAAAAAGAAAGAAAAAAACAGACGCATTTGCAGTCTTATCAACAGACATGCACTGCCATTTACTTCCGGGAGTGGACGACGGGTCAAGCAATTTCAACGAGACAGTGTCATGCCTTAAAGCGATGGCATCTGTAGGATACAAAAAAATATACTTTACTCCTCATTTCCAAGCCCATTACCCGAATGTGGAGGACGACATCCAACGTCGCTTCGCCGAACTGAAGAGGATGATCGATAAGCTGGGCGACCCGAGCCTGCCGGAGGTTGCCGGCATCAGCGGCGAATACCGCTTCGACCCTCAATTCGCCCGCCAACCGGGCAAAGACAAAGTGCTACCCTTGCCAGGCAAACGTCTGCTCTGCGAGTTCTCGCTCCATTTTAGCAACTACATGCCCATCGAGACCTTTGCCGAATACATAAGGCTGGGCTACACACTTATTTTGGCGCACCCCGAGCGCTACCCCTATCTGGGCATCCACTCGAAAGAGATAGAGACCATGAAGTCGATGGGCATCCTGTTCCAAATCAACGTCCTCTCGCTGAACGGTTTCTATGGCGAAGCAGCACGAAAGAAAGGGTTCGACTACATCGACCATGGCATGGTGGAATATCTGGGGACCGACACGCACAATATGCGCTACATCAATGCGCTCCTCGAGACAGCGGAGAACAAAGAGGTGCTGAAAATGCTCGACAAGCACACTTTCCTCAATTCGCAACTTTAATCCTAACCTATAGACGCACAACAACATAACCCACAATGAAAAAGTTCCATTCCATCATTTTGTGTCTTGCCATCATGATGGCGGGCATTGTCAACCTTCAAGCTCAGAAAAGCGACCCGGCAATTGAAGGAAAAGTCAAGCAATACGCCACAGTACCGCTGAAATACGACGTCGGACAGCTGGAGCCCGACGAGCAGGAGTTGATGGCCCTCTTCATACAGATAGCCGACGTGATGGACGACATCTATTGGGAACAGACCGTGGGCATGGCAGAGCGCAACAAACTCCGCAGGACTGCCGACCGCAACATAGTAGAGTTCGCGAACATCAACTACGGCCCATGGGACCGCCTGGATGGCAACAAACCCTTCGTACCCGGCTACGGGCCCCGACCGGCAGGGCTGAACTTCTACCCGAAAGACATGAAGAAAAGCGAGTTCGACGCATTGAAAGACCCACTGAAAACCAGCCCCTACACCATAGTGCGCCGCAACAGCAAAGGCCAGCTTGAGGTGGTGCCCTACCACAAAGCCTACGAACGCCAACTGCGCCGCGCCGAGGAGATGCTGAAGCAGGCCATAGGCATTTGCAAAAACGAAGAGCTACGCCACTATCTCGAAACCCGCCTCGCAGCCCTGACATCCGACGCGTACGAGAAGAGCGACCTGATTTGGATGGACATGAAAAAGAGCCGCCTGGACTTCGTCTTCGGCCCCATCGAGACCTACGACGACGCCCTGTACGGCTACAAGACAGCCTACGAAGCCTTCGTGCTGGTGAAGGACGAAGAGTGGAGCAACCGGCTGGCACACTTCTCCCAGATGCTGCCCGACATGCAGAAATCACTGCCCTGCGACCCCAAATATAAGCAGGAAAAGCCCGGCACCGAGAGCGACATCAACGTCTATGATGTGGTCTACTATGCCGGACAATGCAACGCCGGGGGAAAGACAATAGCCATCAACCTGCCCAACGACGAGAACGTGCAGCTCCAGAAAGGCACACGACGCCTGCAACTGAAGAACGTCATGCAAGCCAAATTTGATGAAATACTGAGGCCCATAGCCAACACCCTTATCGTCAAGGATCAGCTCCAGAACGTCACCTTCGATGCCTTCTTCAACAACGTATGCTTCCACGAGGTGGCCCACGGGTTGGGAGTGAAGAACGTGGTTGGCGGCAAAGAAACAGTGCGCGAGGCTTTGAAGAACCAATACAGTGCATGGGAAGAAGCCAAGGCCGACATCTGCGGACTTTTCATGGTTCAGAACCTCATAGAAAAAGGCGAGATTAATGGCGTCAGCGTCGAAGATGCCTACATCACCTATATGGCCGGGCTGTTGCGAAGCGTGCGCTTCGGTGCCACCGAGGCCCATGGCATAGCCAACATTATGTGCTTCAACTATATGAAAAAACAAGGGGCTTTCCTGCGCACCGAAGACGGACACTATATGGTTGACGTCAAAAAGATGCGCAAAGCCATCGAGGGCTGGGCGGCGCTGGTACTGGAGACCGAGGGCACGGGGAACTACGAAAACGCAAAGAGCTATGCCGCCAAAAACGGCGTTGTGCAACCTGAGCTTCAGAAAGACCTTCAGAAACTGTCATCCAAGAACATACCTGTCGACATACGTTTCGAACAAGGTATAAAACAGCTCGGCCTTGACGGCATGATAAAGCGCGAGCAAGGTCCCGCCAAGGTGAACGACGACAAGTACCTGCGCCTGCGTCCATAAGCCACCTCGCGACGCACGCCGTGTGTCGTCAGTCGCGCAACACAGAAATAGAGCCGTCGCTCATCACCTTGACGATGCGCGAAGCAATGCCGCCCGAAAGCGTTCCGCATTCGGGCGGCATTGCATAATCCACAGCGCGCTTCAAAGCCTCTTCGATATCGGCATAGCTCGCAGGCGACCGGCGGCCCGAAAAATTTGCCGAGGTGCTGACAATGGGCCTGCCGAAGCGTGCCAGAAGAGCATGACAGAAGTCGTTGCGCGGGATGCGGACACCTATGGTGCCGTCAGAGGCTGCAAGGTTGGAGGCCAGCAGATGCTGTTGCAGCGGCATGATGACCGTGGTGGGACGCGAGGGGTCGACAAGAAGGCGTGCGGCCTCCTCTGTCGGCATCCCCACAAAGTGCTCCACCATCGCCATATCGCCGCAAAGGATAAGCATGCTTTTAGAATGGTCGCGACGCTTGATGGCATAAATCTTCTCTACTGCCGAGGGTTGGGTGGCATCGCATCCCAAGCCCCATATAGTATCGGTGGGGTAAAGCAAGGTCCCGCCATTGTTAAGCGTCTGAATCGCAACGTCAATAAATGTATAATCGTCATTCATGGTTTATCGAAAAAAGGGACGCAAAAATACAAAATATTTGCAAAATGCAGTTCCTATTTGAAAAAATTAGTAAATTTGCACATTATTTCGAGATAGCCCGAAGAATAAAATTTCAATTTAAAATATTATTAATCAAAAACATTTAAATTATGAAAGGACATCCGAAAGGACTAATTGCAGCTGCATTGAGTAATATGGGTGAGCGTTTCGGCTACTATATTATGAATGCAGTGCTGGTGCTTTTCCTCTGCTCCAAATTCGGACTGAGCAACGGCACCGCGACGGGTATCTATTCCGCCTTCTACTGCGGAATATATATCCTCAGCCTTGTGGGCGGTATCATTGCCGACCGCACGCAGAACTACAAAACCACCATCCAGTCGGGACTGCTGGTGATGGCCTGTGGCTACATCATTCTGGCCATCCCCATCCTTGCCACCTCGGGCAACATCAACTGGCTGCTGCCCCTTACCTGCTTTGCCCTGCTGATGATTGCCTTCGGCAACGGCTTGTTCAAGGGCAACCTGCAGGCCATCGTGGGACAGATGTACGACAACTTCGAAGCTGAAGCCGCCAAGCAAGGTCCTGAGGCCCTTGCCATCGCCAAGAGCAAACGCGACCCGGGCTTCCAGATTTTCTATATGTTCATCAACGTGGGCGGTCTTATCGCCCCCTTCGTAGCCCCGCTGCTGCGCAGCTGGTGGCTTGGCGTGAACGGCATGGCCTACAACGCCGACCTCCCGGCCCTGTGCCATCAGTACATCACCGCCATTGAGACCGGTGCCGCCATGGCTCCCGAGGCCATAGCCAAAGCCACCGAGCTCTTCGCCAATATGCACGTCACTCTCCCCGCCGACGGTGCCGCCGCCGCGGAGGTGTGCCAGAACTACCTCAACGTCTTCAACACCGGTGTCCACTACAGCTTCATAGCCTCTGTGGCCGCCATGCTTATCTCGCTGACTATCTTCCTGGCCAGCAAGAAGAGATTCCCCACGCCGGCAAAGAAAGCCGCGACGGAGAGCGTCAACTACACCCCCGAAGAGAAAGCCGCCATGGCCAAAGAGCTCAAGCAGCGCCTCTACGCTCTCTTCGCAGTGCTCGTCATCGCCGTCTTCTTCTGGTGGTCGTTCCATCAGAACGGCACCTCCATGTCACTCTTTGCACGCGACTTCGTCAACACGTCGCTCTTCCCGCCGGAGGTGTGGCAGGCCGTCAACCCCTTCTTCGTCTGCTTGCTCACCTTCCCCATCATGTGGCTTTTCGGAACGGCATGGGGCCGCAAATTCTCCACGCCCAAGAAGATTGCCATCGGTATGGGCATTGCCGCCATTGCCTATTTGTTCATGACCGTATTCTGCAAGAGCGCCGGCTATCCGTCGGCCAACGAGTTCACCGCTCTTGATGCCACCACCGCAGCAAGCCTGAAAGCCGGTCCGTGGGTGCTGATAGTCTACTATTTCTTCATGACCGTTGCCGAGCTCTTCATCAGCCCGCTGGGACTGAGCTTCGTGTCGAAAGTGGCCCCGAAGAACCTGCTGGGTCTTTGCCAGGGACTGTGGCTTGGTGCCACTGCCGTGGGCAACGGCCTGCTGTGGATTGGACCGGTCATGTACACCAACTGGCCTATCTGGACCTGCTGGGCTGTCTTCATGGGCGTCTGCCTGCTCTCGATGATTGTCATGCTCTGCATGGTGAAATGGCTTGAGCGTGTAACCCAATAAGACATCATCGGCACACCGATTGTATGCAACATCATTATGTGAGTGGGTATCAGAGTAATGCCCACTCACTTTTTTTTAGGTTTAGACCGTCAGGGCCCCACAGTGGCGACAAGGATTGGACGTGGAGGTTTGTCCACGGTAAGTAACCAGTCAAATTTAATTGACATTTATGATAATTCAAGGGCATTTACGGGCATTCACGTTCTATAAGTAATAATTAAAAATAAGTTGATACAATCAGATAGGAGCAATATAAAAAAGTAAGGACAACTGTGTTTATGCGTCGTGGTACGCGGGCGTCCTCGCCTGCGATTTGAGCACAAATCTCTCGAATTACACGAATGCTTATTTTGTCTACGA
>JAFSQF010000037.1 GCA_017446745.1 Bacteroidales bacterium
CGTACCGCTCGTGACCTGGATGACGTTGTAGTACTGCGTCGAGCTGCTGAGGCTCTCGCCGCTCTTGGTCACCGTCGACCCGTTGCTGAGGGTGAAGGTGGCTCCCTGCGGATAGGTGGGTGAATTGTCGCTTGGCGGTTGAGCCATCGCAAACGTCGCTGCCAGGCAGAATACTGCCGAAAGAATAGTTTTTCTTACCATAAAATTTTGTTTTTTTTAAGTAATTACTTTAAATTCCACAATCGTAAATCTGGTTGCAAAAGTAGAACAACTTCCGCGCGCGAGCAATAGCATTTAGGAAGTATTGCTTGGCAAAAAGTCGGACGCAGGTGATTTCGTAAGAAAAATCTGTATTTTTGCACGATGGGTTTCCATGCTCTGTTCCGAAAATATTAGTGAACGCTAAACTTTCAGAGCTGCGCGCACGCGGACGAGGCTCTGTTCAAAAAAGAAGGCCGATCCCAAATACGAGAATCAGCCAAAATGGTTATTTGTTTAGCAACGATAAAACAACCATATCATGGGCGAAAGTACACATTTTCTCGGACAGCCAGTCTTGGGACAACTGCTAACCCAAGTTCAATCCTGAAATTTTTTTTTGGGGCATTTCTCAACCAATCAGGTTTGTAAAGTGTTTATCTATAATAATACCTAGTCTGCAAAATAGCAAAAGTCGGTTTGTACTACACAGAGCGTATGAAATATTGTTTCTTTTCAAGGGTCGTTTTCTCGCCTCAGCATAGTGCAAGCACTTCGTGATTTGCCCTCTGCATTCGGCTTAACGAAAACATTCTCTTCGACTTGACGAATTTTTACTTCGAAGGGTGCAAGGCCGCGAGCCGCAAGGCCAAATTCGGGCGCAGCAAGGAGAAGCGCAGCGACTACCGCCTGCTGGTGCTTGCGCTGTGCATCAACACCGACGGCTTCATATAAATCTGTAGTACCCAAACATGAAACCCCGAAGCGCCAAATCGCTCATGACAGGATAGTTAGATTAAGCAAGGGGTGAACTTGGGTTAGGAGGCGAAGCTTCCCAGCTTCGCCATTGCGACGACAAAGGGGGATTGTTGTAGCGTTGGTCGGGCTGGGAAGCCCGACCTCCTACAGAGGTAGCCGAAACCCGCATCTGCAGCCTGCCCACCAAAGCCACGACTGACATCTACGATAAACTCGGCTACCGCCACTACCCATTCCAAAAATGCGACAA
Organism: Bacteroidales bacterium; assembly: GCA_017446745.1. Taxonomy (GTDB): domain Bacteria; phylum Bacteroidota; class Bacteroidia; order Bacteroidales; family P3; genus Colimorpha. The sequence continues at coordinate 1,208 of JAFSQF010000037.1, forward strand.
CCCCAAAGAGGAACTGAACACATCTGTAAAAGAAAATATTACATATCTTCCATTGTCAAACCAATTTGGGTGATAGTGTATTTGGCCAGGTGTTTGTCGATGGTTGCGGCCTTTTCTGCCAGCAAGGAATGGTTGAGTTTTTTTCTTTGACGTTTGACTTCAGCCACCACGGCCGTTTTGTCGATGTCGTTGAGTGCTATCATGTCTATCTCGTTGACACCTTTTCTGTCCCAGTAGTTTCCCACCAGTGTCACTCGCTCCTCTTCCATCCAGCGTTGGCGGAAATATTGTTCAAGTACAAGACCGGAGTATTGCTCGTAGTCGTGTTCCACAATTTCGAGCAGCAGGTCGTTGCGTTCCATTTCGACAAGGGCCTGGTTGTGCAGGATAAAGCGGAACCAGAAACGCAAGAAGCAGTCGTCGAGCTGCCAGCGCGAGTTGCGTCCGCCCGGCTTACTGAATAGGGGTTGCCTCCTGTGGATGTAACTGTATTCTGTCTCCAGGTTGTCGAGGTAGGCACCTGTGTTTTTTCCGATGACACCGTCAATCTCGCTCTGCGTGGTCAATCCTGAAGCTATCATCTGCAGTATGCTAAGGTAGTTGGCATAGTCCCTGCCGAACTCCGACATGATCAGTTCGGTGCCTTCCGAGAGGTATGGCGAACCAACCTGCGTGACCCATCGGAGCATCTTGGTTTTCGTAGTGGCTTTGGCATCCATCAGCCAGGACACATATTTGGCCACACCGCCGGTGAGCATATATAGGCAGAGCAGGTCTTCGGGAGTGTATTTGGGGTTGTGGTCGTGCAGTATCTGCTTCAATACGCCGATGCGAAAGGGTTGCAGGTTGATACGGCAATCCTGCCTGCCGTAGAGTGGCTCGTCCTCGTTGTCGAAAATCCTGTGCATCATGTTGTAGATGCTGCCGCAGGCCACCATGTTGACCTTCACCTTTTCTTGGTATCGGTCCCAAATGTCCTGTATATGGCAGGGGATGGCAGGGTTCACCTTGATAAAATTCTGGAATTCGTCGAAAACCAAGGTGAAATGGTTTTGTTGCCCGTATCGCATCAATTGTTCAAAAAACTGGGCGAAAGACTCCGTCTGTCCAAAAATACGGAGTCCCAGCGTCTGCTCGGCTGCTTCTTGGAATTTGCGTGTCATCACACGCTCATTGTCTTTGGACACATAGAGGTACAGAAATGGTTGGTTGCCCTCTTCCGAGTTTTTTCTCAACAAGGTGGTTTTTCCGATTCGGCGCCTGCCAATAAGGACAGTCAGTCGACCTCGCTCGGTTGTCTGTGTCCAATTTTTCTGTAGAATTTTCAGTTCGGTATCTCTGTCGTAAAACTTCATATAACGGTTATTAATTTAATGCTCGTTAAGTTAATTTCGGTTACAAAGATACAAATACTTTTCGACATGGACATTTTTTTTTCATGCCAGGTCGACATCGTATATGATTGTCACGCCGCTCCAGTATAAATCGCAAAACGAAATGTACAAAAAATCGCGACAATTTGTCAGGGGTCAGTCACTCTTTCACAGCCCCATCGACTTCTTTATCGCATCAATCTTGGCATCAAGGTTGGCATTTGTCTGGTCGAAGTATTCTTTCTTTGTCAGGGTGTCTTTCACGCCAAAGTAGAACTTGATTTTCGGTTCAGTGCCGCTGGGACGCACGGTAACCTTGCAGCCATCCTTGGTGAAGAACTGCAGCACGTTGCTTGAAGGCAGATTGATTTTCTTGACCTTGCCAGAGGTCATATCTCTCTCCTCCAATGTCTTGATATCGCGTATGCAAACCACGGGGCTGCCGTCGATTGCAGTCGGAGGGTTCTCGCGGTACTGTTTCATCATCTGCTGTATCTCTTCGGCTCCGCTCTTGCCTTTGCGCACCACATTGTGAAGTCCTTCCTTGTAGAAGCCAAACTCAGTGTAAAGGTCCACAAGGACGTCGAAAAACGTCTTGCCGTTCGACTTGGCCCATGCGGCAATCTCGGCAATCATCGAGCAGGCGGCAACAGCATCCTTGTCGCGGACGAAGTCGCCTATCATGTAACCATAGCTCTCTTCACCGCCACCGATGAAGTGCTCCTTGCCCTCCAGCTCGAGAATTTTGGCTCCAATCCATTTGAAACCCGTGAGGACATCGTAGACCTTCACCCCGTAGGCTTTGGCTATGGCTGCAGGAAGCTCGCTTGTAACGATAGTCTTCACGATGAACTCATTGCCCTTCAGCATGCCTTTCTCTTTCCATTGCTTCAGCAGATAGTAGATGAGAACGCTCATGGTCTGGTTGCCATTGAGGAGCATCCACTCGCCATCAGGACGTTTGACGGCCACCCCCACGCGGTCGGCGTCGGGGTCGGAAGCAAAGACGATGTCGGCATCGATTTCTTTGGCCAAGTCTACAGCCATCTTCATTGCCGCATGCTCCTCGGGATTGGGCGACGGCGTTGTGGGGAAGTTGCCATCGGGCACAGCCTGAGCTTTCACAACATTCACATTGGTGAAACCCAGGCGCTGCAGCATAGTGGGTATCAACTTTATTCCCGTTCCATGCAAAGGTGTGTAGACTATCTTGATGTCGTGGTTCTGGCGTATGCATTCGGGATTGAGTACATTTTTGTCGATACACGACATGAAAGCCTCGTCGACCTCGGAACCAACGGTGACTATACGCTCCTCGCCGCCGTTCCAGTGCACATCGTCGAGCGATTTGATTTTCTCCACCTCGTCGATGACCGCAGTGTCGTGCGGCGGCACAAGCTGGCAACCATCGTTCCAGTAGGCCTTGTAGCCGTTGTATTCTTTGGGATTGTGCGAGGCGGTGAGCATCACTCCCGTCTGGCAATGGAAATGACGCACGGCGAAGCTGAGCTCGGGTGTGGGACGCATATCGTCGAACAGATACACCGTGAAGCCATTGGCGGCAAGGACATTGGCTGTGATTTCGGCAAATTCGCGGCTGTGGTTGCGGCTGTCGTGCGAAATGGCTGCCTTAAGCTCCTCGCCAGGGAAGCATTTCTTCACGTAGTTGGCAAGGCCCTGGGTGGCCATCCCCACGGTATAGCGGTTCATGCGGTTGGTGCCAACGCCCATGATGCCACGGAGCCCTCCGGTGCCGAATTCAAGGCTACGGTAGAAGCTTTCGTTAAGCTCTTCCGGGTTCTCGGCCTGCATCTTGCGGATTGCAGCTTTTGTTTCTTCATCGTAGGCTCCGTTGAGCCAGGTGTTCACATTAGCCACTGTTGTGGCATCAAGGTTTATATGTGTCATGGGATTATGTTTTTATTCGTTGAAAGAAAGTGCAAAATTACACTTTTTTAACAATATACAAAAATATTTTTTACTTCAGTTGACCATCAAGGCTTTGCAACGGCTCGAGGGTGTATGGTATAAGGTGCAGCATCGAGGGCGACATCGACCCGTAATAATCCAACTGCTCTCGCACGGCTCGTTGGCATTCATGCCTGTAAACGATAGCCTTTTCTGTTGCTCCACAATCGCTATAAGCCCTCGACACCTCGAAAGTCAGCATGGGGTCGTGCATCGTTTGTGGCGGAATCTGCAACACGGTAAAATTCAGCAACCAGTTTGCCTCCTTGATTTGCCCTTGTGCCGTCAGGTTGCTTGCTGTTAGCAAGACGTCGTGCCAGTATTGTAGCAGGAATTTATGGCTCACCTCGTCGATGTAGACCTTATCAATGTTATGCCAACTGAATTTTTTGGTCATCAGGTCGTAGGTGCGCTTCAGGTCGACACTATCGGTCGAGATGCTGTCTGCCAGCCTATAAGCCATGCCGCTAAGCCGCATCCGTCCGGCAAAGCCAACGCGGCTGTCGTCGGCAGCGTAGTGGGAGAAGAAAATATCGCGACCGTTGCAATTGTTGATGACGGAAAGCATGCGCCGGTAGGGGCCACTGTTAAACCACCCATTGTCGGGGAAGGCATCAAGGCCTTTCCTCAACAGCTGTTCTTTAGTGCTTTGCGAGTATTCGTCGCTGCCTAAGAGCGAGATGTTGACCACCTGAACATCGGTGCGGTAGCCTTCAACCTGCTGGAGGTACCAAAGGGGAAAGGTGTCGTTGTCGCCCAGTGTGAAGAGGATGGCCCCTTCGGAGCAAGAATCCAAAAGTATTGCCGCGCTGTCGCGTGCTATATAGCGATGCGAGCGGTCGTGGTCGTCCCAATTCTGGCAGGCCATGAGCAATGGGATGGCAATAAGAACTGTATATTTCGAGGTTTGGATTATAGCTTTGGACCATTTTTTTTCAATCTTTTTGAATGGGATGTTCAAAATTCTTGCGGCCCCCACCCCTATCCAAATGGCGAAAGCATAGAACGAGAGGATGTAGGCGTAATCCCGTTCGCGGGGCTCATACATGGGGTGGTTGAGATAAACGGCGAGCAAAGGACCTCCCATAAGGAAGAGGCTCATCACCGTCCAAAACCCCTGTTTGCAGCGTCGTGCTTGGGCAAAGAGGCCTACGAGCCCTAAGATTAGCGGAAGCATGAAATAGCGGTTGTGCCCCTTAGAGGGCATGGAATCAGGCAAGTCGCGTCCCGTACCCACATAGAGGCGGTCGATAGGGGGTATGCCCGTGATGAACTGGCCCTTTTGCAGATTGCCAAAACCTTGGCGGTCGTTGTAGCGCCCCGAGAAGTTCCACATCAGATAGCGCAGATACATGTAGCCCAGCTGATAGCCACCAAAGATCACCATGTTGTCGCCGAACGATGGCTTGTAGTAGTCGCTTCCGTCAATGCGCACCATCTTACCGTGCCTCCCGCTCCAATCGCAGTAGTATTGCTCGGCATGGGGATGTTGTTTCCACATCCGTGGGAAAAACATATCCATCTCTTTAGCATAGACCGGCTTGCCGTTCTCGTATGCCACGATGGGCGAATTGAAGCAGCGTCCGTAGATGAGTGGCGCATGCTCGTATTGTTCGCGGGTTATATAGGCCTTGAAGCTGGCGCAATCGGAGGGTGCCCCCATGTTGATTGGCGTGCCGGCGGCAGCGCGGATGGGAATGATGAGATAAGGCGACATACCAATAAGAAAAAAAAGAGCACAAAGGCTTGAAAATCGGAGTGTGCCGATGAGCGAGGACCTGCCGGAATTCGGCTCCTGTTGCCTCCCTGCTCGGTTGAAAAAAAAGACAACCAGCAGGACAGGGATAGTGAGGAGCGTGAGGAGGTGGACGCATACCGAGAGGCCGAGGAGGAAGGCCACGAGCAGCAGCCAGCGTGGCTTACGCTGAGGGTCGTCGGTCGTTGCCCACCGCAGCATCGCCCACACCGTGGCCGATGAGAAGAACATCGAAAGGCTGTAGACCTCGCTCTCGGTGGCCGAGAACCAGGCTGTATCGCAGAAGACGTAGCAGGCCGTTCCAATCAGTGCACTGAAGGTGCACGAGGCTGTGCTGAGGGCTGGAGGGCGCGACTTCGCGTCGGCTGTCTGCCCTGATGGCAGCAGCGCAAGGAGCATCCTGATGGTGTGGAAAAGCAGCATCGCCGTCAGACCGCCGGCAAGGGCGGAGAGGGCGTTGCTCCACCATGCCAACATCGGCACATTGTCGCCGGCCAAAAGCATCAGGCAATGAGCGAGGAGCTGGTAGAGGGGCGCCCCAGGAGGATGCCCCACCTGGAGGCCATAGGAGGTGGCTATAAACTCGCCGCAGTCCCAGAAGCTCACCGTAGGCTCCATGGTCAGCAAATAAACCGTGGCGGCCGCTATCGCCACAACCCAGCCAAGTAATGCTGACGATATGTTTTGTATATTATTTTTCAAAAGTTTAAACTTCATCATCATTTCTGCCACGACAGAAGCGCGTTCGCACTCATCACCAGTTGACTACCGACTTGTTGAAGACATCTTCGCAAAGCTCGGCAACAATTTCGCCGACGAGGGTGTTCTCGATGGAAGAGAAATTGAGCTGTGCGCTGAAATCACGATAGCGCGTAAATGTCTGCTCGAAACTGGCATCCGGGTCGGCATTGTTCTCGAACTTCACTTTTATGCTGATGGTAAGCCGGTTCATCGACACGTCGTCATTGGCCGACAATGCCGCCGCGGTGGTGTTGTAGGCCGTTATCTCGCCTGTAATTTCCATGTCGGCATCGCCGTTCACCACATTCAGGCTGGTCTGCGTGGAGAACATGTTCCTCAAATCGTCGGTAAGCTTCTGGCTGAGCTGAGGATTGACGGTAGAGGCATAGTTGGGGAATGTGGCCACGCTGATAGTATGCGCATTGGGCGGTATGGAGGCTCCGGTGAAGCTATAGCCCCCACTACATCCAAGCAGCAGGAAAACGACAACAAACACCACATAAGGGAAACGCGATTTCATAGACATCAGCTTTTGTTTCGTTTCATCGTCAAAGATTCTGTGTGTCGTTGTCGATATGCTTCTCTTCCTCAATCTGCCATAGCATGAAGCCGGCCTGCTGTTCCATATAGGTGAGGATGTCGTATTTGATATTCAGGTCGTTGATAAGACCAACTTCGTTGAGTATCTGGTCGATACGTTGTTTATAATTGTTATCCATTTTTTATAATTTAAATAATTCTTTCACGTTTGACAATAATTCTTCTGGCACCACAGTTACGTCGGCATTGCCGCTGACGCTATAAAGGCGTCCGGTGAAGACCTCCTTGCATTTATAACGCGTTCGGAGTTTTTCTTGTATGCGAAGCACCATTTTTTGTCCGTTGTTGAGTATAAAGCAGGTACCGTCAGCCAGTTCTTTCAGCTTCAGAGCCGACTTTACTGCCTCCGGATTGTCTATCTCCCTCAACCGCTGCTCCAATTCCGTGCCGGCGGCCCTGTTAAGAGGGATGCGAGAGGTGTACTTCGCGAAAAGGGCGCGCGTCTCTTCCGGGAAATGGCCGGCGTTAAAATAGCTGACAAGGAGGTCGCGGTACTGTTGCTGCCACTCGTGTCCGTGAGGCTGCACGCTGCGTTGGTATCGGAGATAGGTGTTCAGGTGCGCCATCTCGTGGAGCAGCACCAGGAGGAACATGTGTGGCGTGAGGTCGCCGTTGACGCTGATCTCGTGGTAGGGATGGCGCAGCTGCGGCATGCGGTAGTCGCCCAGCTTCGAGGCACGCTGCCGCGTGATGTGGAAGTGCACCTGATTGGCGTTGAGGAAGTCGAAGATGGGCTCCACCGCCGACTGCGGCAGGTAGCGGGCCAGGATTTCTTTGTTATGACGTTCTGTATCAGTCATTGTAGCTGCAGGTAGTGAATGGTTGTATTTTTCCCTTGTTCAGTAGCAAAAAACAGTATCCTCAATCCTGTCGTCCCCACAATCGATACTGCTTCCGTAGTCGGTTGGAACGGAGGCATTCCAACTGAAGGTAGGGCAGTTGCAATGACGGCTCTTTCGATGTTTCGACATGTGCACCCCTCTGCTGCTGCACGACGGCAGCAGCAGACAGAGGAGCATCAATGCTATTATTAGTCTTGATCTTTGATTATTACTTTTTTGCATCAAACGAATATTAAGTTTTACGGACCATCACTGTTTTACGATTTTGGCAACAGCCTCACCGCAACGTAGGATGTAGATGCCCTTGGCAAGGCTGCTAAGGTCGAGGTGAAGAGTGGTGGCCGTAGTATTGTAGCATTTCAACAGAGTGCCACGGATGTCGAAGAGCTGCAGCTGGCGGCTGCCGGGCGTGTTGAAGCGCACCGTCGCCCTACTGCTGGCGGGATTGGGATAGAGCTGCATAGTCGTTGCCAATGCAGGCTCTTCGATGCCCACGACGACGGGGGCCGAATAGGGGCGGTAGGTGAAAGGTTTGCCGCTGTCGGTGGTGTCGCGCAGGAACTGACGGCGCACGTTATCGGTGAGCAGGCGCAGTTTCTCGACCGACGACCAGGCACCATCGGCTCCGAATGCAGTGGTATAGGCCAGGTCGAGGGTCTGGCACTGGCTGGGGAGGAAAGTGAAAGGACCGGAGGAGGCTAGTCCACGACGGTCGCCTGGAGTGGCAAAACTGCCGCTGTTGGGATCTGTCCAGTCGTCGGGATTGACGTCGGGAACCACTCCGTCGGTGCCCCAATGCAACGGGTCGCTGTCGCCAGGGAACATATAATGGCACGGGATATCCGTGGTGCCACTGCTGATGCCGTTGCCACCATAGAGTATGTGCTGCCCGTTCTTCCATAGCCCCTCAAGGTAATTGTAAAAATCGTTGGAGGAACTTGGTTCTCCGTTAATCGAATTTGCAGAGTTTTCATAATATATGAAGCCTGTCATTCCTAACCGCTCATCATCAACGATTCCGTTGCCGAAATTGGCGCCGTTCACAGAACTGGCCGACGAGCTGTCAGCGGGATTATCACTTCCGTCGGGGTCAAGCCGGGGACCAGCCAGGAAGGTGCAGCTCTGGGCCGGTGGGACACCTTCGTAGGCATTCTCGCCCGGACCGTCGACGTCATCGCCATTATAAGCATAGTACATACCGCGCATCACATCGCAACCCACATAGTCGTCAAAGCCATAACCTATGTCCAAGTCAGTCCAAGCCCCGAAACGAACATCATAGCAAGTCGTCTCAGAAAGATTGTGAATATTGTAGCGCAAAAAGACTGTGTTGTTGAGGGCTGTATCGTCCGGCTCGTCAAAAGCATAAAGCATGGCGTGAATTTCCATGTTCATGGTTTGATTGTCGACAACGATTGTCGTATCGTATTCGTGTATCGGCGGATAATAATTATTGACGGTGTCGTAATTTGAGGAGTCGAGATAAGTATGTTCTTCCACCACCATAATTTCGTGGTCTGAGCCTGTCATAGCGCCTCCGTTGTCGTTGAAGATGGCATAGAGCATTTTGTCGCCAAGGATAACGGGGTAGTCTCCATGAGCAGGTTCATAGACACCATTGCTGTCGGCATCGTAGAAAGAGGAACTGTCGACTGGCCAAGAAGCGATATTGTCGGGGATGGTATAGCCCGGCGTACCTACATTGGCAAGAAAGTCGTCAATCTCGGCACGACTGAGCGACCATATACGATAGTAGTCTCGACGCTCCTGTAGTGTCATCGTCGGGTCGGCAGGCCCATACTGCCAGTCGGAAGTAAGGGTGCCGGCACGAACATAAGGTTTGGATGTGCCGCCGTCGTAAGTTAATCCCGACAGCCAAAGATTGGAGGCGTAGATTGTGGAATGGGCACTTGCGGCAGGAACATGGTATCCTGCTGTTGTATGCCAAGGATACGACAAGCCTGAGTGTATGTTATATGGCGTGGCGATATTGTTGACATCCAACACTCCATAAGGGTTGGCTATGAGGATAGGTCTGAGTGTATCGTTGGCTGATGATAATGCATATACAAAGCGGCTCCCCATGGCTCCGTTGTCGTAGCCTATACAGAGCGAATCCTTGACAACGGGATTCAACATCAAAATCATGGTGTCCATCCCGTCGAGGTCAAAATGAATGTAGCCTTGATTGTCGCCAACAACAACACGCTGTCCATTAGGGTCTGTCGTAACGGTTGTGGCCGTCAGAATGTAGAAAAAAGCGGCATCATAGTGCAGGAAGCGATGAATATTCAGATTCTCGTAATCCGAATAATCAATCATTCTGGTTGGTTGAGATTGCCAACTATGGTTGTAGGCAAAATGCACGTCATAGCCCGTGGGAAGCATAACAGTCAGCGTGGTATGGTTGTCGCTCGTTATATTGAGCGGCACACGATTATATGATGCAAACCAATTGTTCTCACGGTAGGCTCTGATGCATCCGTCAGGCACATGAATCACGAGATGCTCCACCTGTGGATTGCTGAGCATAAGGCCATTTCCACCCAGTTTGGGCGGCACCACGCTCAGCAAGCGTATGGAATCAAGATTGTCGCTGTTGCGGAACGAGGTGCTTCCTACGTTGGTAATCGTGGCCGGCAACTGCACATAGCGCAGACCGCTTTTATTGGAGAACGCCAACGAACCGACTTTCACCACCGTGTAGGTCACCCCTTCGTATGTTACCGTCTCAGGAACTCTAACAGAGCCGGTATAATCTAATGCACTCACTTCCACGGTGCCTTGACCCACCGTGATATACTTGATGTCAACTCCGTCGTTATTGGCAACAGTGAATGTTAATGCCCTACCGCTGATAGGCATAACAATCAGCAGAATGACAATCAGCAATATATTTCTCATTTGTAGCTGTGTTTGATAGTATAGTTATTTAACTGTTGATTAATCAAGTTCAACTCACTTTAAGCAAACCATAACAGCATGCAGTGAACAACGATAAGGCGAGAGTGGCTGTCGCAGTGTGTTTCGCCACGGCAGCCACTGACGCTCTTTTAGATTCACACATTGACGCTATCAATGATGCTGTCGTCGACCAGGTTGGGCATGGTAACCTTCAGCTCGGGACAAGCCTCCATGGCTCGCTTGATGGCAAACATGGCTCCTTCGTTGCGTGCCCAGCTGCGGCGCGAGATGCCGTTGTTGACATCCCAGTGGAGCATCATGCGCAAACGGCGGTCGCAATCGTCGCTGCCGTCAAGCACCATGCCGAAGCCTCCGTTCATCACCTCGCCCCAGCCTACGCCACCGCCGTTGTGGATACTTACCCACGTGGCTCCGCGGAACGAGTCGCCGATGACGTTCTGCACTGCCATGTCGGCGGTGCGGTTGCTGCCGTCGTAGATGTTCGAGGTCTCGCGGAAGGGGCTGTCGGTGCCGCTGACGTCGTGATGGTCGCGGCCAAGGACGATCGGGGCACTGATCTCGCCCTTGCGTATGGCTTCGTTGAAACGCGCTGCTATCTTGGTGCGCCCCTCGCAGTCGGCATAGAGGATACGGGCCTGGCTGCCCACAACCAAGTGGTTCTCCTTGGCTCCCTTAATCCACTGGATGTTGTCGTGCATCTGCTGCTGAATCTCGGCAGGGGCTGTCTTGGCTATCTCGGCCAGCACTTCCATGGCGATGTGGTCGCTCTTGTCGAGGTCCTCAGGCTTGCCGCTGGTGCAAACCCAACGGAAGGGTCCGAAGCCGTAGTCGAAACACATGGGGCCCATGATATCCTGCACGTATGAGGGATAGCGGAAGGCGGAGTGGTCGGCGTTCCAGATGTCGGCACCGGCACGCGAGCTCTCCAAGAGGAAGGCGTTGCCATAGTCGAAGAAGTACATACCCTTGGCGGTGAGCTTGTTGATGGCTGCCACGTGGCGACGCAGGCTCTCCTGAACTTTTTCCTTGAAGAGCTCGGGTTGTTCGGCCATCATGGTCTTGGAGTCCTCGAAGCTGATGCCCACTGGATAGTAGCCACCCGCCCAGGGGTTGTGAAGCGAGGTCTGGTCGCTGCCGAGGTCGACGTGGATGTCCTTCGCAGCACAGTATTCCCAGAGGTCCACCACGTTGCCCTGATAGGCGAAGCTGCGTGCTTTCTTCTCGGCGATGGCTTTGTTGACTTCAACAAAGAGCTCGTCGAGGTCGGCATGCACCTCGTCGACCCAACCCTGATCATAGCGTTTCTGCGTGGCTGAGGGGTTAATCTCGGCGGTGATGCTCACCACTCCGGCAATGTCGCCGGCCTTGGGCTGTGCGCCACTCATGCCGCCGAGGCCGGCGGTGATGAAGAGCTTGCCGGCCGTACCACCACCAAGCTTGCGCGCTGCGTTGAGCACGGTGATAGTGGTGCCGTGCACGATGCCTTGCGGACCGATGTACATGTAGCTTCCGGCGGTCATCTGGCCGTACTGCGTCACGCCAAGGGCGTTGTAGCGCTCCCAGTCGTCGGGCTTGCTGTAGTTGGGTATCATCATGCCGTTGGTGACCACCACGCGGGGTGCGTTCTTATGGCTCGGGAAAAGCCCCATAGGATGGCCGCTGTACATCACAAGGGTCTGCTCGTCGGTCATCTCGCTCAGGTATTTCATGACCAGACGATATTGGGCCCAGTTCTGGAAGACAGCTCCGTTGCCACCGTAGGTTATCAGCTCGTGAGGATGCTGGGCCACTGCGGGGTCAAGGTTGTTCTGGATCATGAGCATGATGGCGGCAGCCTGACGGCAACGGGCAGGATACTCGTCAATAGGGCGGGCATACATCTTGTAGGTGGGACGCAGCCTATACATATAGATGCGGCCATACTTGTGCAGCTCTTCGGCAAACTCGGGGGCCAGCATGGCGTGGTCCTTGGGGTCGAAATAGCGGAGCGCATTGCGGATAGCCAGCTTCTTCTCGGCAGGCGTGAGGATGTCCTTACGCTTGGGAGCATGATTTACAGTAGGGTCGTAGGGTTGGGGTGCAGGCAGCGGGTTGGGAATGCCCTGCCGCAGTTCATTCTGAAATTCTTCGAGTGTCATATTATTATTGTTTTTATTGTTTATTGTTAATATTTTTGTGGGAGCTATATTATCTAGAAAATCTACAAAAATCAGAAAGCCAGCTGGATGCCCACTTCAAGGCGGGGAAGCAGGACCTTGCCGTCCGACGGCTCCTGGCCTATGCCGTTGAGGCGGTAGCGTGCATAAAGGCCAATCCAGTCGCGCGTCAGGCGGGTGGTGAGGCCATAATTCCAACGATAGTCGCTTAGGGGGCTAATGTTGCGGAGCACCTGCTTGCGCGTGGAGGCCATAACGTCGTAGTTGTGAACACCCTTGAGCTTGTAGACGTTGAAGCCCCAGTTGCCATACACGCCAAGGTCCCAGTGCCAGCCCCTGTGGAACATACCCAGCGGACGCAGGCGTACACGCTGGAAGAGTTCGATGCCTATCTCGCCGACATTGACCTTATGGCGTCGCACTCCACCGTCGAGCCAGCGGACATCATCGTCCATATTCATCAGCGAGTCAAGACTTCCGGCTTCTTTGCCCAGAATGTACGACGAATGCCCATATTCAAAAGCAAAACCCAGTCCATAAGCCTTGGTGAGGTGCTTCACTCTACGGAAACCTATGCGTTTGGCTGGCGACCAAATATTGGTGGTCAATTCCTGGTCATCTGTTCCAAGGGCTATACCAAGCATGCCATACCACTCGCTTTTTGTCTGATTCTCATTGAGCTGCGTGCTGAAGTGAAGCTTATTGGTAATTGTCCACTCGCCAATATTTAGGCCGTCGACCCAGACGGTGATATTCTGGCCCTTCCCACACTTAATACTGTCCACATAGCCATCAAACTGCACGGTGACCATGTCGCCGTCGTAAATCATGATTGCCATGCCGGGGTTGAATTTCGGCAGTTCAAGCTTTTCATATTGTGTAATTTGGCCACCCGTAGAGGTCTTTACAAAAAGTCGGCATTTGCCGTGCTCGGTCAGGGGGATAACTCTCAGGCAGGTGTCGTTTTTTTCGAAGCGGAAAGTGGGTTTGACGGCTTTGCGGTCGCCGGTGAAGTAGTCGGCCTGGGGCACTCCGTAGCCGAACGAGTAGTCGCAGTAGGGGTAGAGGTCGGCGGACTTCTCAATCTCGTGGAAGAGCTCCATGGCCTTCATGCCCGGTTTGGCCTGCAAAGCGCAGGCTGCGAAGCCCGCCACAAGGGGACAGCTGAATGAGGTGCCAGGGACGAGAGTATACTTGTCGTCGGTTTTGCCGGTGTTGGCCGACCAGGCCCATGCCCATGCCACGACATTGGGTTTCTGACGCCCGTCGGCCGAAGGTCCGTAGCTGCTGAAGTCTGTCAGCTGGTAGGTATCAAGCGAGTTGTTCAGACCTCCCACACAGAGCACGCTGTCGGCATCCGCCGGGGTGATGATCGTACGCCAAGTCTTGTCGTCGCCCTCGTTGCCGGCACTGTTGCACACCAGAATACCTTTACGCGCCGCCAGGTTACCGGCTTTGGCCACATAGCTCTGGCCGTCCATATCCTTCGTGAAGTAGCGGTCCTTGCCATAGCCAAGCGAAGAGCTGATAATCTGAGCTCCGTTCTTGTCGGCCCATTCCATTCCCATCTGCCACCACACCTCTTCTTTAAAGGGCTCGGCCTCAATCTCGGTGCGGGCCAGCAGAAACTCTGCACCTGTGGCCATACCGAGGTCCATGTCGCCCTGACGGGCGGCGATGCAGCCAAAGGTCATCAGACCGTGGCTGTTCCAGCCATAGACATCCTCTTTCTTGTTGGGGAAGTTATAGGTCTTGATAATGCGGTGCTCGTCGCGCACATGTTTGAAAGCTACATGGGTGTTGACCTGCGGGAAACCACCGTCGAGGATAGCGATGCGGACACCCTTCCCGTTGATGCCTTTGGCACGGAAATACTGCCCACCCATACGCTGCAGCTGCTCGTGAAGCTTGCCAAGCTGCGAATCGAGGTCCGCCGATTGCGAATTATACGAGCTCTCGGAATAGTCTGGGCCTTTGTAAAATGCCGGCTGCCAGTTGTTTTTGATAGGCACGACGTTTTTCACGAATGGAAGCCGTTCGATATTGGCCGCCTGCTCCGGAGTGGCGGTGACGGCGGCGGCATTTAGCCAACGGCTCTGTCCAACCTCTTCGGTGGCAAGGGCGTTGACCTGACCTACGTAGGAGGCGTTGAGTGGATAGTTAGTGCTGTCGTAGAGGTCGGCACCGTTAAGCCGATAGCGTTCTATGGCTTTCTGGTCGAAATAGGTGTAGGGGTCGAAAGTGGTACCCTGCTTGTCGGTCAGGAAGACCCAATAGCAATGAAGCTGAGCCTGCGTATAACCGAAAAAAGATAAAAACGCGATGGCAATGATAATAAGCTTTTTCATGTAATTGTTTATCTAAATTAATTGTTGTACTTTTTAATTGTTGATATAATAAATTGTTGATTTTCTCTATCCCCGTAGGGGATTCCGTTCAATAGCAGACACCTACCCTCCCTTCTCCTCTCAATCCCCGTAGGGGATTCCGTTCAATAGCAGACACCTACCCTCCTTTCTCCTCTCTATCCCCGTAGGGGTTTCCGTTCAATAGCAGACACCTACCCTCCCTTCTCCACTCAATCCCCGTAGGGGATTCCGTTCAATAGCAGACACCTACCCTCCCTTCGCCTCTCTATCCCCGGAGGGGATTCCGTTCAATA
>JAFSQF010000038.1 GCA_017446745.1 Bacteroidales bacterium
AGGAAGTGCTGCGCACCGAGATCCCCGTCAACACCTTCCTGAGCGAGAACTACACCGGCACTGCAGGTTCCGGATCTGCGGATTCAGGAAATAACGGAAATTCTGGCTCTTCTGAAAATTCCGGGAACTCCGGAAATTCAGGAACCCTGGCTGCACCCACCATCTCTGGTGACACCAGCTTCGCTGACACTGCAACAGTGACCATCACTGCTGAGCAGGGCGCCGAGATTCGCTATACCACCGACGGCACAGTGCCTACGGCATCGAGCAGTCTGTATTCAGACCAGCTGACACTGACTAATACGACCACCGTCAAGGCTATCGCCATCAAGGACGGCCAGTCGAGTGAGGTCGCCAGCCGCGTGTTCACCAAGTCGAGCAACGACGACGGCATGGGACAGGATTAAAAGAGTTCGCCCCCTCGCGGGGCAACTCTTTTTGAATTGACAATTGACAATTGATAATTGAAAATTATGAGTGATACTTTAAAAACTATTTTCAAATGGGTGGGCTGGTTTTTCCTGACAATTGCAGGAGGTGCCGCAGGCGGCGCAGGTTCACAGGTATTGTTTTAAGCTATGACTGCCACAAAGAAAATCCAATACGCATGCGCAGTTTGTCTTATCCTTTCGAGCATCTGCCTTGTGACCTATCAGGTCATAGAGATTGACGACGTGGCAAACGGCTTATTGTTCTACGTAGGACAAGCATTCCTACTTGCAGGTTCGATATTCGGCCTCGACTATTACGTTGATAAACTCAGAAGCCCGCAATAACACTGCGGGCTTTTTAAGTTTGTCTTTTGCTTTATTCTATTTGTTGTTTCCGATGATTTTCGAGATGTCCATCATCATGCCGCCGTTGCCAGCCATGATCTGAGGCATCTTGCCGTCCCATTTCTCAATCATATCCTCCTGGACAATCATCGGCGACAGCGAGGCGGCGATGGTGCGGTTGTAGTAGGCTTCGGCATCGGCCTTGATCTTCATGGCCTTGGCGTTACCCTCGGCTTTGGCAACGGCAATCTTGGCGTTGGCCTCGGCCTCCTTCACCTCGTTTTCGGCCTTCAAGGCACTCTGAATGGCGGTGTTCTTGGCGTCAATCATCGAGAGCAATGATGACGGGGGCGTGATCTTCGACGTGAACTCCTCGACAAGGAAACCCTCGGCCATCAGCGACTTCTCCAGACGACTGCGTACGTCGCGCTCAAAGTTGGCGCGGTTCGACATCAGCGAGTCGGAGGTGTATTGGTTGGCGCAGGTGCGGTAGGCCTCATAGATACAGGTGCGGATGTAACCTTCCTCCAAGTCCTTCACGCCCACGCGGTATTTCGTAAAGATGTCGCAGGCCTTGTCGGGGTTGATGCGATAGGCAATGGTGGGGTCCATCTCGAAGAGCGAGGCGTCCTTCGCATTCACCGAGAATGTCTCATACTGCTTGCGCTGGGTGAATGTGGGGTAGGTGAACACGTTGGTGGTGATGGGGTTATAGAATACCCAACCTTTGCAAGTTCCCTCCACGCCACCGTAGTCCTGTTCGTTGAGCGACCACTTGTGGAAACGGATGCCCACCTCGCCGGAGTCAACCACGGTGCAACACATGGCGAAGAATATCAACACTGCTAAAATGCCGCCTCCAATATAAATGAGCGGACGAAACTTCTCTTTCAACATACTATTCATGATTCCTATCAATTATGGTTCCTAATTCCGTGCAAAGATAAAGGGTTTTTCCCAACTATACAAATTTTTGGCCGCTTTTATTTGCAGTATTGCCAAATTATGATTACCTTTGCACAACAAAAATCGACGTTTCACATTATTAATATATATATAGATATGAACGAAAATGGAAATAAGCAGGGACAGCTGCAGATAGAGTTGCCACAGGACGTGGCTCAGGGCGAATATGCTAACTTCGCCATCATCACTCACTCGAGTAGTGACTTCATCGTGGATTTCGCGCGCGTATTGCCCGGAGTGCCTAAGGCGCAGGTGAAGAGCCGCGTGATTCTGGCTCCTGAACATGCCAAGCGTTTGCTGGGTGCACTGCAGGAAAACATCATGCGCTACGAGCACGAATTCGGACCGATAAAGATACCCAACAAGGAGTCGCGCACCATTGCTCCGTTCGGTGTCGGACAGGGCGAAGCTTGATGCAATTAAGAGGTAAGAATGAAGAGGTAAGAGCTATTCTTAGAAAATTCACGAGTTAATAATTCTTAAAACGCTTATTTAATGTTAAAAATCATTAGATGAGCGTTTTTTCTTCTATATATATTAGGTGGAATGGAAAAAAAGTAGTACCTTTGCAGCCCGAAACGCCTTTTTGTGAGGGTGCAATAGGTGTAACTGATTGAAATTGAACAAAATAATATATAAACAAAATTTAAAAATTAAAAGTAATTATGCCTACAATTTCACAATTGGTAAGAAAAGGCAGAAAGGTGCTCGTTGACAAGAGCAAGTCGCCCGCGCTGGACTCATGTCCTCAGCGTCGTGG
>JAFSQF010000039.1 GCA_017446745.1 Bacteroidales bacterium
TATCCGCCATTGTCTTCAAAGTAGGTGCTGTCGACAATAGTACCGGCAGCGGGGTCGGCCCATTTGGCAAAGTCGCCGTCGTGAAGCTGGCTGTAGAGGCCCATGCCATATTCGCCGTTGGTTTTATGCTCGAAGTAGTTATAGGGGGTGACGCCGAGCGTGTCGGTGCCGTTGACGAAACGGATGTCGCTGAGGTAGCCATAACTGTTGAGGGAATAGCTGAAGCGCGGGTCGGCGCTCTGGATGTCGTTCATCACAGCACTGAGAGCCACGGCGTCGCCGTCGAAGCGGTAGCCCCATGCCAGGGCGGTGTCGGCCCAGTTCACGGCGAAGACCACCTCGTTGCTGCCCGTGCCAACCCAGTAGAGGATATCGCTTGCCGCGATGGTGGCCTCCTCAGGACCATTGGAGGTTGAGGGTACAGGCACCGGCACTGGCGTCTTGGTCCATGCCGAAAGACCGCAGTATCCGCCATAATCCTGCACACAAACACGTGTGGGCGAGGCAAGGTCGCCATATTTGAAGACATCGCCATCGTGAAGCACCTCGTTGGCACCACCAAACGAGGTGGCTCCGTTGATGTTGGCCTCCCAATAGTTGAAAGGCACTTCCGCCGAGGTGCCCGAAAGGCTCAGGGTGTCGTTGTTGTCCATCACGTAGAAGATGTCGCCCTGCGGATACCACGAAGGCAGACCCACGACCCAGAAGCGGGGGTCGTTGACGGTGATGGAATCGGTCATCTGCTGCACCGTGGCAGTGCCGTTGAAGCGGAAGCCCCAGGCCAGCGCAGTGTCGGGAATACCGAAATTAACAATAAGTACGGCACGATTGCTGCCCGTACCCACCCAGTAGAGGATGTCGTTGGTGTCGATAGTGGCATCGACAGGGGTCTGCGCCTTCGCACCGAAAGCGCAGATAAACATGAGTGTAGTTAATAAAAGCTTTTTCATCTATTATGAAGTTTAAGAGTTTATTTGTCACAGTTCATCAGCCCCGCTGGCGTCGCAGCCCACAGCCAGCGTGCAACGCCCTCCGGGCGCCGCCAATCGGCTCAGCTTCAAACAAAGAAAAAAGCAGTGGAAAAACAGGCACAACTATTCTTCGCCACAGGCGACAACCGTCCTGTTTCTCGGGCACTTTTTCCTCGAAAGCGAACCGAATTTCTCAGATTTGGCAGGTCTTCTGACTCGTTCTCCACCCGTCGGCCTTCCCACATTCCTATGGCGTAATGCAGTGGCTATATCGTTGACAGACAGACTACTGAACTCACAGCAGCGGGACTGTTCAGGACTCTCACCTGATTCCCTTTTCATGCCCCTAAGGGCAACCAAATCGGCTGCAAAAATACAACATTTTTTTTATTCCACTGCATTGTTGATAATTTTTTTATATATTGTCAACAACTATAATATTTCTAATCAAATATTTTAGTATCTTTGCAAACAGTTTAAAACCTACTATTGCACACTTTCAATACAAATAAAGAAAACTATTTCAATAGCTTAAACAACCCAATAAAACTTTTTCGTTACCTCGAAAAAGGGTATCATTCATGCCTCCAACGGATTATACTTTAAATATGGCCTTACGGAATCTTCACGGCAACACAGCCTCCAATTTGGAGGATGTAGCGTGGAATACCGTATACCAACTGATTGACATAATCAAAGCGCAAAAGAATGATATCGAAGAACTGCAGAGCAAATTGTCGAAATCCGAACTTCGAGAGGCCAAGAAAGATGGCATTATCGAGCTTCTGACCAAAGAGAACGAGATGCTCCGCAGCAAGCAGCAGCAAAACGCGGCGCCCCCTGTTGCAGCGTTGCCACCCGACAGCGAAGCCCCCTCTCCTGCCCAGCGCTATCGGTCGTCGAAAAAATCCAAACCCATCGACCCTGATGTCGTTGCCCGCATCAAGCAAACCCGCGACCACGCCGCGGTGTGCGACAAGGCATTGACGCACTGGCAACGTCTGGTAGACGCCGGCCTGATTAACGAAAACCTGATGCCCACCACACATTGCGGCGTAACCACGGCGGCACGCATCGTGTGCCGTCTGCAAACCGAGGTGGACGACAGCATCAAATGGTCGTTCTTCGAAAGACGCTGGAAAATATCGCACCTCCAGAGCAGCCTGAGCCGCACTGCCTACAAGGACATGAAATACTATGCTTTGGTGAACCGCGCCTTCAACCTGGCCGACGATGCCCCCTTCGTCTGCAAGAACAACCGGGCTCAATAAATGGTTCGCCGACGGTTCAGCACCTTTCCTTCCGCAACTTTCTGGCAATGCCTTCGACTGTTGTCAACCACATTTATTTTCATTACCTTTTTTCGGTATAGACAACAACCTATCACACAGGACGATAAAGCTAAATCTCGAACATTTGCAAACCTCTTGCAAAAAACTGTTGCAATATGTTGCGAAAGTGTTGCGACTATAAGACCGCCGCTCCTGCATATCTAACGGCATTTAAGCATCTTACAATTATTTCGGCAAGAATAGCGACCCCGTTGCGAGTGTTTCGCTCTATACTGTTTTATCATGCTACTTTTGCAGCAAAATTTTAAAACACAAAAACTATGAGTTCTATTCTTAATGAAGTGGCCGCTGCAGCCACCAGCGTCAAGCAACAAAGCAGCAACGAGGCCCCGTGCCAATGGATAACCGTAGAGCAGGTGGAACACAAGCTCCGAATCACGCGCAGCACCATATATAGGTGGCGGCGCTTAGGGGTGCTGAGAGGCTACCGCCTGAAAGGGACACGCAGCGTATATTTCCTTGAAAGCGAAGTGGACGACTTCCTGCGCCAGAACCCCATCACCGAGAAAGGAAGACTTGACAAAACTGGGCTGCTACTGCATCCAACCAACTGAACAAAACAGACTTATGAAAGGCGTGACGTTGTCACGCTTTTTTTTTCCCATTTTTCAGATTTCGGAGAGGGAAGAGCCTGTTTTCTACGGCTTTTCTGCCATGTGTCATTATGTGCCATTATTGTTCATACGCGCTCAAACGACTGTATATGAGGTCAATTTATCAAAAGGTGGTGTTCAGCGTGCTATTTTTGCATCGTCTTTCGCAGGAAGAAAGGCAGGTCGTCCGGAAGACCTGTCGCGGAAACGGCGGGAGGCACGTGAACTAACATTATTTATCAACCCTTAAAAATTGAACAACAATGGGTAAAATCAAACAAGGAATCCTTGGAGGATTCAGCGGTAAGGTAGGTCCCGTCATCGGCACCTCATGGAAAGGTAAAGCAGTCATGCGCGCCATCGCGCTCAGCCACAACGACGCCAACAGCGTGGCGCAGCAGCAGCAACGCCTCAAGTTCAAACTTCTGATTCAGTTCTTGGCAGAAGTCAACGGCTTCATCGAGCGTGGTTTCCGCAACCGTGCCGTGGGCATGACGGCCCCCAACGCTGCCATGCGCCTCAACCTCGACGGCGCCATCAGCGGCGACTGGCCCAACTACAAGGTGGCCTACGACAAGGTCATGGTCTCCAACGGCGTCATCGACCTGCCCTACAGCCCTGTAGGGACGCTGGACGGCAGCGACATCAGCGCCACATGGTCCGACAACAGCGGCTTGGGCAACGCCGATGCGGCCGACAAGGCGATGATGCTGGTCTACAACCCCGCGAAACGCCAGAGCATCTACAACACCAACGTGGCAGAACGCTCCGAACGCAGCGCCGTGATCTCCACTCCGGCAGCATGGAGCGGCGACACCGTGGAAGCATGGCTCGCCATGCGCCGCGAGAAGGACGGCGAGACAAGCAAGTCGTTCTACCTCGGCAGCTTCAACCTCTAATGCTTCCCCCACTCCAAGCAAGAGCGGCATCCGTGCCGCTCTTTTTTTTCTCATTCAAAACAATAAAACAGCTCAACAATGCGACCTTCAAATTATCTTTATGCCTTAGTGCGTGCCTACGACAACAATACCCAACCGGTTGGCACCATAGAGGAATTCCGGCAGCAGTCGCGCGACTTCGCCGAACAGATTATGCCCTACGCCCAGGCCGTGGGCGACGACCTCTTCGGCCACGAGAGCCGCGGCGACTGCACCCTCCAGTGGCGCTACGATGCCTTAGTGAGCATAGCCTACGACATGGGGCTCGACCTCTTCTATGCCACCAAGCTGCCCGAGATGGTACGCCAACACGCCTGCAACAAGCACATCAAGCAGGCCATCCTCGCCACTCCGAGTTTCAACGACACGCTGCGCGACGACCTGTTGCAGCAACTGTCGCTCTACCGCCTCGAGGCCCTTCCGCGACGCATGGTGGAATACAAACTCTATTGCGGCGAGCCTCTCTTCACCATAGGCCGCACCAAGCAGAACGGACAGATTGTCTTCGCCCCCTCGGTGCTGCACCCCGTCTACACCTTCCTGACGGCCTTGGCCAACAAACGCTGAAAGGTGACGCCGCAAAAAAAACGACCGCGTTCCACGGTCGTTTTTTTTTGCGGCTTTGCAATATCTATTTACAGTTTGAAGACTTACTCAACTTTCGCAAGTTCTATGTTGGTGATAATGAGTGTCGCTTCGCGACAGAAATCTCGCAAATCCTTTCAAATCTTTCAATATTTATCTGTTTGGCGAGGATATAGGGAGTGGAGCCCCGCATCAATAGGCGCGGGCGAAGATTACGCGGCGGTGGCTGGGACGTCCACTATAGATGCAACGGCCTTCCTCGGCGGGAGCGTCGTAAGGGATGCAGCGAATGGTGGCCTTGGTCTCTTCTTTGATGCGCTCCTCGGTCTCGGCGGTACCGTCCCAGTGGCAGAGGAGGAAGCCGTTCTTCTCTATCTCGACCTTGAAGTCGTCCCAGGAATCCACCTTGCGGGTGTTGGCCAGACGGAAATCGAGGGCACGCTGATAGATAGAGTGCTGAATGTCGGCGAGCAGCTTTTCCACATGGTCGGCGATGCCATCGATAGGCATGGTCTCCTTGGCGAGGGTGTCGCGGCGGCACACTTCGCATGTGCCGTTCTCCAGGTCGCGGGGGCCAACGGCGAGGCGTACCGGCACGCCCTTGAACTCGTACTCGGTGAATTTCCAGCCGGGTTTGTATTCGCGGCGGTTGTCGTACTTTACGCTGATGCCACGCTGGCGCAGGGCATCGATGACGGGCTGCACATGAGCGTCGACGCTGGCATACTGCTCCTCGTTCTTGCAAATAGGCACGATAGCCACCTGGATGGGGGCCAATTTGGGAGGCAGCACCAGGCCGTTGTCGTCGCTGTGGGTCATGATGAGGGCTCCCATCAGGCGGGTGGAGACGCCCCACGATGTGGCCCACACATATTCCAGCTTGTTCTCTTTGTTGAGGAACTGCACATCGAAAGCCTTGGCGAAGTTCTGGCCGAGGAAATGGCTGGTGCCGGCCTGCAGGGCCTTGCCGTCCTGCATCATAGCCTCGATGCAGAAAGTGTCGAGGGCACCGGCGAAGCGCTCGTTGGGCGACTTTACGCCCTTGACGACGGGCACGGCCATCCAGTTGTTGGCGAAATCAGCGTAGACATCGAGCATGCGACGGGCCTCTTCCTCGGCCTCCTGACGTGTGGCATGAGCCGTGTGGCCCTCCTGCCAGAGGAATTCGGCGGTGCGGAGGAACATGCGGGTGCGCATCTCCCAGCGCACCACGTTGGCCCATTGGTTGCAAAGGATGGGAAGGTCGCGGTACGATTTGATCCAGTTCTTATAAGTGCTCCAAATGATAGTCTCGGAAGTGGGACGCACTATGAGCTCTTCCTCAAGGCGCGCCTCGGGGTCCACCACAACGCCGGTGCCTTCCTCGTTGGTCTTCAGACGATAGTGGGTCACCACGGCACATTCCTTGGCGAAGCCTTTCACATGGTCGGCCTCACGGCTGAGGAACGATTTGGGAATGAAGAGAGGGAAGTAGGCGTTTTGATGGCCGGTGTCCTTAAACATCTTATCCAGAGCGTCGTGCATCTTTTCCCATATAGCATAGCCATAGGGTTTAATCACCATACAGCCGCGCACGGCCGAGTTTTCGGCCAAGTCGGCCCGAACCACAAGTTCATTATACCATTCCGAGAAATTCTCGGAGCGAGAGACGAAATCTTTTGCCATTGTGTTTTTTTTAGCTGTTCGCGAGAGACCACGAGGTCCTGTAGAAACTATATTTTTTAAAAGTTGAACAATTTTTTTTGATGAATAACGTTTCGTTATGTGAAAAATGCGTATTTTTGCACGCAATATTTCGGGTTGCAAAATTACTAAATAATTGTGAATTTTAAAGCACTTAACTGGGAACATAAAAATTCATCAATGATGAAAAGACTAAATATCAACATCCTGACTGCATTATTTTTGTTGACGGCTACTGCCGCCAACGCCATGTCGCAGACTGCCAACGACGGCGTTCACTACTATTCGGACCCTCAAAATGGAATAAAACCCACCGTTCCGACACCCTATGTGGACACGGCGATAGCACAAAAGAGCGACAATATCACCGTTGAGATCACCAGCACGGTGCGCGACACCACGCCCAAGCAAAGCACCGCCACAGCCGGCCCACGGCATTTGCAGGCCGACACCACACTGAGCCTTTGCAACAACCCCTACCACATGGGCCGTGGCGTGCTGATGGTGGAGGCCGACCCCTGGCTTAGCCCCTACGTGGGGTGGTACTACCCGGGCTGGTACGGCAGCCGTTGGCATGTGGGCCTGGGCTGGAGTTGGGGCTGGGGCCCCTACTGCAGCATCGGATGGGGATGGGACCCCTACTGGAGCTGGTGGTACGACCCGTATTATGCCTGGCATTGGGGCTGGTATGGCTGGGGTGGCTACTACGGCTGGGGCTATCCCTATGGCTGGGGTGGTTACTATGGCTGGGCTTGGGGCGGCTACTACGGCTGGTATGGCTATCCCCATTATGGCCACGGCGGCCACTGGGGGCATGGCTTCGCCGGCGCGACGCGCCGCAGCAACACCCCGCAGCGTAGCAGCTCCATGATTGGCCAAAGAGGCCCTAATGGTGGCGGACTGACATCACGCCGTGGTGGCGTTGACCTGAACCGCGACGGACGTGGCTCGCGCGGCAACGTTAGCGGCACACGCACCATGAACAGACGCGGAACAGTCGTCGACGGAAACAGACAGACATCCTCACGCTCGGCTTCGGGAAGCCGCTACGCAAAACCGGCAGGCGTCAACACTGGCCGCGAAGGCGTCAGAACAGCCTCAGCAAGCCGCAGCACCTACAGCAATAACAGCCGCAGCACCTACAGCAATAACAGCCGCAGCTCGTACAACAGCAACAGCCGCAGCTCGTACAGCAACAGCAGCCGCAGCTCGTACAACAGCAATAGCCGCAGCTCGTACAATAACAGCAGCCGCAGCTCGTACAACAACAGCAGCCGCAGCAGTTCAAGCAGAAGCACTTACAGCTCGCCAAGCAGGAGCAGTTCAAGTCGCAGCACCTACAGCTCTCCCAGCCGCAGCAGCAGTTCGAGCAGCCGAAGCAGCTTCGGAGGCGGTTCCAGCAGTCGCAGCAGCTTCGGAGGCGGTTCCAGCAGCCGCAGCAGCGGCGGCTCGCGCAGCGGCGGAAGAAGATAAATAACTCGCCTTTTAATTTAGAAAATCTAGAAGCTCTGGAAATTCTATAAATTCTATAAAATATAGAGAATCAAAAAAAAAAAAAACATAATTAATGAAGAAAGCTTTTTGTTTGTTGGCATTGTGGCTTACGATAATAGCCGGGGCGGCCATGGCTCAAAAAGCCAAGAACGTGATTGTTATCATAGGTGATGGCATGGGCACCGCACAGGTCTACGCCTCGGTGGTGAACCAGCGGGACGGCTCCAATTTCCTGCGGTTCCCCTATTCGGGTTTCTCGCGCACTTTCTCCAATAATAAATACACCACCGACAGCGGAGCCGGAGGCACAGCCATCGTGACGGGCCACAAGACCGACAACAGGCACATAGGGGTAAAGCCCGACGGGAGCCCGGTGAAATCTATCCTCTCGATATGCAAGGAGCGCGGCATGGGAGCCGGCTTTGTGGTGACCAGCAGCGTGCTTGATGCCACGCCGGCAAGCACCTATGCCCATGTGCCCGACCGCAAGATGTACGATTCGATAAGCCTGCACATGTCCCAGTGCGACTTCGACGTGATGATAGGCGGCGGCCTCACCAATTTCCGACCCGAGAACCGCAAGGACGGGCTCAACCCCCTCGATACGCTCCTGAAACGGGGCTACGAGGTTACCTACAGCCTTGAGGAAATGAAAAAATCAAAGAGCTCTAAGCTGGTGACATTCTTCTGCGAGAACTACTACGGCCCCGTGGCTCCAGGCCGCGACCCCGTGCTGGTGGAAGGCACAAAAAAAGCTCTTGAAATCCTCGCCAAGAATCCTAAAGGCTTCTGCATGATGATAGAAGGGTCGCAGATTGACTGGGGATGCCACAACAACGACCAGGCGTATATGGAGGCCGAGCTGGCCGACTTCGAGAAGATGCTCGCCGTGGTGCTCGACTTCGCCGAGAAGGACGGCAACACCCTGGTGGTGGTCACCGCCGACCACGAAACTGGCGGCCTGGTGCTGCTCAGCGGCAACATCGAGAAGGGCAAGAACGAATGCAAATACACCACCGACGGCCACTCGGGCGTCATGGTACCTGTGTTCTCCTACGGCCCCGGAGCAGAAAACTTCTCCGGCATCCAAAACAACATTGACCTAATGCCTAAAATGCTCAAAGCATTAAAAATAAAGAACTAAAACACATTGAATCATTAAACTGCTTAATTGTTTAATTATTTGACTGTTTAATTGTTGTCTGCAAATCCATCACATCTTGAAAAAGCTCTTCTTTCTAACTATATGTATACTCGCAAACGGGTTGGCCTGGGGGCAATTGAAGCTGACTGTCGACACCATGGCAACTCCTTATGTGGGTTTTGATTTCGGGACAGTGTTTGCCAGCGACAAACTGTCGTCAGAGAATGGCATGCACGACCTCTACAAAAACCCCTATCTGAATTTCGGCCTCGATGCCGGCTATAAATTCAAGAGCAACTGGCTGGTGAGCATCGACGGGAGCCTGATTTTCGGCAACGACGTGCGCGACAAGGAGAAACGTATGCCCGCCGTCTTCAGCCGCGACGCCGCACCCATCATCATAGGCTCCAACGGCACCGACGCCCACCCCTCGGTCTACAACAGGGCGTTATCACTGCGCCTCGGTGGAGGACGCATCTTCACCCTTGGCAACAACCCCAATTCCGGACTGACGCTTCGCCTCTTCGGGGGATTCATGCAACAGAAAACCATCTTCAAGATGTATCAGGAACGCGCCCCACAGTTGGAAAACGACTATGCACGCCTCTACGACCACAAACGCCGCGGCATGACCATCACCGAGAGCATCGGCTACTGGTACATGAGCAACACAAGCAACTACTTCAACTTTTATATAGCACTGGAAGCCACACAATGCTGGAACAGGTCGGCACGAGAATACGTGATTGACGACCTCATGGGCCTCTACGGACCCGACGACACCCACTATTTCGACATGCTCTTCACCCTGAAGCTATGCTGGCTCTTCCCTCTGGCAGGCAAGACCGCCTATGACTATTATTTCTTTTAAACAATTATAGAAAGTCTATATAATCTAGATAATCTATAAGTTCTAGAAACCCTAGAATTTCAAAAAAAAACAAAAAAAATGCGACTTATATATTCTTTTGCCATATCCATCTATGCGCTGGGAGTGCGAATGGCATCACCGTTCAACGAAAAAGCACGACAGATGCGCGACGGGTGGCGGCATTGGCAAAAGAGACTGTCGCAGTTCGTCGGTCAACAGTCGCAACGCCAAAGTGGCCGTTCACGAACGGTATGGTTCCATGCCTCCTCGTTGGGCGAGTTCGAGCAGGCGCGTCCGGTATTGGAGCAGTTCCGACGTTCCAGGCCCGACTGGAAGGTGGTGCTGACGTTCTTTTCCCCCTCGGGCTACGAGGTGCGCAAGAATTACGACCAAGCCGACCTGGTGATGTACCTGCCCATCGACACCCGCCGCAACGCCCGCCAATTTGTGGAGCTGCTACAGCCCGACATGGCCCTGTTCGTGAAATACGACTTCTGGTTCAACTACCTCAACGAGCTTAAGAAACGTGGCACCCCTACCCTGCTCTTCTCCTCCATCTTCAGGCCCGGACAGTACTTCTTCCGTTGGTATGGCGCTTGGTTCGCACGCCAGCTGCAATGCTACAGCCACATCTTCGTGCAGAACGAAGAGTCGGTGCGTCTGCTCGCCGGCGTAGGTTACCGCCACACCACTCTGGCTGGCGACACCCGCTTCGACCGCGTGTTCGACATCGCCGCACAGGCAAAACGCTTTGAAGGCGTAGAGAGATTTGTGGGCGACAACCCCGTGCTGATGGCCGGCTCGAGCTGGGAACCCGACGAGAGCAACATCAAACAGTTCGCCGACAGCTACGACAAACCACTGAAAATCATCCTTGCACCCCACATGATAGGTGCCGGCCACCTGAACCAGATCGAACATCTGATGGGCCCTGAGCAATGCCTCCGCTATTCGCAATTAGTAAGTGCAGAAGCCAGCCAGCTCAACCGTAAAGTATTGATTATAGACAATATCGGAATGCTCTCTTCACTCTATCGCTATGCCACCGTGGCCTACATCGGCGGCGGCTTCGGCAAAGGCATCCACAACATTCTGGAAGCCGCTGTGTTCGGCACCCCCGTATGCTTCGGACCCAACTACGGCAAATTCCAGGAGGCCAACGATATGATTGCCTGCGGCGGAGCACGGAGCTACAACACAGCCGAAGAACTGTCGCAACTGCTGGGACGGTGGCTCGACGACAGCAACGAGAGAAAACGCGCAGCACAGGCTGCCATGAAATATATGGAAGAGCACCGCGGCTCGACGGCAAAGATTATGGAAAGGGTTGAGAAACTATGAGGAGGTGGCTGAGACCTGCATGCCGCATTGCCAGGCTGTCGCTGATGGCGATGGCCATGACACCATTGGTGTGCTCGTGCTTCAGCCTGAAAAAGCACGTGAACGAGGGCGAGAAAGTGCTGAACAAAAACCAGTTCGAAATAGTGATGCCCGATGGTCAGGAACCGCCAAAAGAAATCTATGAAGCCCTGACCGACATGAAGAAATACACTCAGCAGAAGCCCAACAGCCACGTGCTGGGCTTCGGTCCAAGAGTGTCGATGAGGATTTACTGCCTCTCGAATCCAAAGAAGGGCAATTTCTGGCACAACTACCTGCGGCGCAAGGGGCAAGAGCCTGTGATATACGACAGTAACGCCACGATGAAGACCTGTTCGGAAATAGCGGGATTGCTTGAATCGAAGGGCTGTTTCGGGTCGGACGTGACGTTCGACACCTTTGAGAAAGGGCTTTACGACATCAACGTGATTTACAAAGTGCGTCCCCGGCAGCGCTACAACATCAGCCGCGTCAGCTTCCGCGCCGAGACCCGCGCCGTCGACAGCCTGCTACAGGTGTGGCGGAGCGAGAGCCTGCTGCAAGAGGGCGACTGGTACGACCAGGAGAAAATGGGCGAAGAACGCAAACGCATTGTGGAACGCCTGCGCAACGAAGGCTACTACTACGCCTCCACCGACTTGATCACCTACATCGTCGACACCGCCTTCGACGACCACAAGCTGACCATACGGCTCAACCTCCGCAACCCCATGCTGCTTCAACCCGACCGGAGCTCCAAAGCAAGCCCTCTGCAACGCTACAGGATAGACAACATACTTATCTATCCCAACACCTCCACCATAGGTCAAGAAAGCCATTTCGACACTCTCAGCACAACGCTGAACTTCCGCGACCGCATCACCAACTACAGCTACCTCTACGACAAACCCATGACGCTGAACCCCAACGTCATCAACCGTTCCCTCTTCCTCTTCAGGGGGCAGACTTTCCGCACGCGCAACATCGAACGCACCTATAGCTCGCTCCTGAGCCTTAGAAACTTCAAATACATTCATATAACCTTCAGCGAATCGCCTTTCAGCAACGACACCAACCGCCTGCTCGACGCCAAAGTGAGCCTGCTGACAGCACAACGGCAGCGCCTCTCGCTATCGTTGGAGCTGAACAACTCGTCGCCCTTCGGACAAGACCTGGGCGTGGAAGGCCTCACCAGCGGCAATTTCGGCACCGAGCTGAAACTGAGCTACCAAAACAAAAACATTTTCGGCGGCGCCGAGCAATTCAAGGCCGAAGTGTCGCTCCTGGCTGAGCTGCCAAAGCTGATATTCAAGGAGAGCGACAGCGAACTGAGAAACAATATCGTCAACCTGGAGACCGGCGTAAACCTCTCGATAGACTTCCCCACTTTCCTGTTCCCCTTCACGCGCGACGTTCTCTGGCAACGCATGAGGCCCCACACCATGGTGAGCTTCGGCGCCAACTATCAGCTCCACAGCTATTTCGAGCGGCTGCTCATGAATGTGGGCTTCGGCTACAACTGGCACCAGAACCGCGTAACCCATCAGCTGCTGCCTATCGATATGACCTTCGTGCGCTTCTTCAACATCGACACCGCCTTCAAAGGCCGCCTGCTGAGGACCAACGACATGAGGGTAAAATACCAATACAGCGACCACTTCATCTTCGACACACGCTACGACTTCACCTACAACACCCAGACCTACGGCACACGTAACAATTTCGACTACCTGTACGTGTCGCTGGAAAGTGCCGGCAACCTTCTGGCCGGGCTGAGCCGCCTCGGCAACGGCACGACAGACACCAACGGCATACGGCAAATTTTCGGCGTGCCCTATTCCCAATATGTGCGACTTACGACAGAATACAAGCACTATTTCTATATCGGACAGCGCAGCACGCTGGTGGCACGCGCCATGGTGGGCATTGGCGTGCCCTATGGCAATTCCTCGGCGATGCCCTACGAGAAAGGCTTTTACGGCGGCGGCCCCACCACATTGAGGGCATGGCACCTGCGCCGCCTCGGCCCCGGACTGTTCCAAGCCGGCGACAACCAGATGCTTGAACGCATTGGCGACATCCAGCTGGTTATGAACCTCGAGCACCGTTTCCCCCTGTTTTCCATCCTCGAGGGGGCACTGTTTGCCGACATGGGCAATGTGTGGCTGATGCACGAATCCGAAGAATTCCCCAACGGCAGACTGAAACTCAGCGACCTGCCCAAAAGCATAGCTCTTGGTATGGGCCTGGGCATCAGAGCCAACATCAGTATCGTGACAGTGCGCCTGGACCTTGCCATGCCATTCTACGACCCCGGCATGGAAAGCTCCGCACGCTGGCGCCCCCCCTATTGGAAATTAAACCAGTTGACAGCCAATTTCGGTATAGACTACCCTTTTTAGCAACCATCTATTTTTGTATCATTAATTTATCGAAAACGGCAAGACAACAAGACAACGAAACATAGACAAATCTGAAAAAACAACATAATGTATACATTAAAAGAACTGTCAGAAAAAGTAAAGGCCTATTTTGAAGCCGAGAGCTTCATGGGGAAACCCGAGCACCTCTACGAACCTATTGCATATACGATGAAGCAAAGTGGCAAACGTATCAGACCCACCATGTTGTTGGCCGCCACACAGCTGTTTGGAGGCGATGTGGAGCAGGCTCGCTTCGCGGCTATAGGCATAGAGACCTTCCACAACTTCACCCTGCTGCACGACGACCTGATGGACCGCTCGCCGATGCGCAGAGGCATGCCCACCGTCTACCGCAAATGGGACGAGAACAGGGCCATCCTGTCGGGCGACGCCATGGAAATAATGGCATTACACTACTTTCTGCTGCTGCCCCATAAAAACATACAGCAAATACTGCAGACCTTTGAACGCACCGGTATGGAGATTTGCGAGGGACAGCAGTACGACATGGATTTCGAGCACCGCGACGACGTGAGCATCAGCGAATATATGGAAATGATACGTCTGAAAACGGCCGTGCTACTTGGCGGGGCTCTGAAGATGGGAGCCCTCTATGCCGATGCCTCTGTGGCCGAACAAGAGGCAATCTACCGCTTCGGCATCGACCTGGGGCTGGCCTTCCAGCTCCGCGACGACTATCTGGACGCCTGGGGCGACCCCAAGACTTTCGGCAAGCAGACCGGCACCGACATAAAGGACAACAAGAAAACCTATCTGGTGCTGAGAGCATTGGAAAAAGGCAACGCCACACAACGGCAAAGGCTCCTGAATCTTTTCCACAACACGCCCGACGACCCCACGGAGAAGATAGCCGAAGTGATGCAAATCTATGAAGCTCTGGAAATCAAGAAAGATGTGGAGCACGAGGTGGAACGATACAGCGAGGCGGCCCTACAGCATCTGGCCAGCATAGAACGTCAAGAAGAGGCCAAAAAGCCGTTGCAGGACCTGGCCCAGACCATGATGGCAAGAGAGAAATAATGCTTGAATTGTAGCCCCTGCCTGAACGCTTTCGGGCACAAAATAATGACAAGACAAAGAACAAACAAATAACACTATATTTATCAATTGATTAAAAACACAAGAAGCGATAATAACACATAAAAATCGAAAAAAAAACGAAAAAAAATTTCTCAGTTGCAAACTTATTACTAAATTTGCAAACATATTGTGACAATGCATAAATAGATTAACTAATTAATAATTAACACAATTTAAAAACGAACCATGAAAAAAGTAATTGCATTAATGTCGGTAATTGGATTATTGACATTCACCAATCTCAACAATGTGATGGCTCAGGATACTGCCGCCGACGCGGCCGCCGCCACCGAACAGGTAACCGATGATTCGGCAGCCATGGCTGAAGCAGAAGCCGAAGCTGCAGCCCCCGTGGCCCCCGCAGTCCAGGACGACGCCGTGGAATCCAAATCGTTCCACGAAGTCCTGAAAGAGAAGTATATCCAGGGAGGTGCCGGCTGGATGACCCCCGTGCTTCTGTGCTTGATCCTCGGTATGGCACTGGTTATCGAGCGTATCATCTACCTGAACATGGCCACCACCAATGTCAACGCACTGCTCGAAGGCATTGAGGGCAACGTGAAGAAAGGTGACTACAATGCCGCCAAAGAGCTCTGCCGCAACACCCGTGGTCCCGTGGCCAGCATCTTCTACCAGGGTCTGGACCGCGTTGACGAAGGTCTGGAGAACGTCGAGAAAGCCGTCACCAGCTACGGTGGCGTGCAGATGGCCCGCCTTGAAGCCAACCTGACGTGGATTGCCCTGTTCATCGCTCTGGCTCCCTCCTTCGGATTCCTCGGCACCGTTATCGGTATGGTGCAGGCCTTCGACGACATCGAGAAAGCCGGTGATATCAGCCCGACGGTTGTCGCTGGTGGTATGAAGGTCGCTCTGTTGACCACCGTGTTCGGCCTTATCGTCGCTATCATCCTTCAGATTTTCTACAACTATCTGCTTACCAAGATCGAAGGCCTTGTGGCTCAGATGGAAGACGGTTCCATCTCGTTCATGGACATCCTGGTGAAAAACAAGAAATAATCTTTCTTGCGCGAAAAAGCGAAGGGCAGAGAGACAAACAAAGAACACCACTCTGCAACCTTTAAAACTTTAAACCCTTAAACAAAAAAAAATCATGCAAGAAAAGACAAGAAAACTCATAATGTTGATAAGCCTGGCCGTGGCAGTAGTTGTGGCGGTCTGTGCTATCCTCTTTGCAGCCAACCAGGAGAAGTTCGGCGGCCTGTTCGACGTGGCTTTCTGGGTGCTGGTATGCTATATTGTGTGCAGTCTGCTGATATGGCTTTTCTATGGCATCATCAGCGTCACGAAGAAGCCCAAGAAAGCGGGCATATTTGCCGGCGTAGTGGTGTTGGTCATCGTGGCCGGCGTACTGCTGGGTCTCACCGACTCGGCCATGCCTACCGACCTGCTGCAGAAATACAGCGTCTCGGTGTCGGCGTCGAAGCTGATAGGCATAGCCTGCTACATAACCTACATCACCGTCATCGGTGCCCTGGTGCTGATGATCTATTCCGCAGTTTCTAAAGCTCTTAAAAAGTAAGTATCACTATGGGTAAAAAATCAACTCCTGGCTTAAATACCAGCGCCATGTCCGACATCTCGTTCCTGTTGTTGGCCTTCTTCCTGATGACCTCCAACATCAACACGGATATGGGTATAGCCCGACGCCTGCCGCAGCCGCTGCCGCCGGACTTCAAACCGCCAGAAGTTCGTGAACGTAACATCTTTCAGGTGAAAATCAACCGCAACGACCGCATCCTGTTCAACAAGGAGGTGGGCGATGTGAGCTTGCTGAAGGACCGCGCCAAGGAATTCCTTGGCAACCCGACAGACCGCCCGGACCTGCCAGAGAAAGTGATTATCGATATCCCCTACATCGGCAATTATCCGGTATCGAAAGGTGTTATCTCGTTGCAGAACGACCGTGGTACTTCGTACGAAACCTACTTCAAGGTGCAGAACGAACTCACGGCAGCCATCAACGAGATGCGTGACGAACTCTCGCGCAGCAAATTCAGTAGACCATATAAAGATTTGGACGAGGACCGCCGCGACGCCATAGACAAAGCAATCCCTGTGGCTATCTCGGAGGCCGAGCCTAAAAAATAAGAGAGGAGAAAAGAATAATGGCACGTTTTAAACAAAAGAACGACAAAGGCACACCCGGCCTGAACATGGGTTCGATGTCCGACATTATCTTCATGCTCCTGTTCTTCTTCATGGTCATCACCACCATGCGTGAAAGCTCTCTGTATGTGAAGATCGTTCCCCCCAAGGGCTCCGAGGTCACTAAACTCGAGAAGAAGAGCTTGGTGAGCTACATCAACATCGGTGTTCCCCTGGACAGCTATCAGGCCAAGTACGGTACCGAGCCCCGCATCCAGCTCAACGACCAAATTGCCGATGTCAACGACATCCGCCAGTTTGTGGAACTCGAGAAAGGTGCCCGCACCGAAGCCGACAGCAAGCTTCTGACTTTCGCCATCAAAGCCGACGGCAAGGTTAGAATGGGTATGATCAGCGACATCAAGATGGAGCTTCGCAGCGCCAGCGCACTGAAGATATTCTACAACGCTTCGAAAGACGCAAAGAAGTGAACGCCCCGGGATACCCCGGAAGAAATAAAACACAAAAAGAGAGCCACAGCAATGGCTCTCTTTTTTTTGTTTAATGGTTAATAGGAGGCTATGATTTCCGCCTTCGCTTTGGTCGGGCTGGGAAGCCCGACCTCCTACTGTAGGAGGCAAAGCTTCCCAGCTTTGCCAATGCAATGGCATCCAACGCCATGCTATGCCACGCCCTACCCTACCCACTGTCTTCGCTTTGGTCGGGCTGGGAAGCCCAACCTCCTACTGTAGGAGGCAAAGCTTCCCAGCTTTGCCAATACAATGGCATCCAACGCCATGCTATACCACGCCCTACCCTACCCACTGTCTTCGCTTTGGTCGGGCTGGGAAGCCCGACCTCCTAATATTCCACCTTAGCGAGGAAGAGGCCCTGGGCGGGCATGCTGACGCCGGCGGCGCAACGGTTCTTGGCTTCCACGATGGCGCGAAGACCATCGATGGTCAGCTTGCCACGGCCTACATCGAGCAACGTACCTGTGACAGAACGTACCATATTGCGCAGAAAACGGTTGGAGGTGATGGTGAAACGCAGCATGCCGTCGTCCTGACGTGTCCAGCGCGCTTGGGTCAGGTGGCAGATATTGGTCTTGTTGTCGGTATGAAGCTTGGCGAAGCTGGTGAAGTCGTCGTACTGCATCAACACCTCGGCGGCCTGGTTCATAAGGTCGACATCGGGGTCGAAGTATATGCGGCAGTACAGGCCCTGACGGAACGGCAGGCGCAGCTGTGAGACGTAGTAGTGGTAGGTGCGCGACAGAGCCGAGAAACGGGCATGGAAATTGTCGGCCACAGGGCGTATGTCGAAGATGGCTATGTCGGGAGGCAGGAAATTGTTGAGTTTGAACACCAGTTGGGTATCCACGGACATTTCGTAGTCGAAATGGGCATAGAAATCGCTGGCATGGACGCCGCTGTCGGTGCGTCCGCAACCCACCACGGCGATAGGCATGCGCAGCAGGGTGGTCAGAGCCTTCTCGAGGGTCTCCTGAACGGTGGGCAGCTCGGGCTGCGTCTGCCAGCCACAATAATTGGCGCCATTATAGGCAAGATGTATAGCGTAGCGCATAGCGTGATATGTTACAGAAGGGCAGTCAATCCATTAACGATTACATTTATTAACGCTCATTAGAAGAAAAAATTTCGTTCACTGTCCAAAAATTACACAATTTCCAAAAATTACACAATTTGTTTTTTCATTTACCCCACCTGTCCTCGCTTTGGTCGGGCTGGGTTGTCCTCGCTTTGGTCGGGCTGGGAAGCCCGACCTCCTACTGTAGGAGGCAAAGCTTCCCAGCTTTGCCAATGCGACAGCATCCAATGCCATGCAATGCCACGCCCTACCCTACCCATCGTCTTCGCTTTGGTCGGGCTGGGAAGCCCGACCTCCTAATGTAGGAGGCAAAGCTTCCCAGCTTTGCCAATGCGACAGCATCCAACGCCATGCTATACCCGTCTTCGCCTTGTCAGGGTGGAACTTACATCACTACAGGCATATCCTTTTGTCCGGTTACTTACTTTCACAAAGGAGGGAACGAAAAAACGCAGCAGAGGGGTGGCTCTGCTGCGCTGTGGGGTGATGGGTCGAAGCGGGTTCTGTAGGTCGAAGCCACGGGCCCGGTGAATGGCCTTTAGTTCATCAGGCGGCTTTCGCCCCAGGTGTATTGTGGGTAGGCTTTCTTGAGGTCTTTGGCCGAGCCGGAAACGCCGCTGCCGCCGCTGGTGGCGAAGACGTTAATCACCTTGCCGCTGAGGTCGTGGGCCTCGATGAAGGTGTTGATGATGGTGGGGGCTGTGTACCACCAGACGGGGAAGCCGATCCACACGGTGTCGTAGTCAGCGATGTTGGAGCAGGTGCCCTTAATGGCGGGACGCGAGGTCTTGTCCTGCATCTCCTTGGTGGAGCGGCTCTGCTTGTCGCGCCAGTCGAGGTCGGCGGAGCTATAGGGCACCTCTGGGGCAATCTCGAAGAGGTCGGCGTTCTTTTCTTTGGCCAGCTTTTGGGCTGCGGCCTTAGTGGTTCCGGTGGCCGAGAAATAGGCCACAAGTGTCTTGTTCATATTGTTTCCTTTCTGTTTTTGATTGTTTTCTTTGGGGGTTTGTGCGCAGGCTGTAAGCATAAGGCAGCAGGCTGTAAGCATAAGGCAGCAGGCTGCGAGAAATATTGCTAAACGTTTCATTGTCTGTTAACGTATAAAATTGGTATATATAGTTTCTTCTTGTTGTGTGTCGCCCTTACAGGGCTCAAAAAAACATGTTGACCTCTACCGTGGGCGCGAGCCCACGGCTATTATATGCCGCCCATACGGGGCTATGTTAGGAGGCAATTTCTTTTTTGGACAGTTACTTGACATTAAATATATCTATGCATCGGTTGTTTTTTTCACTCCATCGTGTGTTCCCATTCGCCGCGGGTGTCGATGCCGGTCTGGTCGGCGAGGGTTTCGAGGCGGGCGACCTCATCGGGGGTGAGGGCGATGCGGGCGGCAGCGGCGGCCTCGAAGACGGGGCGCAGCGTCTCCTCGCTGGTCTTGACGCCATAGACGGCATCGCCGCCAAAAGCTCCCGAACCCCAGGCCCAAGTACCCAGTGCAATCTTTGTTTCTTTCATATTGTCAATGTTTTGCATAATCATTATTTTTCTATTTTCCGTTTGCAAAAGTACATCCTTTTTCCATGTCGGCTGTTATCCATTTTACGGAACAATTAACATATTTTACCGATTCGGATATTTTTTCTTATCTTTGCAACCCGAAAACAACAAGACCCAACGCCAATGGAGAAGATACTCAAAGTGCACAATGTCAACGACTACGCCCGCTATATCGGGGCTCCCGTGCTGCATCCGCTGGTCAGCGTCATCCACTACGACGAGCTGCAGCATTGCCGCCACAGCCTGAACAGCTACGATGTCTACGGCATCTTCATCGCCGACGAGGGGCTGGAGGCTCTCTCCTACGGGCAGCTGCGCTACGACATGCCAAGCCACACGCTGATGTGCGTCGCGCCAGGCCAGATTGGCGGCAAGACCGACACCGGCGAAGAGATTCAGGCCAAGGGGTGGGCGCTGCTTTTCGCACCCGAGCTACTGCATGGACGAGAACTGGGACGGCGGATGGCGGGCTACACCTATTTCACCTACAACGTCAGCGAGACGCTGGCACTCACCGACGCGTGGCACGCCACACTGGTGCGCCTGCTCGAGGAGATGCGCCTCGAACTACAGCAGCCCGCTGCCGACGGCCACACCACCAATATCGTCTGCGCACGTCTGGCCCTGGTGCTGGAATACATAGCCCGCTACTATGCGGCACAGATGCAGACCACCTTCGGACAGCCGCAGGGGCTGCTGCAGCGGCTCGAGAGGCTGCTGGGCGACTACTATTCCCGTGGGCTCCAGCGCGAACAAGGGCTGCCTACGGTGCGCTACTGTGCCCGCGAGTTGTGCCTCTCGCCCAACTACTTCGGCGACCTTATGAAGACCCTCACGGGCGAGTCGGCCACCCTCTTCCTGCGCCGTTTCCTGATGGCGCGAGCCGACGAGCTGCTGGCCGGCGGAAGCACGGTGGGCGAAGTCTCCGACGCCCTCGGCTACAACTACCCGCAGCATTTCAGCCGCGTCTACAAGCAGCACTTCGGCTTCCCGCCCAGCCGCAAGTGATAATCGGAAGAATGGGAAGAAATAATGATTAATATTGTAACATTATTAACGACCAACCGGACGAAACCTGCTGACTAAATCGAAAGAAATGAATACTTTAACAAAAGAAAAAAAAAGCGAAACCGTTTATCAAATGTGCCAGCCTTCATTTTTCAACAGTCACACAATAAATCATTTCATTTCTCGTTTTGGATAGTAAATAAAACTGTTTATGATACAGGACGTCAAAGAACGCTATATCAACCCCTACACCGACTTTGGCTTCAAGAAGCTGTTCGGCACCGAGATGAACAAGGACCTGCTCATCAGTTTCCTCAACGCCCTGCTGGTGGGCAGCAAGAAGGAGATTGAGGATATACAGTACCTCAACGGCGAGAACCTGGGCGACGGCTATGGTGACCGCCGTTCGATCTTCGATGTTTACTGCGTGGCCAAGGACGGCAGCCGCTTCATCGTCGAGATGCAAAAGGCAGAGCAGACCTACTTCAAGGACCGCAGCGTCTACTACGCCACCGCACCTATCCGTCAGCAGGCACCCAAGGGCGAATGGGACTACCACCTCGACGACGTCTACACCGTGGGCATTATGAACTTCGAGTTCCCCAACGGGGAGTACCCGGCCGACAGCTACCGCCACGAAATCAAGTTAAAAGACATCGAGGACAACCACGTCTTCTACGACAAGCTGACGTTCATCTACCTCGAAATGCCCAAATTCTCCAAAAACGAATTGGAGCTGGAGACGATGTTCGACAAGTGGATGTTCGTGCTGCGCAACCTGTCGCGATTGCTGGAGCGTCCTGTGGCCTTGCAGGACCGCGTGTTCCAGAAGCTCTTCGAGCAGGCAGAGATAGCGCGCTACTCCGAGTCGGAGCGCCGCCAGTACGAGGAGAGCAAGAAATTATTCTGGGACAACTACAGCACCCTGAAGACGGCCGAGAGAAATGGAGTGCTCAAAATTGCCCGGAAAATGAAAGATGACGGAATGTCGGTCGATTTGATAGCAAAATACACAGGGCTTACTGTCAAGGAAATAGAATCGCTTTAATAGTATTGCTTATGACCCAGACGCAGGCAGTCATAGAAACCATCAACAAACTTGGAGGCATTGCAACGCTCAACCAAATAAACCAACATGTCTTTGAAATAAAAGATTGTGTTTGGAAAACAAAAACTCCGTTCGCAAGTGTCCGCCGAATAGTGCAACTTACAAATGGCATCTACAAGATAAAGCCTGGCCTTTACGCACTTGAATCACACCGAAAACTGTTGGAACAGGAGGGCATATATGAACAGACAGAGAAAAACAAGAATTCAGAAGAGGTAAAGACATTCAATCATTCATATTACCAAGGCCTTCTGCTTGAGATTGGAAGAATGCGACATTTGGACACCTTCGTTCCAAATCAGGATAAGAATAAGAAATTCTTAAAAACACCGTTAGGAGATATCCGTACATTGCAATCCATTCCACAATACTCATATCCCAACCTTGTGGAGCGTAGTTCCACGATAGATGTCATCTGGTTTAACAATCATAAAATGCCGCATTCGTTTTACGAAATTGAGCACTCGACAGATATTCAGAACTCTCTACTCAAGTTTGACGATCTAAGAGACTTCTCGGCTCGTATGGTTATTGTAGCTGACGAGAAACGACACTTGGAATTTATCACAAAAATGGGATACGCAGCGTTTAATGCGCTTCGAGAAAACAAGCGAGTGGACTTTTTGAGTTATGCATCGCTCGACAAGCAATACGAGCAGGAAATGCAAAGGCAAAATATGGACTTTATTTTATAAAACAGATAATAATATAAAACAATACGACATAACGAGAGATATAGATAATTCATAATATAAATAAACGTTTGCTATTTGCTCTATTCGCATTGGAACCTAGGAAATTTCAAAGGAATGGTATAAGGTAAGCAAATCGGAAACGACCGTCAATGCGGGCGTGATTTGTCCTATACTGGGCTTTCCTAGGGCCTCAATGCGAGCAATCATTGCCCGCATCTTTTGTGCCCTAAGGGAATCCATAGGCATGTAGCAGACATCAAAAACTGCTACTATGGACAATGGTATTTTTAATCATTTGGCCTTGGATGGTCAATTGAAAGAGTATGGTACTATACACTTTACACCACATTTCGTATCTACCGACCACTACTTCAACTTGCTCTGTGGCGACACGTTCGAGTTGCTTCCGCAGTTCTCGTTCAAGTTCGACATGATATTTGCCGACCCGCCTTATTTCCTGTCGAGCGGAGGTATTAGCGTGCAGAGCGGCAAGGTGGTGTGCGTGGACAAGGGCGACTGGGACAAGTCGATGTCTCCAGAGGATATCAACGCCTTCAATCTGAAATGGCTGTCGCTGTGTCGCGATAAATTGAAGGACAACGGCACTATCTGGATAAGCGGCACCTACCACAACATCTTTTCGGTTGCCAATTGTCTGACACAACTTGGGTACAAGATTCTCAACGTGATAACGTGGGCCAAGACCAATCCACCGCCCAACATTTCTTGTCGCTACTTCACTTATTCAACAGAATTCATAATCTGGGCAAGGAAGTCACAGAAAGTGCCCCACTACTACAACTATGAGCTGATGAAGCACATCAACGGCGACACGCAGATGACCGACGTGTGGCGCCTGCCAGCCATCGCCCCTTGGGAGAAGACCTGCACGAAACATCCCACGCAGAAACCCTTGAGCCTGCTGAGCCGCATCATCATGGCATCGACAGAGGCGGGAGCGTGGATTCTTGACCCCTTTGCAGGCAGCAGCACCACTGGCATCGCCGCCAACCTACTTGGTCGTCGCTTCCTAGGCATTGAGAAAGAAGTGGATTTTGCAAATATCAGCAAAGCCCGTCGCGAGGAGATAGAGGACGTGAGGACGTTTGCAACGTTCAAGAAGAAGATACCCGACATCGTGAAAGCTGAGGACACACAGACGGACCTGTTTGTTTGCCACGAAGCAGATGATGCCGTTCGCTTGCCGTTCTTGGAATACGATGACTCCTCGTCAAAACAAAATGAAACCACAAGCATTCAATCAGAGATGGCGAAGCAAAAAACGGATAAGGACTCGGCTGATGATGCGAATGTTTTAATGTATGCAATTGGTGCCAATTCAAGTAAGAAAACCGAACAGGCCGGGAAAATTGCATTGGGGCTCAAACAAGGCTCTCTTTCTGACGAAGAAACAAAAAATATTGGCTATCTGATATTCCACTACTGGAATAACGAAAAGGCGCATATCTACAAATTGAACAGAAAACCAATGATTGTTTCAAGGCAAGATGTCCCGCAGGAATACCTGTTACGCCAAGAAAAGGGTGCAGATAAATTTATCCTGCTGGATTTTGCGCCCGGCATTCCCACAGACATCGGCTCATTCGACATTATGAAAGTTCAGAGGAAAGGCAAAGGGCGTTATATGCCATTTATAACACATCTGGAAAGTATAAAAAACGGTGTGGCAAAATAATCGCGTTCGATGCTCGATGGGTGGGCGTTCAGCAACTGCAAAAACACATAATAAAAACCGGAACTGCACATTAATGAGAACTCGCTGTGTCGCGTTTCTTCGCCGAACATGCCGACCGCGAAATGGACCGCCTTTGGGACGAGGGCGTCATCAATGAGCAGGTCCTCGAGGAGTGGAAACAGTGAATGGATAGACACTAATCCAGGCTCTCAAGATTCAAAAAAGTAGGTGTGCGAAATCTCCGCTACGGCATAAATGATTGTCCGCAAACGGCAAAATCTTTTTCCTTCAGGCGTTGCGGCCCATCTCATAGGCCTCGTGCAGCTTGGCGTTGCCGGCAATATCGCCCGGGGCTCCCACGCCGCCGCAGAAGAGGTGGCCTTTGAGGGACGACTTGCCGTAGCAGTCTATCCAGCCCTGCAATCCGCTCTCGGCACGCTGGGGGACGAAGGGCTCGGCCTCGGCGGCGGTGGTCAGCAGGTAGATGTCGCGGAAACGGTAGTCCTTGGGGTACATGGCGTTCATGCGGTCGATGAGGGTCTTCATCTGGCCGCTCATCTCGTAGTAGTAGATGGGCGTGGCCCAGCAGACCACGTCGGCCTGGAGGACGCTCTCCATGATGGCCGGCACATCGTCGTTGAAGACGCAGGCTCCCGTCTGCTGGCAGGCAAGGCAACCGACGCAGAACCGAATCTCTTTGCCACGCAGCGAGACAAGCTCCACCTGATGTCCGGCGGCTTGGGCACCCTTGGCGAACTGCTCCGCCAACGCATGGCTGTTCGAGGCGTGGCGGAGACTGGTTGATATGACGACTACTTTCTTCATAAATCGTTATTCCAATTTGATAAACATTATTTTATGGGTCCGTTAGTTATATTTTCTTCGACCCGTTGCGGCTGCAAAGTTACATAAAATATTTGAAAGCCATGATTTCCCTATATGTCACTTCTTCGCAGAATGCGAAGAACTCCTTGCGAAGAACCCACCTTGCGAAGAACCCCTTGCGAAGAGCCCCCTTGCGAAATGTTCCTTGCGAAATGCTCCATAAGAGATTATTTCGTATTTTTGCATTTTCAAAACATAAACAACCAAT
Organism: Bacteroidales bacterium; assembly: GCA_017446745.1. Taxonomy (GTDB): domain Bacteria; phylum Bacteroidota; class Bacteroidia; order Bacteroidales; family P3; genus Colimorpha. The sequence continues at coordinate 25,392 of JAFSQF010000039.1, forward strand.
CATAGTCATTTGACATCAATGATAATTGTGAGACAATCAATCATGTGTTGAAAAATAATCATTTATTACTGATTGCTGGTCATTTATGGTAATTGCTGTTTAATGAAAAAAAAAATTAAATTTTGTCAGTAACTTATTAAAAATAACATCGGAAATGGACAGGGCAACAGACATATTGGATCATCTGAAAGATGTGGAGCAGGAACATCAGGTGCGTATTTTGCTTGCCGTCGAGTCGGGCAGCAGGGCATGGGGCTTCGAGTCGGCCAACAGCGACTGGGATGTACGCTTCATATATGTGCACCGGCCGGAGTGGTACTTCAGGGTCGAGCCGCAGCATGACGTCATAGAGGTGATGGACAACGACCTCGACCTCGCCGGCTGGGAGCTGCGCAAGGCACTGGGGCTGCTGAAACGCAGCAACCCATCCATTATGGAATGGCTGAACTCGCCCGTTATATATAGCGTCGACGAGGCGTTCCTGAAACGCATAAAGGAGGTGGAACCCCTCTGTTTCAACCCCACAGCGTCGTTGTACCACTATATGCACATGTATGCCAAGCACGACGGACGCTACCTTCAGAGGGAGGACTGCACGATGAAACGTTTCCTCTACTACCTGCGCGGCATCCTTGCGTGCGTATGGATATCGGAGCGCCGGACGCTGCCGCCGGTGTCGTTCGTCGAGCTGGTCGACGGAACCGTCAGTAGCCAAGATATGCGGGCGAAGATACATGCTCTTGTCGGCCTCAAAAAGAGCGGCGAGGAACACAGCCTGGCCGTGGTCGACAGCGAACTGGCCCAATATGCGAAAGATATGGCCGAAAGGATAAAAGCCCTTGCCGACACTTTCCGTCCCAAACGTCCGGCAGTAGACAACGCTGCCCTCGATGCCATCCTGTACGACATGGCCATGGCACCGAGCGTTTCGTAAGGAGCGTTTCACATTCATTTTTCTGCTCAAGGTGTTTTCTTCACAATCATCATTAGCAATAGTTATTTCTGTCACGAAGTGACACTCGTTTACAGGGGATTTACCGTATCCAAAACTTTAGTTACTGATTAAGAATAAAGGACTTTTTGAGTTTTTTTACCTTCGCAGAATGCGAAAATCTCCTTGCACGGCGGCATTGATTTTTGCTATATTGTCATACTCTTTTCGGCAGCAGAACGGCCTTCTCGCCATGCTCAAAAAGTTAAAATTCAAAAAAGTTTCAAAAAGAAAGTGAGTTTTTTCCGCATTGCTTACCCAAAAGTAAGTGGCTTACCATCGGGTACCCTCTTGCGGGGTTTTGGAAAGTATTGTACTTTTGCAACCGAATTTAGAACGATAACGATAACGAACATCCATCCTCTTAATAACAACGAAACTTCCTCCTCTTAAAAATAACGAAATTCCATCCCTTAAAAATAATCTTTAAACTTTATACCGCAATGAGAACAATAGAAACCATCAAGAGTGGCCGCAACTACAAGGCCATAAGCGTAGGAGCAATAGACCAGATTATCGAGCACGAACTGCCGATGGGTCCCAACGTCATCCAGGGCAAGGTCTTCGCGGGCCAGGCCGTAGGCGCCACGGGCAGCGAGCTGTCGTTCCAGACCCTCGTCCCCGGCCAGGACAGCGGATTCCTCCACACCCACAAAACCCACGAGGAGCTCTACATCATCCTCCGCGGCCAAGGCACCTACCAGGTCGACGGCGAGCAGTTCCCCGTCGCCGAGGGCACCATCGTCCGCGTCAGCCCCGACGGCCGCCGCGCACTGAAGAACACCGGCACGGAGAACCTCACCATGCTCTGCATCCAGTACAAAGCCAACAACTTCACCGAGGCCGACAGCCCCATGACCGACGGCAACATCCTCCCCGACCCACTGAATTGGTAAACGTTAAGCTTAACGAAAACGATAACGAAAACGATAACTTTATTGATATCTTTATTAAAGTATGTCTGCATATAGTTATCGTTTTCGTTTTTAGAATAAATCGTACTTTTGCACCATGAAAGAACAGGCATTGGAATTTCTTAACACTCACGCTGAAGGCGTATTGGCCACTGTCGACGGCGACCGGCCCTGCCTCCGAGCCTTCCAGATTATGAAGCAGGAGGGCACGACCCTCTTTTTCGCCACCTCCGAGCACAAGGAGGTGTACCGCCAGCTACGGCAGAACCCGAACGCGGAATTCCTCGTGATGCACGAGGGCGTGTCGGTGCGCTGCACGGGGAAGGCCGACTTCGACGTGGCCGACAGCGACAAGCGCTGGATCTACGACCACAACGAGGTGCTGCGCCGCCTCTACCCGAGCTACGACACGATGGTCTACTTCCGCCTCCCCATCGAGCACATGGACTACTACGACCTGCGCCCCACCCCTCCCCTACACAAGATGTTCAACCTCGTCACCGGCGAGACACGCGACGGCTTCGTCGGCTCTCGATTCACCAAATAACAGCACGCATTATGGACCGACTGGAAAACTTAGACTTTTGCATCCGCTACCTGATGCGTCAGAACGGCATAGATGCCGATGTGCCGACGACACTCAAAGACAGACAACTGCTGCTGCGTGCCCTGATGAATGTCTGGCAGCCGCAGCCGCTGAGCGAGGAGTTCCTCTGGGCGCAGGACGCCGAGCTGCAGGCACAGCTGCAAGACAAGGGAATAGTGACTTTGGAAGAGGGCACCACGCCTGGCAACACATTGCTCCTCTATCAGGGCGACATCACGTGCCTGCGCGTCGACGCCATCGTCAACGCTGCCAACAGCATGGGCCTCGGCTGCTGGCATCCCCTGCACAAATGCATCGACAACGCCATCCATAGCGCCGCCGGACTGCAGCTGCGACAGGAGTGCCACCGCCTGCTTGCCGGCAGCGAGATAGCCACCGGCGAAGCCATCATCACGCCGGCCTACAACCTGCCGGCACGCTACGTGGTCCACACCGTAGGCCCCATCATTCCCGACGGCCTGCCCACGTACGAACAGGAAGAGCAACTGGCCAACTGCTACCTGAACAGCCTCCGGCTGGCCGAAGCCAACGGCTGCCACAGCATAGCCTTTTGCTGCATCTCGACGGGCGAATTTCATTTCCCCAACCGCCGCGCCGCCGAGATTGCCGTAGCCACAGTAAGACAGTACGAGTTTAAAGACAAGAGGTTCACCGTAGTCTTCAATGTCTTCAAAGATATAGACCATGACATCTACCGACAGTTACTCGGCGCGCATTGAATCCTTGCGCCAGGCCATTGCCGAAGCCGACCATATCGTCATCGGTGCCGGAGCGGGACTCAGCACCGCCGCCGGGCTCGACTATGCCGGCGAGGATTTCCGCCGCGAGTTCGCCCCCTGGATCGAGCGTTACGGCATCACCGACCTCTACACCGCCGGCTTTTATCCCTTCGAGAGCCAGGAAGAATACTGGGCCTTCTGGGCCAAGCATATATGGTTCTGCCGCTATCGCACCGGGGCTTTGCCACTCTACAGCAAGCTGGCCTCCATGTTCCCCGACGCTTTCGTGGTCACCACCAATGTCGACGCCCAATTCTTGCTGGCGGGCTTCCCCGCCGCGAACATCTTCGCCACGCAGGGCGACTACGGCTGCTTCCAGCCCGCCTCAGGCTCGCCCAAGAAGCTGGTGTCCAATCGCGAATGGGTAGAGAAAGTGCTGCCCCGCATCAACGATTGCCGTATCCCGACCGATATGCTGCCCACCATGCCCGACGGCAGCCCGGTGGCGATGAACCTGCGTGTGGACGACACCTTCGTCGAGGACTTCCGCTGGCAGCAGCAGGCTCGCCGCTACACCGATTTCGTTGGCTCGGCCTCGCAGGAGCGCCTGCTGCTCCTCGAATTCGGCATAGGCTACAACACCCCCGGCATCATACGCCTCCCTTTCGAACAGTTCGCTCAGAAGTTTCCCCACACCACCCTCGTCCGCTTCAACCCCAACCATCCCGACCCCTACCTCCAGGACCTGCCCAGCTTCGTAGCATTCACCGAAGATATCAACCAAATACTGAATGATATAAGCAAATCGTAATCATGCAAGAATTCCTGTTCAAATATGTAGAGGAGACCGACAGTTTCTGCGCCATCCACTATCAGGGCGACGAAGCCGATGTGGTCATACCCCCCGTCCATTGGGGCAAGCCGGTGACCATCCTTTTCGACGACCTCTTCAAAGGCCACCCCGAGATACGCTCGGTAAGCCTCCCCGACACTGTGACCGAAATAGGAGGCTTCGTCTTCGACGGCTGCAACAGCCTGAATCACGTCGAGCTGCCCGCTGCGCTCGAGAGCATGTGGCAGTACGCCTTCGCCCGCTGCGGCATAGAGACCATCGTCTTGCCCGACCGCTACACTCAGATCATACCCTACACGTTCCTCGACTGCACGGCCCTGCGCCAGGTGGTGTGCGGCAGCGGGATGCAAAAAATCTACCCCCACGCCTTCCGGGGATGCCGCAGCCTGACCCTCCTGCAATGCAGCCCCACAGTGGACATCGCATCAGATTATAAAGATTGAAAATCATGCATATAAACTTCATTCAAGACCCCATCTTCCCCGAATGCCCCATACGCAACGTGCTGGCGCGCATTGGCAACAAATGGACCCTCGCGGCCCTCTACACCCTCAGGGCAAGCAAGGGCGCGCCCATGCGCTTCCGCGACATCGCCGCCGCCAACCCCGACTGCTCGCAGAAGATGCTCACGCAGACCCTCCGCGGCCTCGAAGCCGACGGCCTCATCTGCCGCAAGGTCTATCCGGAGATGCCACCCCGCGTGGAATACGAGCTCACCGACCGCGGCCAGAGCTTCATGCCCGTCATGCAGCAACTGATAGACTGGGCCTACCACAACCTCCACGCCATCGTCACCGACCGCGAAAGATACATGAGCCAGCAGTGACGGCATGGCCTATGCCGGAGGCAAGGCATGCTGACGACGAGTGAGGTAGACCTGCAGCAAGAAGACCACGGCTATGCACATAGCCACGATATAAGGCGCATTCGCTGTGCCTATGGCTGCGGCTATAGGCGACACAACGAGGGGCGAAAGGAACTGGCCGAGGTAGAGTGCCGCAGAGATGAGGGGCATCACGGTGATGGCGGCATCACGTCCTCCCTTGATGCTGGCAATAGTGTTGACGTAGGGCACCCCGACGCCGTTGGCAATGCCTATAAGTGCCGAGCCCACAAGCATTCCCGCTCCCCAAGGCAGAAAGGAGAGAGCGGCATAGCCCAAGAGGAAAAAGAGCGGCGCGCCATACTTCATCGGCCGCCGCAGATGGTGCATCAGCCACCCGAAGACAAGCCCCACAAGAAAAGCCACCACGTCAAGCCCCATCATGACTACCGTGGTGGTGATGCCATCCACGCCATGCTCCATGCTGGTCAGCGCGAAGTTGGTGGGATAGACAAAAAAGAGCAGCATTATCAATAGCATAGCCGTCACCGACGGGTGGAAGCGCAGCAGGGTCTTCAGCTCCAGACGGCTGCCCGGCGTGGCTAGGCGCTCGTTGGGCAGCTTGGCGGCAACAAGGACGATGGCCAGCAGGCCAGCCAGGTAGACAAGGAAGGCATAGCGCCACTCCACCGTGGCAAGCACCCCGGCAAGCAACGTGGCCACCACGCCGCCAAGCTGGTTCATGGCCGCCGAGAGCCCCATCAGGCGCCCCTGCTCCTCGGGAGGATAATAGAACGACAGCAGCCCCGTCGACAGCGGCATAATCATTCCCACGCTGACGCCCAACAGGGCACGCAACACCAGCAGCAAGCCTATGCCGTCGACAAAGAAAGCCCCGGCACCCGAAACCACATAGAGCGTCAGCCCTGTAAGCGCCAAGGTCCGCGTCGGCATCAGCCTACACAGCGGGCGGAAAAAGAAAGTGGTGACGATAATCAGCAGCGCCGGCAGACTGACGATGAGCTGCACCGTCAGCGGACTGCACGAAGCGAAATGTTCCTTGATGGCCCCCAGAGCCGGAGCCATGGCGGCCCCTGCCATAACGGTAAGCAAACTGATGGAAAGAATGGCGGAGGCGGTCCACGCTCCTGGCCCCTCTACACGTCGCGCAGGGACTTCTACCCCACGAATGTTTTTCTTCATTTTTTCTGAATTTTTATTAATGAAACAATGTGGAGTAACCTGCTCTACCAAGCATGAAAACAGGAGGTTATACATTGTTTAACCCCCCATTTTCCATTTGCAAAAATACTTTTTTTTTGATTTCCCCGGCAGCCGTCGAGGGGAAAAAAATCGATTAGAGGCTCTTCAGCCACTTCTCCACCTTGGCTTTGCCGCCGCGGACTTCATGACCATAGATGTCGAAGCCTTTGGTGACATTGGCCTTGGGGAAGGCCTTCTTGACGTCGCCGACGCAACTGGCCAGGCCGCTGCCCTCGTGGGTGGTGAAGGGAATGACGGTCTTGCCGTCAAGGTTGATGTCGCGGAAGAGGGTGAACATCACCTGCGGATAGGTGCCCCACCACACAGGGCCGCCGATGAAAACGGTGTCGTACTTCGTGAGGTCGGGTGCCTGGCCCTCGTAGGGCGGCAGCTCGCCAGCGGCGGCTTCCTTCTTGGCCAGGTCGATGAGGGGCATATAGGCCATGCCATCGTACTTGTGGGTGACGATCTCGAATTGGTCGGCACCGGTGATTTCGCTGATGTAGTCGGCCACAATCTTGGTGTTGCCCACCTCGATGTTGCCCACGCTGTAGTTGTCGCCAGCGTGCGAGAAAAAGATAACTATTGCATTCATTTTCTTGTTGTTTGAGGATTTTACTTCTTGTTTGTTTTGTGCATTGCAGCCGGTAGTCATCAGAAGTGCCAGGGCTGCTGCGAGGATGTTCTTAAGTTTCATATGTCTATTTTTGATTTACACATAATAATTTGTTGTCAATTAAGGGATAATATGTGGCAACACGTGTTAGTAGGTGCTTGCCGTGGAGTAGGTGAATAGCCAGCGGCCATCTTGCTTGCGGAGTTTGAAGGTGAGCTGCAGGCGCCAGGTGTGCTTGCCGCCGCCGTAGACGGCTGCCAACACACGGCTGCGACCCGTAAGGGTGGCGCTGTCGCCGTCGACTTTTACATCCAGCTGCTCGGTCTGGCAGCTGTAGTAGTTCAGCGTGCCGTCGGCGATGGCTTCCAGATACTGCTGGCGGTTCTGACGTGTGCCCGTCATGTGCACCAGGTAGAAGTCGTCGGCGAACATGGACTGCATGGCGGCGGTGTCCTTGGCGATCATTGCGCGGTACATATGCTCGTAGAGCTGCTCAATCTGCTGCTAGTCAGTGACTTGCGCCTGTGTTGTCAGTGCGGTCATAGTCAATAGAGTAGATAGTGCTAATGAAATCAGTCGTCTCATTTCAATGCGTTGCTTTTAGATATTGCAGGTCGCCGTACCAGTAGCTGGCAGTGCATCCGCCGTCGATGAGCAAGTCGGCGCCGCTGATGAAGCGTCCGCGGCTGCTCATCAGGAACTCGGCCAGGTCGCCCACCTCGTCGGGGGTGCCTGCTCCGCGTTCTGCTGCGAATAGTCGGCCAGCACGATATGCTTGCCTGCCGAGACGCGGCGTATGATAGCCAGCCCGATGCTGCCCGCACCCATCAATACCGATACTTGTTTATTGTTCATTATTTCAACAGTTTGCAGATGATAATATCTTTACGTTTCGAAATGCAAAAGTACAAACATATCCTCACACAGCGGTTGCACAAATCGCAGCAAATGTTTCACATTTTGCAATTATGTGTATTATCATCAGAAAATAAATTTTGCCAAACAAAAAAATGTCGTATCTTTGCAAATCGAAATCAGCATAGTAAAAAGCCTATGAACACTCAAGCGATGACCAAAATAATAGCCGACTATTTCAGGACGCAGCCCGTCCTGAAAGCTTGGCTGTTCGGCTCCTTCGCCCGTGGCGAGGAAACGCCCCGCAGCGATGTGGATATCCTTTTTGTCCCTGACCGTTCAGGCAAGCCATTTACGCTTTTTACCCACGGTGGAATGCTTATGGACCTGCAAGAACTGCTAGGACGTGAAGTAGACTTGGTGGAGGAAGGTTCACTTCGTCCCTATGCCGCTGAAACAGCTAATCGCGATAAAATTTTAATCTATGAGAGAAAGGGCACGAGATAAAGGGCGGCTGGAAGACATTGTTGAGTACTCCAACAATGTGTCGGTGCTTATAGAAGGGCACACGTTCGAGTCGTTTGTCAGCGACAAGAGCACCTACTATTCCGTGATGAAAAACGTTGAGATAGGTGAGAACTGCTACTGGACTGAAATCGTGCGACTCATGCAGACACAGAAACTTGTCACCACTGGCGGCAATCAACCCGTTTGACGAGGTGGTCGAAACACGCATCTGCAGCCTGCCCACCAAAGCCGCGGCAGACATCTACGACAAACTCGGCTATCGCCACTACCCATTCCGAAAATGAAAATCTGTAGTACCCAAACATGAAACCATGAAGCGCCAAATCGCTCAAGACAGGATAGTTAGATTAAGCAAGGGGGTGAACTTGGGCTAATTCCAAACCGGGGACGATTCGAATCGGCGATTATAGGAGAGAAGAGAGGATGTCACCAAGTGACGGTATGCACATCGCTTTGTGCAGCCCAAGAATTGCCGCCATCGAACGATACAGCGACGAAGATTTTCACCTCATTACGTTGAAGGTTCTTAGCCTTGAAAATCCTCATATTGTCCACCATGAAGCGCACGTCGCTGAAATTGGAGTTGTCGTGAGACGGGGTGACAGTGGTCGAGGCTGTAACCCACGTGCCATTGGCATCGAGCAATTGTGTGGTGCCGTCGGCGTTGTAATAGAGGGCGCAGACCTGCACCTGGCTGTCTTTTTTGCCACGGATGTCGACATCGACATGGAAAACCGTTTTTCTGCGGCCATCGCCGCCAATGACATTATGCTCGAGGCGTACATTATTGATTTCTACTTGAGGTTGGGCGACGACAGCCTGTGCTGGCCGGCCTTCCTGCGAAACATGGACGCGGACCGAATTTCCACCGTCGCGCGGCTTGATGGTGAGGACGGCACTACGAGGCGAAGTGCTTTCATTCTCAGTGACGAAGATGGAAGCCTGCGTGGTTTCAATCCATGAGGGGACGTCAAGCCACTGCAAGCCGCCACACACCTTGATATCGAACGACTCCATGGATTCCTGATAGTCAAGATACAGCCGTCGGTCGGTGATATCATTGTCAACATAGAGCGTTATGGGTTCTGTGAGGACACCACCGCTGAACGTGCCACCAGATATAGGGGAGTCTGGACTGTCTTCCTGATAGATGTTGAGGATAATGTCAAAGGGCTGTTCCTCATAATTTTGGAGATCCATGGCGGCGAAAGGTACAAAGAAGACATCCGTAAAGTTCTCGTAGCCAGTTTCGACGCCGAGAATGCGCCCCTTCTGTCCTGGCATTCCGTGGACATCGAACTCAGTGCCACGGTAACGGTCGGACATCGTGGTGCTTTCCTTTGGACGTACTATACATTCAGCGTAAATCGACTGGCCTTTAAGGTTTTCCGCATAAAAATCGGCAGTAACTTCGATACCCTGCCGGCTATGGAAACAGCCAATGCGCATAGAGGCGTTGAAGCGTTGTATACGAGGCTTTTTAGCCGTCGGCGTGTCTGCTGGCTTCTCTTCGGGCTTGGGGGCAGGCTTTGCGGGTTGCCTCTGTGACATCTTAGCTTTGCAGTCGGCAATTTTTTTCTGAACCAATTTCTTGGAGTTGGCGCTGGCGTCGGGGCAATCCAAAGCAACGCTGAAATACTGCAGAGCCTTGCTATACTCTTTTTTGTTATAGTGCTTTTCGCCTTGGACGTAGTTTTTCTTGAAACACTGAGCGGAAAGCATTCCGGCAAAAAGAATTAAAACAAAGAAAATGGCTGTTCTTTTCATATTCGTCAAATAAAAATTCAGGTTTATAAATTGCAGCCAAAGAGGCTTGCTTCGTCGCGTATGGACGCATCGTCGAACAGTTTGACCGAGAGGGAATAGAATTCGCATGCCGTGACGGTATCGCCCAGTTCGGACACCTGTGTGAAAGCCATCTCCGCCCAACTTTTAGCGGCCTCCTTCAGTTTGGGGCCCAACGCCTTGCGGAGCTCGGAACTGCGGTTAAAGACCTCGGGCATTTCGGCTGCGTATTTTGTCTCATATCCTATGATGGCGCTATCGATAAAAGCCCTTGTCTGTAACAATTTTTCCGGTTTAGAGCCATCTGCCAACTTTATCATGACCTGGCATTTTTCCACCTTCTCGTTATACTCGGCAATGGCGATATCCATTTCATTATTGTTAGAAAGAAACAATTTGACGGCCACCAGCGATGCCAGCACGATCACAACGACAGGGATGATAATCCAAATGGCCTTGGTTTTCTTATTCGCCCCGGCAGGTTGAGGTGTAGTGCTCTTTTCCGCCTTAGGTGGCTGTGCATTTTGTGGCTTTGCGTTGACCTCAGCAGAGGGCGTGTTCGAGGCAGAGGGTTTTACGTTGCGAAGGTCGTCCATAAATTCGGCAATGCTTTGATGACGGTCTTGCGATTTGAGTTGCATGGCCTTCATTATGGTACGGTTAGCCTCGGGAGGGAGGCTAGGATTGAGGTCTTTCGGTTCGGGCATCTGTTCGGTGATGCGTGCTGCAGCCTCGTAGGGTACCTTTCCGGTAAGGACGAAATAGAGTGTGGCACCGATAGCGTAGATGTCGGTATAGGCGCCTTTGCGGCTGTTGCGCGTATACTGTTCGGTCGGGGCATAGCCATGAGTGACCATAGATGTTTGTGCCTGTGTCTTGTCCTCCTCAAATTCGCGTGCCGAGCCGAAATCAATCAGAACGGCCTTGAAATCGGCGGTTATCATGATATTGTCCGGCTTGATGTCGCGGTGGAGGATATGGCGGTCGTGGATGTAACCCACAGCATTGGCAACCTGGGCGATATAGTTCACCGCTTCTGGGTAAGAGAGAGGTCCATTTTGATCGACAATAGACTGAAGACTACGTCCTTCGATGAAAGGCATGACCATGTAAGAGGTGTTGTTCTCGTCGAAGATATCTATAACCTCAACAATACCCTGATGATGAAGAGCGGCAAGTGTTTGGGCCTCTTTGACGAAAGCCTTGCGGAAGCGTTCGAAGCGGTCCTCGTCGATGCCCTGAAGGTGTATCGTTTTGGCATAGGTGTCGCGTATGCAGCCTCCCGCAAGGAAATATTCCTTGATGCAGACTGCGCGATTTAAGCCCGACTGGACGGCACGGTAGGTGATGCCGAAGCCTCCTTCTCCTATTTTCTTCTCGATAATATACTTGCCGTCGCAAAGGCCAGTACCCGGCTGCAATTCTTTGTAGATAGCATTATTAGTGTCAGACATATTTATGAGTAGGTATGTTGTATTGTTTAAATGTTTTTTCAAAAAAAATACACAATCGATGCATTCGTTGATCACGAGAAGCGAGCGCCGCAGCCATAAGGGCATTTACCGTCGGCGAGGAGTTTTTTCCAGTGGAGGTCGAGACTATAGTCCTTACCGCATTTAGGACAACGGTACTGTTTTTGATATTTGAGTTGCAGGTCAAGAATAGCCTCTGTAGTCTTTTCCTTTTTCTTGTTGCCACGCCCCATAGTGAGGGTACCTATAAGGCCTGTCAGCACCGAGCCGGCCGACATAGCCACGATACGCATCGTCATGTCGGTAGAAACAAGCATAACAACAACACCTAAAGTTATAGGTATCAATGACAAGAGAGTACGGAGCAACTGTTGACCAATATTTGATCTATTGGTGATTTTTTCCAATTCTTCATGATAGTCGATATAAGCCCTTTTCAACCCGGCGAACTCATTAGAGAAGTCCGTGCGTTCGCCGGCGGCGGGCTGTCGATGCGTGGCAACATATTGCGGAGAACCCGTTGGTGCAACAGGAGGCACAGCGGAATGTGGGGCCCGTGCGGCAGGAGCTTGGCGATAGGGTGCCAACAAACTCCTCATATCGAGGCTATAGCAATGATTGTCCGTGCCATTGCCTCCAAGCCACACCGTATCATTTTCCGAGACAGGGGCTTGCGAGATGCGTCGACCATTAACGTAAGTTCCGTTGGTAGAGCCATTGTCGACAATAGTGGCGCGGACATCGCCGTCTGCGAGCCCCTCGACATAGATGGTGGCATGGTTGCGGCTTACCTTGGCAAATGACGGAGGAACAGAGAAAGAGTCAGAACCTTGAAGACCACGGCCTATTTTAATTTCGGTATTCATAAAGATGAGATACTTAATCTATTACTAATCATTATCTGGTACACATTTGAATAGGAGCTCGCCCGTTATTTCGCTGGAATCCGAACCGCTGTTATAGGAACCATTAACCTCACCGCCAGCAGACGCCTTTGCTATTTTTTTCCAAGGCCACTCCACTCCTGCGTTCAGTTTGCCGCCTACCGAGAAGTTTCCTCCCTGTTCAACAGTTCTAAATGTCAAAGGAAAATCAGCGTCATCTGCACCAGCAAGTTTAGCTCGGAAGTTGTTGCTTCCATTGTCCCTTTTGCATATTTCGTCAGCCTGGTCAAAAACCTTTTTCACCTGAGCTGAGGGTTCTGAATCACTTTTTGGTGCCATACCCGAGGGGCCTCCGGCAAAGGGGGTTCCTTTCCTCGTTGCATTAGAGGCACTGTTTTTTTTGATTAATGCGTCAAGTTGAGCTGCAACGCTTGATGGGGTCGAGACTGCCGCCGCAGAGGCGGCTGCCGCTGAAGCTGCCGCAGGAGCCGAGCCTATGCCAGAACCAATGCCAGAGCCCGAGACATCTGTCCGCTCCGTCTTGATTACCTGGTCAATGGTCTGCTGCAACACAGAAGTACACCAATTTCTGTAGTTGGCTGCTATTTCTTGACATTTGGCTATTTGTGGGCCATAGCCCTGCTTAAATTCTTCATACTTCGCGTCTTGCCAAAACTCGTTAACGCGATTCATCTGCTGAACCATAGTGTTGTATAGTTCCTCAAGCGAAGATGACAATTGTCGGATTTCAGTTTGTAGATTGGTGAGGACATCAGATCCTACATATACGCCGGAGACTGCCATAATAAAAAAAATATAGAATAAAATGATTTGATTAATTGTCAGAGAAGAGAATTCATTTCCTGAAGATGGTTGTCCATTTGTGAGAGGAGTTGCTCGAGGCCAAGACCTGAGATACCCTCGCCTGTGATGTACTGGTCGAAGAAATGCAAGAACGGCACCATGGCACCGTCGTTGAAACCGCTGGCCACGGAATCCTTCCAACCTTGACGGACAGAAAGCCATTGTTGTTCGACAAGAGACTGGACTTCACGGGTTTTGTTTACAAAATCAGGATTGTTAGGCATGATTGATACATTGGTTGTAATGGGTAGCCCCATCAGGGCCGATAAAATGACTTCTTTCAAACAGCATTGCACGTGCATAACAGATAAGGTCGCCCGCACCTTGGGCAGCGAGATGAGGCCGGTGTCTGTGTGGAGCGGGCATGAGGACTTTGAAGGTTAGGGAGTGCTGCCGGCTGAAAAGTGTGCCGGACTGGGGCTGACAGTGATTCCGAGGACGAATCTGTGCCCGATAGAGTTGATGATGCCTGTGTGCTGATGGTTGTGACCTCGAGGTTGGCGTTTAGCATCTCCCATATTTTTGCCTGGTTTTCAGAGAGGAAGTGCGAGATGGCAGGCTGATGGTTGTGAACGACATCGCTCACCAGACGATGACCGCCGCAAGCGTAGTCGTTGATTTCCTGTAGGCTTTGTGACAGTATTTGCTGACCGCGCCCATAGCGGTAACGCCATTTGTCGGCCTCTTGCTGCGCATTGTTCAGTTCAGTCTCCTCGCAGAGGCAATCGGGCACAAGGCCGAGTTCGGGGACGAAGACCTGTACGGCATGGCAGGCTTCCAGCGCCACACGTGCGTTTTCCAAGCGCATCTCGGCAGCCTGCAGATTCTGATTGATAATGTCGAGTTGTCTTTCCAAGTTGTCACGAACATCGTTCAGATAGTCCGATACCATGTGGTCAATATTGCTGAGTTCGGTGGCCGAGCTGCGGACAACATCGTCGAGTTGAGCAAGGAGATTGACATCGCTGATATAGGTGCCAGAAACAGCCATAAGCAGATTTGTGCAGTTAGTTGAGACGAATCATAGATTGGCAGAGGTACTGGTTCATATTTTCCTCAAGGCGGTAGAGGATGTCGTCCCTATAGGTTTCGAGGACTTTGCAGAGTGGTAGGATAAGTTCTTTATCCTTGCCGAAATTCTCCTGGAATTGCTGGAACTGGGCGTCTTTCCATCCCTGACTTACTGTGCTGATGGCATCTTCCGTACGACGCATTTGGTTTCTGAGATTTTCGACAGCATCGTTTATTTCGCTGCGGTATGAGCGGATAAGCGAAGGGTCGTTGATTAATCCTGTTGCCATAATAAGATTATTTAATTGATTAAAAACAAATTTTATTATTTTAACATTCCACCCATTTGGGGGTGTAATACGTAGCCTCTATTAGGTTATGCTGTAAGGTTTGAGTTTAGACAAAGAGTTTGTGACCTCGTTATAGTAGAGCACCCGGAAATTGGAGGAGGGACGGTTGAGAATGAGGAGTTTGTTGGCCGAAGCGTTGCCTACGATCTTTTCGGAGTCGCGCTCCGACATCTGTAGTGCCACACGATGGCAGAAGAGATTTTGAGCGTTGTAGCCAAGGCGAGTGAGATTGGCAAGATTGTCGACCTGCAGGAAAGTAAACACTCCCACCATAGGGCCATTTTTTAGGATATATTCGAGCAGTCGTGCACATTCCGACTGAAGGTCGCCGCGCGAGCCTGAGCCGTCGAACATTCGTGCTCGTTGGAAGTCGAAGAATGTGAGATAGAAATGATAGTAGGGCTCGGAAGGATTGTTCTTGCGCGCGTCAACCACGTTGTCCTTGATATAGAGGAGGTAATCCTTAACCTGGTCGGGCGACTGCGGAGAGTTGAGGTTGCAATAGTCGGAAGCCGATGAAAAGAGTTTGCCTCGCAGTAGAGATTGTGACGGGTCGTCGTCGGTCATGAAATTGAAAAGGAATACGTAGCACATCTTCTCTGTGTGTGCTGCGATTGCTGAGATCATGGAATGGAAAGTGATTCCCTTGGCAATTTGAGGAAGTCCGCCGATGACAAGAAGATTGTTGTTGCTGTCCTTTGTCAAGGGGGCGAAGACATGAGTGGGGGCTATGGCGATGCTTTCGCCAAGGTAGATGCCCACCTCGCGAGGGAGGTCGGAGGGGGTGCTATGTCCATCAGCCACAATGCGGCGGGTGAACCTTGGCAGTTC
The DNA here is from genome assembly GCA_017446745.1 of Bacteroidales bacterium. GTDB lineage: Bacteria > Bacteroidota > Bacteroidia > Bacteroidales > P3 > Colimorpha. The sequence goes on from JAFSQF010000039.1 coordinate 40,758, forward strand.
GTCGCTGCGGAACACGCGCAGAGGCTCGTCAGAAAGTGCTTCCGGGTGCATGGCTGCAAACTCCGTCAGTTGGTTGAGGATTGCTTCAAGCTCGCCGGAGGCGTTGATGAAGTACGAGCGTGCCAAACTGTTGGCCATCTCGGCACCGGACTCGTTGTTGTAGATGCACATGCCGGTCTGCAACCGTGGTGCAGGAGTGTTGTGAGGCCAGCGGATGAGGTTGTTGAAATCGTTCGGGTCGCTCTTGAAGACCACTCGGTTGGCTATCAAGTCGTATGGCACGATATTCTTGGCAGGCAGCTTCTGCGTAGCCAAAATGAGGTTAATGCCGAACTTGCGGTATTCCTGAATGATGGCGTGGATTTTGGCGTTGGCCTCCTTGCTGATGTTGTCGTTCTCTATTTCAAAGATTTTCTGGAACTCATCGACAACCACGAGGAGGCGAGGGACGATAATATCGGGGTTGGAACGTTTTAGCTCCACAATGTTGGTCACCCCATTCTGGCGGCACAGGGCCATGCGCCGGTTGCCCTCCTCGAAAACCTCGCGGAGTATGCTGAGCCCGAACTCGCGTTCCGCCTCGGGTGCTATGACTCGCGCGTGTGGCAATTTATGTTTCGCATAAACATTGAATTCCACACCGGAGAAATCCAAGAGATAGAGTTGCAGCTCGGCAGGCGAATAGCGAGTGATGGCGCTGGCGATGATGGTGTGAAGGAATACGCTCTTGCCCGAGCCGGGGATGCCGATGACGATGGCTGTGTTCTGTCCGCTCTCTTGGGTGATTTGCAGTGCCGCCGTCTTCATTTCCTGCGTAAGACCGAAGGCAAGGTCGATGCGGTTCGCGCTCAAACCCGTCCACCATTCATTTGTCGGAAGCATATACTCGCCGAACCTCAGAATTGTCTCCGTCTTCACCTCCAAGCTCTTGTTGACTTTAGCCACCACGGCCGATATGATGCCCGGCGAGAATTTCTCATAATGGTATTTGGGGGCGATGTTATCGCCACCGGGTGATGAGGTGAAATCGTATGTCTCACATTGAGCCGAAGTGAATGCATCCTCAAGTTGTTGCAAGGTGTTGTTGAACTCCTGGGAGAGGCTTGCCGCGTCGGTGTCGGCCAGCACCACAATGGAGACGCCAGCCTTGGGCCCGGTGCGCAACAGTTTGGCAATACGTGCCGGCAAATCGCCTCCGAAACCGGCAGGGACATCCTTGAGGACAACAACCTCGAAAGGCACTTTCTCTGTCTTGCCAAGATTGTACTCTGCTATGTTGAGGATATCGCCCTGCAGCAGGTTTTGGATTATATTCTCGGTGTGGGAAGCGAGTGCATTGACGAGACTGACAAAGTCATCGTAGCGCGACACAATTCGGAATAGTTTCTTGTCCAGCCCTTTCATCTGCGAACTTGTGCCTTCCATCTCGGCGGGGTCTACCATGGTGACACGGACATTACCTCCCGGGGCGGCAGCGAGCATACGTGCCAAGAGCGTATTCACCGCTTCGAAGCATGACTGCCTGGTTTTCTTTGAATAGCGGAAAAGCAAGTTGCCTCCATAAATGCTCTGGCAATACTGCCTTTGCCGCAACTCTACGGGTTCGCCAAGAATCCTGTAGTGTATCGTCTTCATGCCGAGCAGGAACGTCTTCTGGATGTCGACCGAGCTGCGCGGCAAAGTGTCCCAGACATCCGACTCGGCGGTGGCCAGTTCCATACGTCTCCCAAAGAAAGGTGGGTTTTTGGTGTAATAATCGTCGATGATAGCGTTGACCCATGGAAGTACCGTCTTGCGCATTTCGGTGAGGCGTTGATGCATGAGGTCCTTCCTTTGGTCCACCTCGGCCAAAGCGGCGGCCAGTTCCGCCTCGCCGCGGCTGCCGGCGAGGCGGAACTGGTATGTCACATCCAGCTTCTTCATATCTGCCTCATAGCTCTCCTGGAACGTCGAGCATTCTTTCTCAAACCTTTTCAACAGTCCGTCGATTCGAGAACCGACGAAGTCGTAGCGTTCGATAAGGAGGTCCAGCACATCTTCGGAAAAATGACGAGGAGCGGAGTGCCGCCGGACGGGGAGTTCCTCTGATCTGAAAGTATCTATAATGGATTTCAGCTTGGTTGTCTCGGAAGAGAAAATGGCATCGACATCGGTGGTGAAGTCGTAGAGCACCGACGCGGGGATTACCGTCGGTGCGGCTTGTTGAGGAGGAGGTGTCGGGGTGGCAGGTTTCGGATGGCTTGCAGCCGGTTTGCGGCTGGCTAAAATTTCATTCCAATTGCCAGGTAGAGGGACATTGGCGAGCATAATACGGTCACCCGGGCGTATGGGCAAAGGCGATTTCACCTTGCGTCCATTGACGAAAGTGCCGTTGACACTCTGGAGGTCTACGATCTGGACAATGCCGTCGTCGCCGGAAACAATTTTGGCATGATGACGCCCCACCTTAGGGCTGTCTATGACAATATCGTTGTCTGGATGTCTTCCTATGGTTAACTCTTTCATGAGGCAAGGGTCGGTATTGAAATGTTTAACTTTTTAATTGTTGCATGAAATCTATAATTCATTTCCGTTCACTCATATAGGCACGAATCTGGTTGGCGAAGATTTCGCACGACTGGTAGCGCCTTTCAGGGAGTTTGGCAAGGGCACATTCTACGATGAACTGAAGCTTGGAAGAGATATGTGGGTAAAACTGATTCATCAGAGGGGTGGGTTGGAAGCGGATTTTGTCCATAATCTCGTGCCGGTATTGTCGGGGGTTGGGGTTGTCGGACGAGAAAGGTAGACGCCCGGTGAGCATCTCGAAGAGCATTACGCCAAGTGAGAAAATGTCGGTGTATTTTCCAAGGCGCCCGCCAGACGACTGTTCGGGGGGCATATAGGCCGGGGTGCCAAAGCCCGTGCTGCTCTCCGAACCCATGCGCGAAGCGATGCCGAGGTCTATGAGTTTTATTTTCCCTTCGGGAGTCATCATGATATTGTTCGATTTGATGTCCAAATGCAGCACTCCGTCGTTGATGCCAAGGTGTGGGATGCGCAGGCGATGCAGGAAAGCCACGGTGTCCAGAATCTCTAAGAAAATTGGGAGCGCCTTCTGTTCAGGGATGAGGCCTATTTCGCGATAGATATAGTGTTCCAGGCTGCGCCCATCGATGAACTCCATGATAAGGAACATTTGGTTCTGTGCCGGGAGGTCGATGAAGTCCACCAGCTTTGGGATGTTGGGATGCTGTGCGTAGAGCATTAACTGCGTTTCCATGTTGCGGAAGTTTTCGCGCACTGCCGAGTTGCTCATATGGCGCAGCTTCAATTCCTTGATAGCCACAGGGAAGCCACTGCGGAGATCGATACCCCAATACACCTTAGCAGTACCTCCCTCGGCAATAAGGCGGTCGACATGATAATTGGCGATGTGAGGCAAGTCATTCATCGGCTTTGGATTTTTTAATGGTATTGATAATTGCTTGTCGTTTGTCGTTGCTGACGGCCTTGCTGAAAGTGTCGACAATTTTTCGGTAGCACTCGTTTTCTTTTCTGGAAGCTTCGATGCCCAAGGCCACGCAAACTTCCTTGAGGCGATTGTCGTCGCGGGCTTTATTTAGAGCTTCGTAGAATTGGGTGGTGAGCTTCGCCTGCAAAGCAGCATCGGAGGCTTTCTGAGCTTCGTCGTTGGCTCTCTGTTCAGCGACGTTGGCTCTCTCTGCTTCTTTTCGACTTTTATTTTCAGCATTCTGTACATCCTTTTTTGCCCTATCATTCTCAGCCTGTAATTCATTCACTTTGTCTTGCTCACCTTTCAATTGGTTCTCAAGTTTTTTCTTGTCCGAATTCAATGCGTTGACTTTACTATTAGCCTGTGCAGCCTGCATCTTCAGCAAGTCGGCCTCTTGCCTGTCCCTCTCCGAATTGCTTTCAGCAGCCTTCCGCAGAGCTGCCTCGTACTCAGCATTGGCGTTGGCAGCCTCGACAATGGCATCGTTGATTTCTTTTTCAAGGTTGTGATATTGTTCGTTCTTCTGAACCATGCGACGCGCATCCTCTTCACTTTGCTTGCTCCTGACGACAAAGAAGAGCACCACTGCGACAACAACGACCAAAGCCGCAACAACAGCGATAACTATCACACGATTAGATCGAGAAGACTTTCGCTTGGGTGCAGGAGAGGAAGATTCTTGCCTCGTGTGATTGCCATCCGGCAGATTGTCGGTGGTGAAATAGTCGAGCCACGGAATCGGGATGTCGCCAACAACGAGATTGTCGCCTGGTTTGATGGCGGCATGACCGGAAATACGGGAGCCATTAACGAAAGTTCCGTTTGCAGAATTAAGGTCGACAACGACGTATTTGCCATCGTCGTCGCGAACCAGTTGGAGGTGCACACGGCTAACCTTGGGATTATTGATGACAATATCGTTGTCGGGGTTTCTTCCAAGTGTTTTGACAATCATAGCGAAAAGTATTAGAAAAAATAATTGGGAAAGCGTAGCTCATCAGATTTCCGTTTCCGGGATGTCTACATCTCTTTTGTTTTTCTTTAAGTCGTTGAGGTGTCGACGCAGCACAGCGAGAGAGTCGTTGACGGGAACTACATATTTTGCTTTGTATTCCTCACATTTCTTCTGTGCGTCGATTTTTTCAGCAGATGTGTTTTTTAGATTTTCCAACCTTTTATACTGTTTATACATTTTGTTGTACTCGTCGTTGTACTTAACGGAATCCTTTTGCAAGTGGTCGATTTCCTGTTGAATACGCTCGGCTTTCCTTGCGTTTGAGGCTGTACTCCCAAAGAAGTATGCGATGAGAACGGCAGCAACAACGATAACAGCCAAAGGGAGAAAGATTTTCTTCCTTGATTTGCCGGAATTCGATTGGGCTGATGACGAAGATTGGTGAGTATCGCCGTCTTGAGGGTTACCGTAATGGTGGGATTGTTGCTGGAGTGGAGGGTGTGATTGCTGAGAAGAAGTCGAAGAGAAGGGCTGATGTACGGGCTGAGGAGTGGGCTGGGGGTTGAAGCTGTGGAACTGACTCTCCATCCAGTTGCTGCTGTCTATTTCGATAAGCTGCAGCGTGCAGTTGTCCTGACCTCCTGGCTTTACTGTCTCGCCTATCATGGCCAGTTCGATAAGGTGCTCGCCCTTCTCGTGCAGAGTGAGATTCTCGCCCAGTACCGCCTCGATTGTACGGTCGGGAATCATGCCGCTGAGGCCATCGCTACAGATGAGGAATATATCGCCATTTTTAGGGTGAATAGGGCGCGATTCAAAGTTGAACGTGGGGCTTAGTTCCGGCCGGATGCCCAAAGCTTTGAGGATGCGGTTCTTATTGGGGTGATGCTCTGCCTGGTCGTCGGTTATCTCGCCCGCATCAACCAGCGTCTGGACGTAGGAGTGATCCTTGGTGATGCGATGCAGAACCCTCTCCTTAGCAAGGTAAAGATAGATGCGACTATCACCCACGTGGGCAATCCAGGCACCGTCGTCGTTGAGAAGAAGGATGCACGCCGTGGTACCCATACCCTTGTATTCGGGATGGTTGGTGGCATGCCCAAGAATTTGAGTGTTGGCAAACTGCAGTGCGCCATCCATGGCCTCCACCGGCGTGGGGTACTTCTGCGATGCTATATAATTGACAATGCTGTCGACAGCTATGCCCGAGGCCATGGCTCCACCCACATGGCCACCCATACCGTCACACACCACAAAGAGGTCGCCATTGGGTGTACCCAACCTGTAACCGTTGCTATCCTCCTGAGCCTTGCGGACATTACCAATTACGCCTTTGGCAAATATTTTGCTTTCGTTTCCTGTTATTAGACCCATAACGTTACTTTTATAATAGATTAATCTATACTGTCATTATTATGATTTGTACCAATCCTACCCACGAGAAAATGCCATATATCACTTGAACAACGTTGAGCGAAAGTGCCGTTTTGGCGAACTTCATTGCTTTCGTTCCATCATTCTCGACGACTTTTGCATCAGCTCTTTTGGAAAAAAAGATAGCCAGGCCACCCAAAACAACCGCTATCAACAGCCTCACGAAGAACAGCCATCCACCCATGCACATAATCACAATAATAGGTAGCGACGATAGGGCCAACACGACGACCGATGTCGTTGTGCTGGAAAAAAACACCGTTGTTCGCTCTGCAGACGCCTCTGAGGCTGCGGTAGCATCGTCAGTCGGGGTCACTGCCAAAGGCTCCGAATCCTCGTTGATTTCTGTATGTGGTATTTGAGCCTGAACCTCGAAATAAGACATCCAGGGTATCGTCGTGTTGCCGATGCGAACAATATCGGTGGGTTTTAGGAGAATCTCGCCAGAGACTCTATTTCCGTTGACAAAAGTGCCATTGGAACTGCCGAAGTCGGAAAGAGAATAATGGCCATCGTCGTGACAAATTATTTGCAAATGATGCCGTGAAGCAAACTGGTCGGCAATCGTGACATCGTTGTCCTGACTTCTTCCGATAGTGACTACTTTCATTATGATATATCTATTAATAGGTTGAACACACAATGCTTCTATAGATAAAATGAGATGACGGCTTCGCCCAGGCAGAACACGTCGCCGCCCCGAAGAGGATGGCGCATGGCAAGCTGTCCGTTGACAATAATTCCCTGTGTATATGACTGACTGAGGTTAACCAGCATAAAATCAGCACCATCAAAGACTATTTCGGCATGAAGCCCAGAGACCGTCATATTGTCGAAAGTGTCGCTGCGCATACTAAATGCCACGTCATTATCGTCATTACGCCCTAATGTGACCCGAGGTTTGGTGATGGAATAGGAGAAAACACTATTTCCAACCTTGCACTGTAGGCGAGGGTAAAGATTTTTACTCTGCATCAGGCTTGTAAGGCGCAGCGTTTCCTCCTCGCGCCGTTCTTGCTCTTGCTGTTGCTTGGCAGCAAATTCTTTTGCCTCTTGCTCTCGGCGCATTCCCTCTATGATGTCATGGCTTCGCATCTCGCTGTCACGTTGTTTTTGCAGCATTTCGGCATTGAGGTCTTCCTCAAACTGATGACGTTTCAGTCTACTGTTTTTCACAAGGTAGAGTACCAGCAGAACGATGCCTGCCAGCAAAACGACGAGCAGTGCCACGAGGACAATATGGCTGGAAAGCCACTGACCAAGAGTAGGATTGGGAGCCTTGTAGGGAGGTATGCGGTAATCCACCCTGTCTGCGAGAAAGCGGAGGCGATGCATCTTACCGTCGCGCTGCGAGCTGGTTGTGAAGGTGAACTGGTAACTACGACCATAAAGACGGCGGTCAAAAAGACCATAGAAACCAGACAAAGCGTTAGATGCGGAATCGGCTTGAACAGTGGAGGCGACAAGACCATACGTGGACTTTGCCAATATGTTGACTTCAGGAGTGTTGCCAGAAATGGGATACTTTATGACATAGACCGGGATACCGGCCTCAAGAGCGTTACGACGAACTGTCTCCATCTCGGTGGAGGCTCCCGAAGCCTTCATGTTGAGCCCCGCCGTAACTACTATTATAACACCGGCCCTGTCGAGAGGCTGCTTCTTGAGGATGTCAACACCCTCGTTGATGGCCATGTAGAGGTCGCTTTGCATTGGAAAGTCGGAGAAAGTCTCATTGCCACCACGGTAGTTGTCGAGGGCATCGACAATTTTGGCGGGGTTGTTGGAGAAGTGGTCCATCAACAGGGTAAGCACGCCGGCTTTGGAGTCGCGATTACGATTGAAGACGGCAATGTTGAAACAGTCAGACTTTTGGATTCCTTTGCTTCTGAAGAAACGAGTGAGCATTTGGCGGGTGAACTCCGTTTGCCTGCTGTGACTTACCATATCCTCCCAGAGAATCAAGATGCTTTTGTTGAAATGGACACTTTGGTCGACAGGCAGAGCCTGAAGTGAGAAAGCAAGAGGCTCCCCATTTTCTGACAGGGCGAAGCGGTCGGCCTCCATCAGGTCGGGGTCGGCAGAGTTCCAGACAAAAGAGACCGTTGGGAAGTCGGTGACGTCATACATTCCCTGATAGCCACGCTGAGGCTGCGTCCAACCCACGAGGCAGTGGAAAAGTAAGAACCCGAAAAGAAAAAACCTATTCATAATGAGGAGCGGAATTTGAAGACTGTATGTCCGATGCGAATAAGATCCCCATCGCAAAGGTAGCAGGGCTCTAATTCGATGTCTCGGTCGTTGACAAATGTACCGTGAGATGACTGACTGTCTGTGATAGAATATTTTCCGGCACGGAAAAGGAGGACTGCATGTTTGGAGGATACCCAATTGTCGTTTACGGTGACGCTGCAATCCTGGTCTCGCCCTATGATATTACGTCCTTCGTATAGTTTGAAGTCGACGCCCATCGGGTCTAATGAATAGCTCACAAGCCAGCCTACGAATTTGCGCATCTCGCGAAAAGCACTGGCATTGGCCTGCATGGGCGTGCCGTAAGGTGTGTCGTCGTCATCGCCAAAAACTGTACGTCCCGACATTGAAGCGCCACCATTGCCATAAGCATTGAACGGTGGTGTATATGACTGGCTATTATACCCTGAAGGATTATAATTTGCCTGTTGATTGTCGATAACAGTTGTCTTTCCGCCGCCGTTGGCCTGTGCAGCCGGACGAGGGGTAGCATATGGCGAATTTGATGTCGGTGCGTTTTCGGGGATGTTAAAATTCTCGGTTGGGCGAAGTGGTCCCCCATCGGGACTGTTGAAAATCTCTGTTTTTTGGGTTGTAATAGAGCCTTGATCATTGCCAACCGACTTACAAAAAGGGCAATGGTCACCTTGGTAATAATGTCCATTTGGACATTGCTTGTATTCGTTAGACATGAAATTATGTATTGGTTTTAAATTATTTACTGCAAATATAACTTGTAAGACAATTCTTTAATAACAAAATATTTCAAACATAGAAAAGGAAGCATGGGAAGCGGCGGAAAAGGGAGTGTAAAAAAAGCATAGAACCAAGTAGCTGTCAGTTCTACACCTTTAAGGCATCGCCAAACGCCTTCCCTAAGTAAAACCAATTCTGCACCTTATCTATGCCTCCTATATGCAGTAAGTTTAAACCTATACATAAAGGCAAATAAAACAAGGCATCAGTATTAAAGTCCTTAGGATAAAAATTTGGCGAATTTCTAAAGGTAGACCTATACAAATGCTTTATGAGAAATTCTGGCTAAACTCGCGCCAAAATGCGATGCAAATATAAGACTAAATTTCGAAATGAAAACAAAAAAAATCAAACATATTTATATAGTATTATTTATCAATTATTTAAAATAACAATTTAATCATCCCGGCCATTTTTTCCACATGGCCTACGATACATATTTGAACAAAATAAAACATAAAAAATGGAGCAAACGCCGGTCTTAATGGTAGCGTCATCGTCAACGAAGTGAAGAACGGTGGGAACCGTGGCGGCACTTACGCCAACGGTTACTCAGACCACGGCTACAACGCTTGCGCCGAAAAGTACGTGAACCTCTTCCAGAGCGGCGTCATCGACCCAGCCAAGGAGCGAGAGTCCTGTGAACTCTCGCCGTGTGGCTCTTGAGAGCGCCGCCAGCATCGCCGGCATGCTGCTGACCACCGAGTGCGTCCTCTGCGACATCAAGGAACCCGTGCTATGGCGTCGGCCAGTCCGACAAACCTCAGCACCCCGCCAATCCCGGCATAGGTGGAATGGGCGGCATGGGTGGAATGTACCTAACCCAAGTTCAACCCTGATTTTTTTGGGGGGCATTTATCAACCAATCAGATTTGTAAAGTATTGATCTATAATAATACTTAGTCTGCAAAAAAGCAAAAGTCGGTCTGTACTACCCAAAGCGCATGAAATAATGTTCCTTTTCAAGGGTCGTTTTCTCGCCTCAGCATAGTGCAAACACTTCGTGATTTGCCCTCTGCATTCGGCTTAACGAAAACGTTCTCTTCGACTTGACGAATTTTTATTTCGAGGGGCGCAAGGCCGCGAACCGCAAGGCCAAATTCGGGCGCAGCAAGGAGAAGCGCAGCGACTGCCGCCTGCTGGTGCTTGCGCTGTGCATCAACACCGACGGCTTCATACGCTACTCGGCCATACTCGAGGGCAACACCGCGGACCCCAAGCCCTTGCCCGCCATGGTGGACATAGAGCGCGTCGCGCGTGAGCATGGTAAATACCCCTCGATATCACTATACTATGACATAGATTTGACGATGTGGTCGAAACACGCATCTGCAGCCTGCCCACCAAAGCCGCGGCTGACATCTACGACAAACTCGGCTATCGCCACTACCCATTCCGAA
>JAFSQF010000040.1 GCA_017446745.1 Bacteroidales bacterium
GAAAGACCTCGGCATGATTGCCAAGAGCTACGGCTACGTCTATGTGGCGCAGGTGGCTATGGGCGCCAGCCAGGCCCAGTACTTCAACGTCATCAAGGAGGCCGAGGCCTACCACGGCCCGTCGCTCATCATCTGCTACGCCCCCTGCATCAACCACGGCATCAAGATCGGTATGGGCCGCACGCAGAACGAGGAGAAGAAAGCCGTCGAGTGCGGCTACTGGCACCTCTGGCACTTCAACCCCGCCGAGGAAGAGGCTGGCAAGAACGGCTTCCACCTCGACTCGAAGGAGCCCGACTGGAGCAAGTTCCGCGACTTCATTATGGGCGAGGTCCGCTACAACTCCCTGATGAAGACCTTCCCCCAGGAGGCCGAAGAACTCTTCGTCGCCACGGAAAGAAATGCAAAACTCCGTTACGAAGGTTATAAAAAGCTTTCCGAGATGTAATCCTGCATCGACACACTAAAAGCAGCGATGCCCCGCCGAATGGCGGGGCATCGCTCATTGTTGTCGTTGTGGCTTATGCTTCCGGCTGCTCGGCGACCTCTTCCGGCTCCTCGTCTTTGCCGCCCTTCTTGCGGCTCTGCTGGTACTGGAGCTCGATTTTCGCCAGGTCGGCGTTGTAGTACTGCGCCGCCTTCGACAGGCTCTCCTCGGGCTGCAGCTCCTGCACCGCGTTGAGGTAGGTGATGAACGCGCGGTAGTGGCCGTCCAGCTTCTCGCGCGCCGCCTTCAGCTCGCCCACCACCACGTCGCTCTTCTCCTCGTTGCGCTTGCCCATCAGCTGCTCTATCTGCTCCGTGCGGCTCAGCAGACGGCGGTTCAGCTCCGTCAGGCCCATCATCTGCAGGTCGGCCGTCAGCTCGCGGTCCGCCAGCTTCTGCTCCATATTGTGGATTTTGGCGTTCTCGGCCACCAGCGCCTCCGACGTGCGGAAGCTGTAGTCGCGGAACACCTGCGACACCCTGCGGCCGTGCACCGCCAGGCTCTCGTCCTCCAGCTTCTTCTCCCACAGCTCGGCCACCTTCTGCATCACATACGCGTAGCCGTCCCGCTCCTTGTCCAGGGCCGCGATTTTCTCCGTCAGCTCGCTCTTCTGCGTCCGCTTGTACGCCTCGTCGAAAGCCTTGAACAGCACATCGTACTCGTCGCGCATCCGCCGGAAACGCTCCAAGCCGCACTCCACCGCGCCGATGCGTTTGCCGAACGCCTCCACGGCGCTGAAATAAAAGGCCACCGGATAGCGGCTCAACGATTTTTCGTCAAATTTTACAGTATCCATATTGTAACTTGTTTTTGATTAGTATTCATTTTCAAGCATCCCGTTGCACCCCTGCACAACCATGTTTCATTTTTCAAACGCCCCATTGTCGCCCTTCAAAACCATGTTTCCGTTTCCAAACACCCTTTTGCAACCTTGCAAACCCCTCTTTCAATTTTCAAACGCCCTTTTGCAACCTTTGACACCCTCTTTCAAATCAATTTGGCACTTTCGCACCCCGCGACACCCCTTTTCAAAACCCTTTGGCCCTATTGCAGCATTACATTGGCCGTTTTCAAAATCATTTGGGGCTACAATGACACATTTTGCCCGTTTCTAATTCTCTTCTGTAGTTCATACATTGTTTCGTGTACCGCTTCCAACTGGGCGTCTGCCATAGTCTTGTATCCTTGGTCGCCCGACATTTCATACTTGTTGTTATCAATCATGTACCGATAGCTGAAATAGGCAATATCATCATTGTAATCATTTTTATACACGGGGAAAGCAAAAAAACTCATTCCGTAGGTTGGGAGAATTGCATCGTATGCGTCTATTAACAGATGCTGGTATTTCTTTTCCAATTCATTCAGTATTTCTGGGCATCCATCAAGCATCTTCTGCATTTCAGCATTGGTGCATTTTCTGATTATTGGGTCATTTTTCTTCATCTATTAGAAATCATCAACAGTGTTAATGTCCTTATTCAAAGAATTCAATAGGTCTTTGGTCTTAATCCGAAGGAAAGTGTCCGAAGTATTCTCTCGCTTATTCCAATTCAAATAGTCATCTAAAGTCATATTATATCTTTCTGTTTCATCATCAGCCATGAAGCAAGATATTTTTGCGATAATACCGATCCTTACATCTTCTATTTTCACCCTGTACCTTCCTTCCTTAAAATCAATCGTCATTGTGAAGGAGGCAGTAATCTCGTCCGTAAGTATACATCCAGTAGATGGGACGGAACTCTCATTTGGCAATGCCATTTTACCCTTGAGTATTATTTTGTGACCCTCTTCATCTTCAAGTTGTACAACCTCCTTATAGCTTCCAAATGTCTTGGCTATCCATTGTTTTGCGTTGCGGTATTGGTCGGAGACACCAACAGTGGTTTCAAAAACATGGGAGAAAGCGTTGTTCTCAAATACAACTTCTTTGTATTCTACCTGACCGAAGGAGATTGCACTGATAGAGACAAGTGCAACGAGAATGATTAATTTTTTCATTTTGATACGTATTAGATTTATAAATCGGTTATTTGAACATTACAAAACCATCCCGCTCCGCCGCAGATTTGCGGCAGAGAGTGAATTAAACAAACAAAACGAGGAATTAACCCCGACGCTTACAACTGTAAATCCGTGAGGTGTGGAAATAATCAGCACCTTATGAGCATTGCGTTTCATCATTGTTCTACATTCCAAACAAATCGGCGTGAGTGCCGGTACGCATTAGCACAAGTTGCAACATAAGGTCGTCCTTGCGGTACATCAACAGCCAGTTGGGTTGGATGTGGCACTCGCGGAAGCCGCGGAACTCGCCTTTCAGCGCGTGGTCTTTGTTGGCGGCCGGCAATGGCTGGTCGTTGGCCAGCAGTTTGATGACCTCGTTGAGCTTCTCTTCGGGCAGTTTGCGGCGGAGCGCCAGCTTGAGGTCGCGCTTGTACTGCGACGTGAAGACAATCTGCCTCATTCGTGTACCTGTTTGAGATAGTCCTCGAAGCTGTCGCATACGGTGACGTTGCCCCTGCGGTAGTCGGCGATGGCCTGCATCGTGTCGTCGTAGCCTTTCTTTTCCTTTGCGCCAAGGGTAAGCAGCACACCAATCAGCTGCTTGATGGCTCTGTTGCGTCCGTCGTATTCAAGTGTTATTGTTGCCATGGTAATTCGTTTTAAGATTTCTGACCTTATAACGCAACAAGAGTCTGATTATTGTGCAGGTTGCAGAAAAAACCCGCCCCGCGTTCTTCCACGCGGGGCGGTAAATATTCAAGTACCTTACTAAAGTTCGTTTTTCAGATACAGTCCTGTCTTCGAGCGGTCGCAATGGATGATCTCTTGCGGGGTGCCTTGGAAGACGACTTCGCCGCCGGAGGTGCCGCCGTCGGGGCCGAGGTCGATAATCCAGTCGGCCTGGGCGATGAGCTCGAGGCGGTGCTCGACGATGACGACGGTATTGCCCTCGCTGACGAGGCGGCGCAGGAGCGTGAGCAGCAGTTCGATGTTCTTGGCGTGGAGGCCGGTGGAGGGTTCGTCGAGGATATAGAGGCGGCCGCGACTGCCGAGGGCTACGCTGCTGCCGAGGATGTTGGAGGCGTTTTTGGCCATTCCAATGCTGGGGAGGCTGCCGCGAGTAATCTGGTATGGTGCGAGGATGGCACCGCCGTTAAGCCGTATGGTCTTGGTGATGTAGACCTTGACCACATCAATGTTGGCCTGGA
>JAFSQF010000041.1 GCA_017446745.1 Bacteroidales bacterium
ACTCAACTTTCGCAAGTTCTATGTTGGTGATAAGGAGTGTCGCTGCGCGACAGAAATCTTGCAAATCTTTTCAAATCTTACAATATTTATCTGTTAGATTTGACCAGATTTGTAAAGGCTCCTTGCTGTAGGAGGCGAAGCTTCCCAGCTTCGCCAATGCGACGTGGTGGGGTATCATTGCATTGGTCGGGATAGGAATCCCGACCTCCTACAGGGAAGCTTCCCAGCTTCGCTAATGCAACGTGGTGGGGTGTCGTTGCATTGGTCGGGATGGGAATCCCGACCTCCTACAGGGAAGCTTCCCAGCTTCGCCAATTAATGAGTGTCGCTTCGCGACAGAAATCTTGCAAATCTTTTCAAATCTTTCAATTTTTATCTGTTAGATTTGAGTAGATTTGTAAGATTTCTCGCCATAGGCGACTTAATATCAAATATTTCGCATACATGCGAAACTTGAATTTTTGTTCTCCGCTTCGCTATCGAAAGCTCCACAGGAGCTTTCTTCACCCCTACGGGGATTGGGAGAAGAGGAGTGGAATGGTAGGGCGTTGTCTATTGAACGGTATCCCCTATGGGGATTGGGATGGGGGAGAGATTATCGTATTCCGTGGGTTGACACCCACGGCTATTATATTTAGTTCTCCGCTTCGCTATCGAAAGCTTCGCTGGAGCTTTCTTCACACCTACGGGGCTCAATGACTGAATAGAGTAACACAAGGCAATAAAAATTTTTCGTATACAAAGCTTTTTTATTATCTTTGCAAGTTGGTTTATTGTCTGCAAAATAGCAATAAACATATAATTCACAAGCACTTAATCAGATGAAAAACATTATATCATATATAGTATCTCATTTGCGCATAGTCTACCTGATAGGGCTATTGGGGGCCACCGTGGCACTAATACTGCTGATGTTCCCCGACGAATACTCGCGCGAACAGTATGACACGACGGTAGGGTCGTTCTGGCGCGACGACGACCTCTACGCCCCCTACGACCTCACCATACTCAAGTCGGAAGATGAGAGCCAGCGCGAGATAGAAGAAATCCGCGCCCAGTCGACATGCTATTTCCATCTCGACAGCGCGGCGCACCAGAAGACGGTGCAGCGGCTGGCCTCGAGGACACTGAGCCACAACGACCGGATTGTGGCGCAACGGCTGCTCTCCTACCTCTACACGTCACGCCACTATTACTGCCCGGAGGCCGATGCCTACCGGGGGCAGCCCCTCGTGGTACTGAACGGCAACATCGGCAAGCAGATAGAGAGCAGCATGCTGCTGTCGTCGTCCGACGTCGCCGACTTCATGATGCAGGAGATGAGCGACAGCGCGGCGGCCACCCAGCTGGCTCAGCTACTGGTGGATTCCGTGCTGCTGCCCACAGCGGTATACGACGACGCCCGCACCCACCTGGAGTTCGACAGCCGCCTGTCGCAGATGAACTTCTCGAGCCGTATGGTGCAGAAGGGCGACCTCATAGTGTCGAGGGGGCAGCGTATCGACGAAGAAACAGCATTGGCACTGCAGAGCCTTGACGCTGAAGAGCATAACCGCAAGATGAGCCATTACAATATCACGCTGCACTATGTGGGCCAGGCCCTGCTGTGCATCATAGCCTTCGTGGCTCTCTACATCTTCTTGAAAAACATACGTCATCCGATGCTCGACGACATCAAGAAGGTGACCTTCGCCTTCTTCATCGTCATCTTCATCTCGGCGGTGGTGGCCCTGCTGGTACGCACCGACCCCAGCCTGGTGCTGCTGGCCCCGGTGTGTATAGTGCCCATCCTGATGCGTATCTTCTTCGATATGCGCGTGGCACTCTACATCCACATCGTCGCCGTCATCATCATCGGCAACATGGTGCCCAACAGCTACGAGTTCATCTTCTACCAGCTCGTCTCGGGCATGATGAGCATCATCTCGGTACGCAATTTCGAGAAGCGCAGCAGCTTCTTCGCCGTGGCCCTCGTGATTTTCTGCACCTACTCGTCGATCTACATCGCCGGCGTGCTGAGCACCGAGACCAGCTTCGCCAGCCTCGACCCGGAGCGTTTCCTCCTTTTCTTCATCAACGCCATGCTCACCCTCCTGGCCTATCCCCTCATCTTCCTCTTCGAGCGCATGTTCGGCATGACCACCAACCTGACCCTGCTCGAGATCTCGAGCACCAACACGCCGGCCCTGCGCGAGCTGTCGCAGAAAGCCCCCGGCACCTTCCAGCACTCCATCCAGGTGGCCAACATCGCCGAGGACCTCATCAACGAGATTGGCGGCAACGCCCTCCTCGCCAAGGTCGGCGCCCTCTATCACGACATCGGCAAAATCATGGCCCCCCTCTATTTCACCGAGAACCAGAACAACGGCTTCAACCCTCACGACAACCTTGAATACGAAGAAAGCGCTCATATCATCACACAGCATGTGCGCGACGGCATCACGCTGGCTAAGAAATACCGCCTCCCCGCCGAGGTCACCGACTTCATCCGCACACACCATGGCACCACGGTGACGGGCTATTTCTACGCCCAAGCCAAGCTGCACCACCCCGACGAAGAAATCAATATCGCCGACTTCCGCTACTTAGGTCCCACCCCCTTCAGCCGCGAGACGGCGGTGGTGATGATGGTCGACTCGGTAGAGGCGGCATGCAAGAGCCTGAAGCAGCACGACAAGGAAAGCATAGACAAGATGGTGGACCACATCGTGGACGACAAGATGGCACACAACCAGCTGAACAACTGCCCACTGACCCTTCAAGACATCGACAAGATTCGCGCTCGCCTCAAAGAACGCATGATGAGCATCTACCATGTCAGGATTGCCTATCCCGTGAAGAGCTGAGGAGCCTCGTTAATCTTAAGTAAACGGTCAAAATTAACGCTCATATTCTTTTAACAGCAATTAACAGCAATTAAACAGCAATTATCCAGAAATTATTTATAGAACGTGAATGACCATGAATGCCCGTGAATTATCATAAATGTCAAATAAATTTGACTAATTACTGAATAATCTGAAATCTGAAAATCCATAATAAATGAAAGCACGAACGAAAAACATTCTAATCCATGTTGTAGCGATAGCGGTGATGCTGATTGTCTCATGCATCTATTTCGCACCGGTCTTGAGCGGCGACGTTGTGGTGCAGGGCGATATGCAAAAAGCCGACGCCATGGCCCATGCCCAGCGCGAGGCGGCGAAAAGCACCGGCACCACGCCCAACTGGAACCCCTCGATGTTCAGCGGTATGCCGGGCTACCAGACCGCCGTCGAGCCCCAGAGTTCGATATTCACGCCTCTAAAAGCCCTCTTGATCCTGCGCCCCTTCGGGGTGGAGCGCAACATAGGTATGCTGTGGCTCTACCTCATAGGCTTCTATGTGGCCATGATAGCATTCGGATGCTCGCCGTGGCTTGCCCTGCTGGGCGCCGTGGGTTTCGGACTGGGCAGCTACAATATTATTATATGTGAGGCAGGCCACATCACCAAAGGATGGGCCATGGCCATGATAGCCCCCATACTGGCAGGTATGGTGCTCTGTATTAGGGCGGCGACAGGTGCGAGAACGAACAGCAAACGCTCCGCCATGCCGGCCTCAGCGGGAAGCGACGCCACGAAATCTCTGCACTGCGTCAACTGGCGCCAGGTAGTGTGGGGCGCCATACTCTTCACGCTGGCCTTAGGACTGCAGATAACCTTCAACCACATTCAGATAACCTTCTATACCGCCTTGGGAGGCGTAGTGCTGGGATTCACCTACGCTATCTACGCCCTGAAAGACAAATGGTTCGCGCCGTTCCTCGTCAGCGTAGGAGTGCTCTTGGTGGGATGCGCCTTCGCCGTGGGCGGCAACTACCGCCACCTGACCGTCAACCAAGAGTATGCCGACGTCACCATGCGCGGCGGCAGCGAGATCAGCGTCACCCCGGCCGACTTGGGCCTCGAGACGCAGAAGCAGAGCGAGGCCACACAGAGTGGCGGACTGGACATAGACTACGCCTTCTCGTGGAGCTATGGTGTTGGCGAGACCTACACGCTGCTGGTGCCCGGCGCCATGGGCGGCGGCTCGGGCGAACGCGTGGCCGACGACAGCCAGTGGGCGCAGCGCACCGGCCAACGCCAAGCACCTCTCTACTGGGGCGACCAGCCCTTCACCTCCGGTCCCGTCTATTTCGGAGCCATCATAGTGTTCCTCTTCCTCATGGGATGCTGCGTGGTGAAAGGCCCCGAACGGTGGTGGATTATCATCGCCACAGCTATAGCCATCGTCATGTCGTGGGGACGCCACTGCATGCCCATCAACGAGTTCCTCTTCAACCACATGCCGTTATACAACAAATTCCGCACCCCCTCGATGAGCCTGGTGTTGGCCAACACCACGATGGTCATCATGGCTGTCTTGGCTCTGAAAAATATTTTTGAACGGAAAAGCGAGAAAGGGGACCAGAAAACGGAAGGGCTCAGCACAACGACGCTCAACAAAATCCTTTACTGGGTGGGCGGCATCATGGGTGGTATCATCATAATAGGTATGGTCGTGGCCAAATCGAAGCTGAGCTTCACGGGGCCCGGCGACGCGCAGTATCAGCAGATGCTCGGCGACCAATGGCCCATGTTCCAGCAGATGCTCATCGAAGAACGCCGCGGACTGTTCATGCGCGACTCGTGGCGCTCGCTCCTCTTCGTGGCCCTGACTTTCGCCACCCTGTGGCTCTACGTCAACGACAAGCTGAAAAAGAGCGGCTGGGTGGTGGCCATCATCGGCGTGCTGGTGCTCTTCGACCTCTGGGGCGTGGACCGTCGTTACCTCAACAAAGACAATTTCGCCGCTCCGGAGCGTCTGGCACTGCACAAAAACCCGGCGGAGCAGATGCTGGACCAGACAGCAGCAGCCAACGGCGATGCCGACTTCCGCGTCTACGACCTCACCGTCAACACCTTCAACGACTCGCGCCCCAGTGCTTTCCACAACGAGCTTGGTGGCTACAGCGCCGCCAAGCTGCGCCGCTACCAGGACCTCATAGACTTCTACCTCGGCAGTCAGAAACTCTACAGCTACGTCAACAACATGCAGATAAGCATGAAAGGCAACCTGAACGGTATGCCCCTGTTGGCCGTCGGGGAGCCCTACCCGGTGCTCGACATGCTGAATGCCCGCTACCTGATGCTCAATTTGCAGCAGAACCAGCCCACCCCGGTGCAGCGCACCACGGCCTTGGGTAACTGCTGGCTGGTGGAGGAGGTGCAGATGGTGCCCGACGCCAATGCCGAGATCTTGGCGTTGAACAACTTCGACCCCGCCCGCACCGCCATCGTTGACCAGTCGAAATTCAGCGTGCCGGAGGCTCTGCTGCGCGGCGAGCGCGACAGCAACGAGAGCATAGTATTGGTGCGCGAAAACCCGGCGAACCCCGACCATCTGACCTACCGCAGCAAGACCAACAAGGAACGCTTGGCACTCTTCTCCGAGATCTACTACGCCCCCGACTGGCGTGCCTACATCGACGGCAAACCCGCCGAATACATCAGAGCAGACTACGTGCTGCGCGCCATGGTGATCCCCGCCGGCGACCACAAGATTGAGTTCATCAACGAGGCCCCGACGCTCCACCGCCACGACACCATCACGCTGATCATCTCGCTGCTAATGCTGGCGGCTATGGCCTGCGCCATTTTCTTCACCCGCGAAAAGAAAGGAAAAATCTAGAAAATATAGAAGATATATATTATATAGCAATCATCAAAAATTAAGTTGATACAATCAGACAGGTACAAAGTCAAAACAACTGTGTTTATGCGACGTGGTACGCGGGCGTCCTCGCCTGCGATTTGAAATCCAAACAAATCTGACAGCTCAAACCCTATGAAAAAAATATTCCTCATCCTATTTGCCTTCAGCGCATTGACAGCCATAGCGCAGAACAGAAGCACCGTAGAGACGCGTGCGTTGATAAATAACTACAACCAGGCCAAGAAGGGCGGCCAGATGTCCAAACGGCTATTGGACCGCTACCCCCTGCGTCAGGATAACGAGAGCTATATTATCGGGGCCACCGCCAAGGTCGACGCCACGTTCGACGCCCGGCGCGCCGAAGCCATAGGCATCAAAGTGACCTCGCGCGTGGCAGACATCGTGGCCATGCGCATGCCCCTCGACAAGCTGGCCCTGCTCAACGAGATGCCCGGCATCGTGGTGTTCAGCGTAGCCCACCGCGCACATTCCACCATGGACAAGGTGCGCTTCGACACGCGCACCGACAGCGTGCAGGCCGGCCTCGGCGTGCCTATGCCCTTCAACGGCGAAGGGGTGCTGGTGGGCATCACCGACTGGGGCTTTGACTACACCCACCCCAACCTGAACCGCAAGAACAACCTCCGCATAGTGGGCGTGTGGGACCACTTCCGCACCGCCGGACCCGCCCCCGAGGGCTTCGACTATGGCACCGAGATCAGAGACCCTCAGTCGATTCTCGACACCAAATGCGACACCTTCGGCCTCTACGGCCATGCCACCCATGGCACCCATGTGGCCGGCATCATCGGCGGCCTCGGCATCGGCGGCAATGCCATAGGACAGGCCCCCAAGGTGAACTACCTCATGGGCTCCTGGTTCCTCGACGAACCGTCGTGGATGGACCAGGCCGCCTGGATGTACCGCGTGGCAAAAGAAGAAGGCAAACGCCTGATAATAAACAACAGCTGGGGCATGTATAACTTCAGCACCATCGACGGCACCTCGCTGCTGAGCCAAGCCATCGACGCATGGACCGACTCCGGCGTGGTCATCGTCACCAGCGGCGGCAACAATGGCGACGAGAATTTCCACCTCCGCCACATTTTCAAGAACGACGACACCATGCGCTCCGTCGCTGCCTGGTACCCCGGAGGCGTGGGCGAATCACTGATCTTCTGGGGCGAGCCAGAGACTGCCGACTTCGGATGGGGCAACTTCACCGTCTTCTTCGGCCTTAAGCCCTACAACGGCGACACCATCTACACAACACCAGCCTATGCCACCACCGACAATATCGACTACCTTGAGACCGAGCTGGTTATAGCCACCGACGCCGCGCATTTCGACACCATCCGCTACGACATCATGACCGAAGAGGCCAACCCCCTTGACGGACGCCCCCACGTGTTGCTCAACGTCGACAAAAACAACAAGTACCGCCTGGTGGTGTACTGCATGGCCGACTCCGGCACCCTTGTCAACGTCTGGAACCTGGCCAACACCGCCAACAATGCCGGCAATATGGGCAGCGACTTCACTAACGGCGGCATCTACGGAGCCCTCAACGGCGACAGCGAATACGGCATCGGCGAGCCAGCCTGTGCCGCCAAAGCCATCACCGTGGCGGCCCACGACGCCGACCACGAGTCGAACGTGGGCTTCTACACCGGCGGCCTGGCGGATTTCTCCAGCACCGGCCCCGCCTTAGGTGGCGGCAGGAAACCCGAGATCTCCGCCCCCGGGGTCAACGTGGTCTCCTCCTACAACTACTACGACACCGCCGACCGCGCCAGCTACGCCGAGGTGTACTCCGACTATGCCTTCGGCCATCGCTACAGATGGGTGAAAATGAGCGGCACCTCGATGTCGTGCCCCGCCGTCTCGGGCGTCGTGGCCCTGATGCTCCAGGCCAACCCCTACCTTAGCGTGGACCAAATACGCGACATCATCTTCAGCACCGCCCGCAACGACATCAGGACCGGAGACCTGGCGGCTAACGACAGCATCAGCCCCCGCTGGGGCTACGGCAAAATCGACGCCCTGAAATGTGTAAATGCCGCCTACGACCGCCTGCTGGCCATGGGTAAGGAACCGGTGACCACGCCCGAACTTGTGGCATACCCCAACCCCACCGCCGACCACGTGACAGTGCTGACAGGAAGCGACCAACCACAACGCGCCGAGCTCTTCGCCGCCGACGGACGCAAGGTGCGCGAAACCACCGTGGCAGGCCAGAGCACGGTGGACCTCAGCGAGATACCGGCAGGCATCTATTTCCTCCGCGTCCACGACCGCTACGGAGTGCGCACCACCAAAGTGGTGAAGAAATGAGACAGAAACACAGATGCTGATTTTTTTCAAGAAAGCCACTATCGGACAGTTAGTTGTCATACTGCTCACAGTGTTTTTATTGTGGGCAAGGGCTTTTATAGCCCCCGTAACGATGCTTCCAGAAGCCACTTTCTCGCCACTCTACGAGCTTCTCTACAGCTGCCTGTCGCCGATGCCTCGCCTGGCCTCGGCTATAGCCCTGCTCCTGGTCCTCGCTCAAGGGATATGGCTGAACATCATGCTCTCCAACCATAAGATCGCCAACCCTAACAGCCTGACACCCCTGCTGGTTTACATCGTTGCCATGAGCTGGGACAGCACCATGCTCACCATCACCCCCACCCTGCTGGTCAACATCATGATTCTCGGCGCTTGCAGCCAACTGCTCTCCGATGGGCCGATAACTCTTGCGACGAACAAAAACTTCAATGCCACCTTCTTCCTGAGCATGGCTATGCTATGCCTGCTGCCCTCGGCATGCTATCTGCTTTCGTTCATCATTGTCTTCATCACCTACAAGCTCTACCGCTGGCGCGACATCGTGGTTAGTCTGCTCGGCCTGCTGGCTCCTCTGATCGTCGTTTTCTTCTATGCCTACCTCTCCGACAAACTGGACTACTACCACATACTCGTCCAATACTACCTTTCGAACATCCACCTTGAGATGCACCCCATACGCCATATCAGCGATGCCACCAACCTGATTTTCTTGGCTCTACTGTTTGTCTCCTTGATGTGGCATCTCACAAGTGGCAACGACCGGCTCACCTACCAACGCATCAATGCACGCATCATGACAATTCCTCTGCTTGCCGCCGCGGCAATGCATCTCTACTACCAGCTCTTCCCCTGCAACCCACAGATGATGGCTTTCTCGTTCACCTTCGTGATGTCGGGCTTTCTCATGGCCGACCGCAAACGCCGCTGGGTCGGCGAGCTGTCACTTTGGCTTCTGCTCTTGGCGGCAATAATATAAAAACCGCTGAAACAAAATATTATATAATCCAACACACATACCACAAATGCTGCTGCCTTATCTCAATAAAGGAATAATAGAGGCCGGGTGCGACGAAGCCGGACGCGGATGCCTGGCCGGACCCGTGTATGCCGCCGCCGTAATACTGCCCGGCGACTACAAGAACGCCCTCCTTAACGACTCCAAGCAGCTGAGCATGAAACAACGTTATGCCCTACGAGAAACCATCATGAACGACGCCGTGGCATGGGCTGTGGCCAGCGTGGACAACGACGAGATTGACAGGATGAACATCCTAAAAGCCTCGTTCCACGCCATGAACAAAGCCGTCAGTCAACTGAAGACAACTCCTGAGTTCCTGCTCATCGACGGCAACAAGTTCATCAACGAATATGGAATACCCTACCAATGCATCGTGAAAGGCGACGCGAAATACATGTCCATTGCCGCCGCCTCTATCCTGGCAAAGACCTTCCGCGACGACTTCATGAACGAGCAGCACCACCTCTATCCCCTCTACGGATGGGACAGCAACAAGGGCTACCCCACCCCGAAGCACTACAAGGCCATAGAGGCCTACGGCATCACTCCCCTGCACCGGAAAAGCTACAACCTCAACAGACAACTGGAACTGGACATCGAGAGTTAAGACCACCCTTAAGGTACCCACATATCAACAGAAATCATGTTTGAATTTATTAAAAATAAGCTACAACAGCGTCAACTGCGCAACCTGCTGAACAAGCAGCGCGACAAACGCATCGATAACTGGGAAGACATCAAGACCATTGGCCTGATCTTCACCGTTGGCGACGCCGAGCACTGGAACCTGTTGCACCGCTTCGTCTCAGCACAAGAGAACCGCGGCAAGGAGGTTCACCTCATCGGATTTCAGGCCGACAACTACGAGATTAACTATATCTTTTCACATACCAAGACCGTCATCTGCCACGAGAAGACCGACTTCAACCGCTTAGGACTGCCCAAAGAAGGCGTCATCGACTCGTTTGTCGACAAGCACTACGACCTGCTGATCGACGCCACCTCGCAGCCCGACTTCTTCGGCAGGTATGTCACCGCCATGGCCGAGGCCAACCTCAAGGTGGGATTTCAGAACAACTCCTTACCCGATGGCGACAACGACAGGCTGATGTACGACATGCTGATTCAAGGCGATGACGAAATGGACCTCCGCAACTATATCGAACAGATAGTGAAGTATTTATTAATGGTAAAAAAATAATTTCTAATTCGATGCTTCGATGCTTCGATGCTTCGATGCTTCGATGTCTCGATGTTTCGATGCTTCGATGTTTCGATGTTTCGATATCTCGATGCTTCGATATCTCGATTGAAACAACAACAACAATCAGTATTAAACCATAAATAATTAAGCATTATATGGCAAAAAATCCATTATTCACGGGAACTGGCGTTGCACTGATAACGCCATTCAGAAAACAAGAGACTATAGACTTCAGCAAACTCGAAGAGCTGATAAACAACATAATAGATTCTAAAGTAGACTATATCGTGGCCCTGGGGACCACCAGCGAAGCCGCCACGATGACCGACAGCGAGCGCAACGCCCTACAGCAGTTCATCGTAGAGACGGTGAACGGACGCATCCCCATCATGCTGGGCGTGGGGGGCAACAACACCCGTGCCGTCACCGACGCCATCAGCCAGACCAATTTCGACGGCATCAGCGGCATCCTCTCCGTAACGCCTTACTACAATAAACCACAGCAGCGCGGTTTAGTGCAGCATTTCAAGAACATCGCCGACGCGTCGCCAGTCCCCGTGGTACTCTACAACGTGCCGGGACGCACTTCGTGCAACATCACCGCCGAGACAACCATACAACTGGCTCACGAATGCCCCAACATCATCGGCATCAAAGAGGCTTCGGGCAACCTGAGCCAGGTGATGGAGATTGTGCGCAACAAACCGGCAGGCTTTCTCGTCATCTCCGGCGACGACGCCCTGACGCTGCCCATGATAGCCCTGGGCGCCTCCGGCGTTATCTCCGTCATCGCCAATGCCTATCCCAAGGAGATGTCCGACATGGTACGTCTGGCACTGAAAGGCGACATGAAAAAAGCTCAGCCTATTCACTACAGCCTGCTGCCTTTGATGAACGCCATCTTCGAGGAGGGCAACCCCAGCGGCATCAAGGCCCTCCTGGAAATTTTGGGACGCATCAACAACCAGCTGCGTCTGCCGCTATGCAAGGTGTCAAAACCTCTATACAACAAAATAGCAAGCCTCCAACTGCCATGACCTCTCTTACCGACCTCGCCCGACAAGTCTTCGCTGGCGACCTCTACGCCACGCGCCTTACCGGCATCGCTATCGAATGCGTAGAGCCCGACAGGGTGGTATGCACCCTTGACCTCCAGGCGCAGCACCGCAACGCCAAAGGGGCGGTGATGGGAGGCGTGATCTTCACCCTGGCAGACTTCGCCATGGCCATAGTGGCCAACAGCACCCTGCTGGCAGAAGCTGACAACGCCGACAACGTGGAGCTTCAGTGGTTCACCTCATCGTCGACTGTCCATTTCCTCGGCACCGCACACGGCAACCGCCTCATCGCCGAAGCCTCACCAATTCGCAGAGGCCGACAACAAACTGTGGTGCAGGTGGTAGTGACCGACAACCAGCAACGCAAGGTGGCTTTCGTAACCTCCACAGCAAACAGCTTAACAACGAACAGACAATAATGACAATCAACGAAATAACAAAACTTGTAGAGCCCATGATGGATGCCTATGGCGAACGCTATCGACAGATAACGTCAAGCCATATCAACATCATCGAGTCCATCAGCACGCATCTGTCGCACGGACAAGGGAAACAACTACGGCCCTTGCTGACTTTCCTCACGGCACGATGTATGGGCATAGGCGATGCCCCGGCACAGTGCCACACGCTCTACTCCGTTGTCGTCGCCATCGAGATGCTTCACAACAGCACCCTCATACACGACGACGTGGTGGACGAGAGCGACACACGCCGCGGCATAGCCACCGTGAACAGCCGCTGGGGCAACAAAGTCGCCGTGCTTTATGGCGACTATATGCTCGCCATGGTGATGAAAACCATCAACGAGCTGGGCAACAGCAGCATATCATCTATCATCAACCATACCGTCCTCTCTATGTGCCAAGGCGAACTGCTGCAACAGCAATGCTGCAACCACTACGACACCGAGCCGCAGACTTGCCTGACCATCATCGAGGACAAGACGGCCTGCTTCATGGCGGCCTGCTGCCAGATCGGCGCTCTCTGCGCCACCCACGACCAGGCAGCCATCGACAGGGCGCAGCGCTTCGGACTTTACTTAGGCATGGCTTTCCAGCTGCAAGACGACATGCGCGACTTCCTGCCCACCGCAGCCACCGGCAAACCCCAAGGCAACGACGTGCGCGAACACAAGGCCACTCTACCCATCATTTATGCCATGCAGGACAAGGAGATAGGCCAAGAGCTGAGCAGCATGATGAACCGCGCGGACTTCAGCAACAGCGACATCGAGGCCATCGCCACCTTGGTGCGTGGCAGCAACGGATGGCTGAGATGCCGCGAACTGCTCGACGACTATCTGTCGCAGGCTCACAACCTCCTGAAACAGATGCCTCAAAACATCTATAGCCAAGGGCTCGCCAACATCCTTCTCTACTTGAAAGAAAATCAAGAATAGCGATACTAAATAATAGTCACTAATAGTTTAAAACATATTTATTGAAAGACCTATGAAAAGAATCATTTTAACCTTTGCTGCCACACTGCTTTTCGGCATGGCCATGGCACAGAATGCCAAACTCCCCGAGAACGTCACCATCAAGACCCTCGACGGCAAGACCGTGGAGACCTCGGTAATACAAAACGATGGCAAACCCATGATCATCAGCTTCTGGGCTACCTGGTGCAAGCCCTGCAACCGCGAGCTCAACGCCATCAAGGAGGTCTATGAAGACTGGCAGGCCGAGACCGGCGTGAAGCTGGTGGCCATAAGCATCGACGACGCCCGCTCGTCGGCCAAGGTGCGTCCCCACGTCGACGGCAACGGCTGGGAATATGAAGTCTACCTCGACCCCAACCAGGACTTCAAGCGCGCCATGAACGTCGTCAACGTGCCTCACACCTTCCTCGTCAACGGTAAGGGCGAGATAGTATGGCAACACACGGCCTACGTCGACGGAAGCGAAGATGAGCTCTTCGAACTGGTAAAGAAACTGGCCAACGGCGAGGAGATTTAAACGGATAATTCAAAGAAATCGATACTTCGACATCTTGAGGCTTCGATGTTTCGATATCTCGATGTTTCGATGCTTCGATATCTCGATGCATCGAAGTTTCGATATCTCGATATCTCGATACTTCGATATCTGGATGCTTCGAAATCTCGATTAATAATCAATAACTCAAACAGATGAAAAAACAAATAAGGCTGTTTTTATTGGCCGGAGCTTTTGCTGCTTTTAGTTTTCCTTTCTCGACCTCTGAGGCTCAGGGCATCATGGGTGGCCACGTGACGGGCAATGTGCAGTGGGACGGCCAGATGTCACGCAGAGACAGTGTCATCGGGGCCTCCGACGTGCCGGAGAAAATCCTCTCCAACGCCCGCGCCGACATTCTTTACACCAACGGCAATTTCAGCGCCGGCCTGCGCTATGAGGGCTATCTGGGCCCCATGCTGGGCTTCGACAGCAAATATAGCGGTCAGGGCATAGCCAACTATTTCGTGAGCTACAAAACACAGGACTTCGCCGTCACAGCCGGACATTTCTACGAGCAGTTCGGCAACGGCATGACGCTGCGTGCCTATGAGGACCGCTTCTTGGGCATCGACAACGCCCTCCGCGGCATCGGCGTCATGTACCGTCCTTTCAGAGGCATAACCCTCAAGGGGGTCTTGGGTCAGCAACGCTACTATTGGGAGACCCGCGGTCTGGTGCGCGGCGTGGACGGCGAGGTCAGCCTCAACGACCTCGTAGAGTCATGGAGCGAGGCTAAGACCCGCCTGACACTCGGCGCCTCGTTCGTAAGCAAATATGAAGGCGACGAGACGGTGATGAGCGACATTCCGGGCTACAAGTTGCAGCTGCCCAAGAACGTCGGCGCCGGGGCAGTGCGCATAGACCTCGCAAGCGGCGGCTTCGGACTTCAGGCCGAATATGCACGCAAAGGACAGGATCCCAGCATGATGAACAACTACATCTACAAGCCCGGCGAGGCCCTATGGGTCAGCGCCAGCTACTCGCAGAAAGGCCTCAGTGCCAACATCCAGGCCAAGCGTGTGGACAATATGTGCTTCAAATCGGTGCGCAGCGAAAGCGGCGAGATGCTCTACATCAACTACACGCCGGCCATCACCAAACAGCACACCTACGCTTTCCTCAGCATGTACCCCTACGCCACACAGAGCACCGGCGAGATGGGCCTACAGGGCGATTTCATGTATAAATTCAAGAAAGAGACACTCCTCGGCGGCAAATATGGCACCGACGTCCACCTCAACGCCTCGCTGATCACCGGCCTGGACACCACCATAGTCGGCGGCAAAGGCACCGACGGCTACACCTCCTCCTTCTTCGGCACCGGCGAGACTTTCTATGGCGACGTCAGCCTCGAGATTGCAAAAAAACTCAGCAGCAAGCTGAAGCTGACAGCCACCTACGGCTACGTGCTTTTCAACCCCGTAGTGGAAGCCCATGCCGGCGACATCCACCACAACCACGTGCTCATCGCCGACCTCACCTGGAAGATTAACCGCAAGAACGTGCTCCGCTTCGAGGCCGAATGGATGGGCAGCGACAGCAAATACACCGCCGAGGTCGACGACAAGCGCTGTGGCGACTGGATTATGGGACTGGTGGAATACAACTTCACAAGCTCCTGGTTCTTGTCGCTGAGCGACCAGTATGCCTACAACGACGGCGTCGGCAACTACTACAACATCTCGGTGGGCTATACCAAAGGGGCCACACGCCTTCAGGTGGGCTACGGCAAGCAGCGTGAAGGCATCATCTGCATAGGCGGCGTATGCCGCAACGTCCCCGCCAGCAACGGCCTTACTTTCAGCCTGACAACAAGCTTTTAAAATAACAATAATTTCGAAACATCGAAGCATCGAAGCATCGAAGCATCGAAATATCGAAAAAAAACAACAACCCATGAAAAGATTCTTTATATCATTATCAATCATATTCTTCGCCACCGCCGCGCTGGTTTCGTGCGACAAAATAGAGCAGCAAAGCGACGGCACCTACACCGTTTATGCCGGCGCCGTGGGCGAATGGAATGCCGGACAAGGTGTGGCCGACAAAAGCCAACGCGCCCTGTTGGAAAAGTTCACCGGAGTACGGTGCAACAACTGCCCGACAGCCGACGAACAAATCGCCACAACCCTCGACAACTATGCCGGCAAACTCATAGCCATATCCATCCACGATTCAATATCATCGTTCTGCAACCCTTACCCCAACAGCCTCGACCTACGCACCGCCGTGGGCACCTCCTGGAGCGAGGGCTTCGGCAGAACTACGAGCAGCCCCTCCCCCGCCGCACTTGTCAACCGGATGAAGAAAGATGGCAGCTACGACATCTTTTATTCTTTCAGCAGCCTGAGCACCTATATCGACCCCATAATCAGCCAAGATGCAAAGGTTGCCATAGGCGTCGCAGCAGCCCGGAACAATGGAAGCCTCGACGTGACCGTCGACTTGGAATTTCTGGAATCGCTGTCCGACAAGCTGACCGTGACCCTCGCCGTTATTGAGGACGGCCTGATTGCCACGCAGCTGCTGCCCGACGGCCACACCCGCGACACGGCATACGTACACAACCATATCCTCCGCGGTGTAGTCACCGACGTGTGGGGCGCCGACGTGGACTGCACCGGCGCCGCCGGCGAGAAGCGGGTGGCTCTGTTCAGCACCTCGAACGTCAACCCCGAATGGAATCTCGACAACTGCCATATCGTGGCCTTCGTCTCGAAAAAAGAAAACCGCGAAGTGCTCAACGTGGCGGAATGTGAGATAGAATAGAATATCTAGAAATTCTAGAATCTATAGAAATCTATAGATAATAATCAACAGAGAGGTCTGAAGCTCTTATGAACAAGCGTATTCTTCAGCTGGCGCTGCCCAACATCATCACCAATATCACCGTGCCGCTGCTGGGCATGGTGGATACAGCCATAGTGGGCCATATCAGCGAGGGACACCTCGGGGCCATAGCCATAGGGACGCAGATTTTCAACCTCATCTACTGGAACTTCGGCTTCCTTCGTATGGGTACCAGCGGCTTCACCGCACAGGCCTACGGTGCGCGCCGCCTCGACGAGGCGGTGCGCGTCTTTTTACGTGCCATCACCATAGCTTTGGCCATCGCTCTGCTGCTCCTCTGCCTGCAACACCCCATAGCACTCCTCAGCAAAGCCATCTTCAACGGCAGCAACAATGTCATAACGCTGGCTCTCAGCTATTTCTTTATCCGCATCTGGGCCGCCCCGGCCACCTTGGGACTCTACGCCATAAAGGGATGGTTCATAGGCATGCAGAACTCGCGGCTGCCGATGTGGATGGCCATCTTCATCAACCTGGTGAACATTGGCTGCAGCCTCCTTTTCGTTCTGGTGCTGGGATGGGACATCAAGGGGGTGGCCTTAGGCACCGTCATAGCGCAGTACAGCGGCCTGACCGTAGGCCTCTTCTTTGTGGCTCAACGCTACGGCAAGCTCTTCCGCAAGCATCTGAGCATCGACTTCGTGCGGCAGACCCTTCGCTGGGAGGAAATGAAGCATTTCTTCCGCATCAACGGCGACATCTTCCTGCGCACCGTATGCCTGGCAGCGGTGTTCACCTTCATCACCTCCGAATCGGGCCGCATCAGCGACAATATCCTTGCCGTAGACAACCTCATCATGCTCTTCTTCACCCTGTTCAGCTACATCATGGACGGCTTCGCCTACGCTGGCGAAGCACTCGTGGGACGCTACATAGGAGCACGCGACCTGCGGCAGCTGAAGAGCGCCGTGCGACACATCATGGTGTGGGGTCTGGCCCTCACCCTGGTCTTCACCCTGCTCTACGCCCTCTGCGGCGAATGGTTCCTGCGCCTTTTCAGCGATAAGGAGAACATCATAGAAGCCGCACGGCCTTACCTCTTCTGGTCGCTGATAATTCCTGTGTGCGGCTTCGCGGCATTCCTCTACGACGGCATCTTCGTAGGCGCCACAGCATCACGCACCATGCGCAACGCCATGTTCATGGCTACCGGGGCTTTCTTCGCCGCATATTATGGATTGCGAGCTCTTTATGACGCTCCACTCGGCGAATTTGCATGGAACAACATACTCTGGGCTGCCTTTATGATCTACCTTTTGGCCCGCGGCATAGGACAAGGCCTGATGGTGAAGAAAGCGGTCTATGGGAAAATTGATAATTGAAAAAAAAACTAAAAATCGAAATATCGAAAAATCGAAACATCGAAGCATCGAAAAATCGAAACATCGAAATATCGAAATATCGAAATATCGAAACATCGAAACATCGAAACATCGAAATATCGAAAAATCGAAAAATCGAAGCATCGAAGCATCGAAGCATCGAAGCATCGAAACATCGAAGCATCGAAAAATAAAAAAAGCTCATGAAAAAATCATTTCTTTTCCTTCTTCTCTTGTCAGTTTGCTTTGTTGGACACGCGGCATTTGTCAGCAATATGCCGGTGGCGAGACTGCAGCCCAATGGCGACACACTGCGCTGCTATGTCACCGGCGACGAATACTATCACCGTCTTCACGATGCGGCAGGCTACACCATAGTGCAGAACTCCTCCACGGGATGGTATTGCTATGCACGGCGCGTGGACGACGCCAACGGCGAATGGCATCTGGAGCCCACCAGCCTAATTGCGGGACGCGACAACCCGTCGGCCAAAGGGCTGCTGCCCGGCCTGGCAGAATCGCCAGCCACCGTGGCAGCACGCATCAAAGCATGGCAAATACCAAACCAATATAAGCCTCAGCTCTCCTCTCAGCGAAAGACAACATTCCAACGCAACAGAGGTAAAATCAACAACATCGTCATCTTCATTCGCTTCGCCGACGACGAAGAGATTACGACACCCTACAGCTCCATAGAGGCAATGTTCAACGACTCGACAGCCGACGCCGTGTCGCTGCACAACTATTTCTGGCGCGCCTCGTATGGGCAGCTGCGTATACCTACCTATTTCTACCCCCAACCGGCGGACGATGTCGTTGTGTCGTACTGCGACAGCCTCCCTCGCAACCGTTTCCTGCCCTACGACGCCACTACAAACCCCGACGGCTATCAAGACGACTACCAACGTCAGTCGCTGGAATTTGGCCTCTTAGAACGCGCCGTGAACCACGTAAGCCTGGACTATCCCGAGATCGAGAACCTGAACTTGGACTATGATGACGACGGAATGGTGGACAATATCTGCTTTGTGCTGAAAGGAAGCTTCACAGGATGGTCCGACCTGCTGTGGCCCCACAAATGGGCTATCTTCGACAGGTACGTCATGCTGGGCACGAAGAGGGTATACAACTTCAACTTGCAGCTGGAAGGCAGCGGAAGCCATTACTTCAGTACCTCGACGTTCTGCCACGAGATGTTCCACACCCTGGGTGCCCCCGACCTCTACCACTACGAGAACTATACGGGCGTCAACACCGTTGGCTCGTGGGACCTCATGTGCTACAACACCACACCGCCACAGCACATGGGCATGTACATGAAAATGCGCTACGGCAACTGGATCGACAGCGTGCCGGAAATCAAAGAGTCCGGCACCTACAGCCTGCACTCGGTGGGCGACAGCAACGGACGCAGCAACTGCTACGTCATTAAAGCCTCGGACCCGAGTCAGTGCTATTTCCTGGAATATCGCGACTACAACGAATTGTTTGAACAAGCCCTGCCGGGAAGCGGCCTGCTTGTCTACCGCATCGATAGCCGCTACAATGGCAACGCCTACTTCGACGGCGAGACAGTGTTCGACGAGGTGCATCTGTTCGCGCCGGGAGGCGACAACGACACCACGTCGGGCTCTATGGCTCAGGCCTTCTTCAGCGCCGACGCCGGACGCGATGCCTTCACCCCTCTGACCGACCCTCGGCCCTGGCTGACAGGGGGAGCTTTAGACACCACGATGTATATCACCAATATAAGCCACGCCGGCGACAGTATCTCCTTCACCTACGAGAGGCACTGGCCGGCTGGCGAGGAATGCCAAGGCGATTCCTGTTCCATCACGGTCACCATGCACGACGTGTATGGCGACACCTGGAACGGGGCATACCTGACATTCAGCACTCTCGACGGAACGCTGTTAGCCAATATCTCTATGGCCGTTTGCCGCACCGTGCAAACCGAGTCGGTGCACGTTTGCCGGCAGCCTATCGTCGTGAGCTGGAATGGCGGCAGCTATCCCGAAGAGTGCGGCTTCTCTATCACCCTGGCCGACGGCACGGTGTGGAACGATGTCGTCTCGGCAGAAGGACAAAGCGAATATGTAGGAGTGATCGACAACCCCTGTGGCAGTGGCGAGCAATTCACGGTCACCGTGATGAGCGCCGACACCGTGAACACCGTAGAAGGCGGTGGCTTATTCGATTGGGGCACCTATACCTTGATACGAGCCATACCTGCCGAAGGTTACATCTTCCGGGGCTGGTTGGATGGGGAATACCACAACACCGGGAACGCCTACGAATTCGTCAACGACGACCCGGAACGTTTAATAATGGTCACCAGCGACACTCTTTTCACTGGCGTCTTCGAAAGAACCCAGGGCATCAGCAATGGCGAGGACGACATCAGTATAAGCGTTGACGGCAATACCGTCCGCATCCAAGGACAGCAAGGACAGCAGATTGAAATATATGACATTATGGGACGATTGATAATAAGCGGCAAAACCCTTTCAGACCATTCAGTCTACACCATGCCCCACAGAGGTGTCTACATAATCAGAACGAACAACAGCAACCGAAGTGTTATGATTTATTAAAAAAAACAACGTAAATAAAGAAAAAATCGTAACTTTGCAAAATATTTCAACAGCTGTTACGTTATATTAACCACTAACAAAAAATATCAACAAACAAAAAAGAGAAAAACATTCGGTAACGAAATGAAACGATTCACGCTTTTTATAGTGTTTTTCGTGATTTCTGGAGGTTTTCTTCATGCCCAAAGCGTGAAGATGATCTCTTTTAACATACGGTATAACGGGGCCGCCAATGAAGACGGCCAGTATGCCTGGGTGTATCGTGCGCCATCTGTACTGCAAATGATTAAACAGGAGCAACCCGACGTGATGGGCGTGCAAGAAGCCCTACTGGACCAGTTGTCGGCTATCGACCGTAAATTCGCCGGAAAGTACCGTCGCGTCGGCGTGGGACGTGACAATGGGCTGACACGCGGTGAGCACATGGCAATCTACTACAACCGGGAGAGTGTGGAGCTGTTGGGATACTATACACGCTGGCTGAGCCCGCACCCGATGCGCGTATCAATGGGATGGGATGCCGCCTGTATGCGTACAGTGACCATAGCCCATTTCCGCCAACGTGCCACCGACAAAGAGTTCTGGTATTTCAACACCCACCTCGACCATGTGGGCAAAGTGGCTCGCAAAGAATCCATCAAACTCATCAATAAAACCGTCAGTTCCATGGTGCCCTCCGGCACTGCGGTAATAGTGGGCGGCGACATGAACCAAGGCATGGAAAGCCCTATATTCAATCCTCTTTA
Organism: Bacteroidales bacterium; assembly: GCA_017446745.1. GTDB lineage: Bacteria > Bacteroidota > Bacteroidia > Bacteroidales > P3 > Colimorpha. Next base: position 20,842 of record JAFSQF010000041.1, read on the forward strand.
TACCAGCGGCTTCAAGATGGCCCGGCTTGTTGCTCCCATCTCCGACACCAAAGCCTCCTTCAACGCCTTTGGCAAAATGGAGCCGGCAACGATAGACCATTTCTTTGTCCGCGACGTCACTTTGGAGAAATTCATCACCCTCGACGATGATTATGGCATCAAGTACATCTCCGACCATTACCCGATAGAGATTATCTTCAGCCTATAAAATCAATTTTGTTGATTCGATGTTTCGATGCTTCGATATCTCGATGCTTCGATATCTCGATGCTTCGATATCTCGATGCTTCGATATCTCGATGCTTCGAATTGAAATAGGACAAAAAAAGCCGCCCGTTAACGGGCGGCTTTTTTGTCTTCTTTTGCTTATTAATGAAGGAATGCCAGAAGAATACCGGCGGCCACAGCCGAGCCGACAACGCCGGCCACATTGGGACCCATGGCGTGCTGGAGCAGGTAGTTGGTCTTGTCGTACTCCAGACCCACGTTGTTCGACACACGGGCGGCATCGGGCACTGCCGACACTCCGGAGTTACCGATAAGCGGGTTGATCTTATTGCCCTCCTTCAGGAAGAGGTTCATAAACTTCACGAAGAGCACACCGAAGAAAGTGGCCACGATGAAGGAACCGGCACCAAGGGCAAAGATGAGCACCGAGCGTCCGGTGAGGAACGTGGTGGCCTGTGTGGAGGCTCCCACCGTAATACCGATAAGGAGGGTGCAAATATTCACGATGGCATTGGAGGCCACTTCGGAGAGGCGCTTCGTCACGCCGCACTCCTTAAGGAGATTACCGAAGAAGAGCATACCCAGCAGGGGCAGACCCGAAGGCACGATGAAAGCACAGAAGATGAGGCCCAAGATGGGGAACGAGATCTTCTCGAGCTTAGTGACCTGACGCGGAGGACGCATACGGATCTTGCGCTCTTTCTCGGTGGTGAGGAGGCGCATGATAGGAGGCTGGATGACGGGGACGAGAGCCATATAGCTATAGGCCGACACCGCAATGGCACCCATGAGGTCGGGAGCCAGCTGCGAGGAGAGGAAGATAGCCGTAGGACCGTCGGCACCACCTATGATACCTATGGCTCCGGCTTCGTTGGGAGCGAAGCCAAGGGCCAGGGCACCCATATAGGCGGCGAAGATACCCACCTGGGCGGCAGCACCGATAAGCATGAGCTTAGGGTTGGAGAGCATGGCCGAAAAGTCGGTCATGGCTCCTATGCCAAGGAAGATGAGAGGCGGATACCAGCCGTTCTGCACACCATGGTAGAGGATATGCAGCACCGAGCCATCCTCGTAAATACCAATCTTCAGTCCGGGATAGAAGGGGATGTTTCCCACTATCATACCGAACCCGATAGGGACAAGGAGCAACGGTTCGAACTCCTTTTTGATACCCAAGAAAATGAATATCAAACCTATCAATATCATTATAATGTGACCCCATTCCACGTTGGCGAAGCCCGTATAGTGGAGAAACTGCACCAGCTGCGTCGACATGAACTCAAGGAAGCCACCAGAAGCTAAAATATTCATCAGTTTGAATGTTTAATTGTTTTTTGTTTAATTGTTTAATTGTTGAAATGAAGAATATTGACTTGAAAAGGGAGAATTTTCTGACGTCAATTTTCGAGAACCAATTCCAATTAACCAATTATCACCATAACATCACCCTCGAGGACCGAGTCGCCCTTGCGGACTTTTACTTCCTTGACGGTGCCGTCGACATCCGCCTCGATATTGTTTTCCATTTTCATAGCCTCGAGGAGGACAACGGTCTGACCGGTCTTAACGGCATCGCCCACATTGACGAAGACATCGAGGATGGTGCCTGGCAACGGGGTGGTGACCTTAGAGCCGGCAGTGGCCGGGGCGGCAGAGGCTTTCTGGATAGTGCCTCCCGTGGCGGCAGCCACCTGCGGAGCCTTGCGGGTCTGCATAACCACCTGTTTCTGTTGTTTCATCTCCTTGTCGACGCTGACCTTATAGGGAGTGCCATTCACGTCCAAAGAAATCTCCTGACCTTCTACCTCGTTGATATCAACGGTGTATTCGGTGCCATTTATTTTGAATTTGAAGCTTTTCATTTTTTATCTTTTGTTGTTAAAGTATTGGTTCATGTTGTAGTACTTGGCATTCCACGGTGTCCAGGCACGCTCCACCTTCTGGATGGTGATGATGGTGTCCTCTTCATCGTGCAGCTCCTCGTTGTAGAGGTAGATGGCTGTGGCGATGGCGGCATAGATTTCGCCCGAGGTTTGCGATGCCGACGGGGTGGCAATGGCATGAGTGGCTTCCTTGGCGGCCTTGTGGGCCTTGCGGTCCTGAGTGGACATAATAAGCTTGCCGTAGCCTTTCAGTATCAGAGAGATGCACAGAAGGGCGAGGAAAACCACTGCTATGGCTACCACAGCAAGGCCAATACCGATGGGGTCGGATGCCTGAATGCGGTCGGCCTGTTTAGGCTTATGATAATGAACGCGTTGGCAGACATCAGGAAGGGTGGTGATGTTTTGTATTCCTTCCGTCATATCAAGGATATTGATGTCATAGCCCTGCTGATTGCGGCCCATGACGATGACCTCTTCCGGAGAGATATCGAAGGCATAGCTGGAGCAGTTGAAGTCGACGCGGCAGACCTGCTCGCCCGAAGCGGGATCGACGATGGCGAGGAATGAGGAGTCTTTCTTGGCGGAGGCGAGGATGACAGCATAGCCGTCGTAGAAGCCCACGCTGACAGGACGCAGGATGTTGACGAGATCGTGACGCCCCTCGTAGATATCGGTGACAAAACGCACCGTATCCATGTCGGGGCGAGTGATAATGTCAACAGCGCAATCGATGCTGTCGATAACCACAAAGGTGTTGAAACCACCCACGTAGCAGGCCTTGACCGACTGGAAGTTCGTCACGTCGATACCGTAGCCGCTCTGCGGGTTGTTGACCTCCGAGTGGGTCAAGGCAGCATCCATCTGTCCCTCGGCATCGTCCTGGGCCCTCAACGGGGTGGCAACCATAGCCATGCCAAGGAGACATACTGACATTATTTTCTTTAAGATATTCATTTTTTTTAAGATATTCAATGGTTAAAGTGAAATGGGGCCGAGGGTGCGTCCGCGGCACGAGGTCTGGACGCCACCCTTAGTCCCTAACAGAGAGCAGAATTACTTTTTGCACTCGCCATCTTTTTTGCACTCGCCGTTGGCTTTGCCTTCGCAGCAGCCCTCAGCGGCGGCTTTTTCCTTGCAGCACTGGCCGTCACCCTTGCACTCTTTCTTGTGGCAGGGGCTGTCCTCAGGGCAGGTGCAGTTCTCGCACTTGTTGGCCAAGCACACGCTGTCGGGGCAGGTAGCCTCGCAGTGCTTCATGCACTGCTGCTCGCACTGCTCGGGAGCAGGGGTCTGGTCGGTGGCGACGGTGTCTTCAGTCTTGGCGCTGCCGTTGCAGGCCACCATGGCAAATGCGAAAGCGATTCCAAGGAATCCGTTGATTAAAGTTTTTTTCATTTTTGATTTGATATTAAAGGTGTTAAAGATTTTTTTCTTTTTTTTTTTGATGTCTCGTTGTTTTCGTCGTTTCGCTAACTCGAAATAAAGATATAACGATATAACGATGCTTCGAGATTTCGATATTTCGATATTTCGATATTTCGATATTTCAATGCTTCAATGCTTCGATGCTTCCAAATAAGGCATCATATAACATATCCTATAGCGGTATGTTGCAATGTTTCTTCATGGGAAGGCTGTCCTTCTTGGTGGAGAGGGCCTGGAGGGCGCGAATTACGCGGAAGCGGGTGTTACGCGGCTCGATGACGTCGTCGACATAGCCGTACTTGGCGGCGTTGTAGGGGTTGGCGAACTGGTCGTTGTACTCTTTCTCCTTCTCGGCCATGAACTTGGCCTTCTCCTCGGGGTCGGTGATTTCCTTGAGGGCGCGGCCCTGAAGAACCTCGGTGGCTCCGCTGGCTCCCATCACGGCGATTTGTGCCGTGGGCCAGGCATAGTTGATGTCGCTGCGCAGCTGCTTGCACGACATGACGATGTGGGCACCGCCGTAGCTCTTGCGCAGCGTGACAGTAACCTTAGGCACCGTGGCCTCGCCGTAGGCGAAGAGGAACTTGGCGCCATGGGCGATAACGCCGGCATACTCCTGGCCGGTGCCGGGGAGGAAGCCGGGCACGTCGACGAGGGTCACCAACGGAATATTGAAAGCGTCGCAGAAGCGCACGAAGCGCGCTCCCTTGCGGCTGCTGTTGCAGTCGAGCACACCGGCCATCGACTTAGGCTGGTTGGCAACAACACCAACGCTGACACCACCGAAGCGGGCAAAACCCACCACCAGATTGGGAGCGAATTTCTCGTGAACCTCAAGGAACTTGCCATCGTCGACGATGCTGTGGATGATATCCTTTACATCGTAGGCCTGGTTGGGGTTCTCGGGGATGATGGTGTTGAGGCTGTCGTCGAGGCGGTCGATGGGGTCTTCGGTAGGCACATAGGGGGCTTCCTCGAAGTTGTTCGACGGGATGTAGCTGATAATGTCGCGGATAAGCTGGAGGGTGGCCTCCTCGGTCTCGCCAACGAAATGGGCCACACCACTCTTGGTGGCATGTACCATGGCACCGCCAAGTTTGTCGGTGGTCACGTCCTCGCCGGTGACGGTCTTGACAACCTTAGGGCCGGTAAGGAACATGTAGCTGTTCTCTTTCGACATGAGGATGAAGTCGGTAAGTGCCGGGGAATAGACCGAGCCACCGGCGCAAGGGCCGAAGATGGCGCTGATCTGTGGCACCACTCCGGATGCGAGGATGTTGCGCTCAAAAATCTCGGCATAGCCGGCCAGCGAGTTGCAGCCCTCCTGGATACGCGCTCCGCCAGAGTCGTTAAGGCCGATAACCGGAGCACCGACTTTCATGGCCTGGTCCATAACCTTGCAGATCTTGAGCGACATGGTCTCGGAAAGAGAACCGGCGAAGACAGTGAAGTCCTGCGCGAAGACGTAGACCTGACGGCCATCAATGGTGCCGTAGCCCGTGACGACGCCGTCGCCGAGGTAGGACTGCTTCTGCATGTCGAAATTGGTGCAACGATGGGTGACGAACATGTCGAACTCCTCGAAGGAACCCTCGTCGAGAAGGAGAGCGATGCGTTCACGCGCGGTGAGCTTGCCCTGCTCGTGCTGCTTGTCGATGCGTTTCTGGCCTCCGCCCATCTTGGCCTCGCTCCTCTTGTCGAGGAGCTCTTTTATTTTCTGTTCAAATGCCATTATTTGAATTATTATAAGGTTTATAATGTGGGGTTTTCCTTGGCTCTTAGCGGCCTCGGGCCGCCCCGATGAATTCCGTTTATTCTAAGTCGCAAAAGCGTGACTGTCGCTAATTATTTGCAGCAAAGCTCGGTAAGGACTCCGAGGGTGCTCTTGGGGTGAAGGAAACCGATGTTGAGGTTCTCGGCACCTTTGCGGGCCTGCTGGTCGATGAGGCGCACCCCTTTGTCCTTGCACTCGCCGAGGGCAGCGTTGGTGTCGTCGACAGCGAAAGCGATGTGGTGCATGCCTCCCTTGCCGTTGTTCTTCTCGATGAATGCGGCAATGGTGCTCTCCGGACTTGTTGGCTCGAGGAGCTCTATCTTCACGTCGCCAATTTTAAAGAAGGCCGTTTTAACTTTTTGGTCTTCGACGACTTCGATGTTGTAGCATTTGAGGCCCATTACGTCCTCCCAGAATTTGATGGCTTCTTCCAGATTGGTAACAGCGATACCAATGTGTTCGATGTGAGAAGGTGTCATAGTTTTTTATGTTTTTTTATTGATTATTTTCAACCGTAACTGTCTTTTTTGGCTAAAAAAAAGCCATAAATAACGATAATTTGCTATATAGCAACAATATAGCAAAATATTATCTTTTACAAAGATACAACACAAATTTGAATTAGCAAAAAAAAATCTACTAATAATAGATATTATTATATGCGACACTGATTAGCATGCAACACTGAGTCCCAGCGGGACGGCATATAATAGCCGTGGGCGCGAGCCCACGGAGTAAAGCAGTCATTTACATTGAGCCCCGTAGGGGCGGCATATAATAGCCGTGGGCGCGAGCCCACGGGATAATGCGAACCAACCATCCGCATACGAGCCCCAGCGGGGCGGCATATAATAGCCGTGGGTGTCAACCCACGGAATACAATAATCTCTCCCCCATCCCAATCCCCGTAGGGGATACCGTTCAATAGACAACGTCCATCCCACTCACCCTCTCTTGAGCCCCGTAGGGGCGGCATATTATGCCACTTCTAAGGGAAAAAACACCTATAAAAGGTTCAGAAACCTATGCCTAACTCTTTGATGGCGTTGACGTATGGGCCCACCGGAGAGGAGGGAACGCGGAAGACAATATGACGGCGGCGTGCGGCAAAGACGCCGAGGCCGCCCTCAATATTGCTGTAGGAGAAAGGCTCGCGCTCGAAGGTGCCAAGCGGATTGACGGAGAAAAGATACTCCGCAAGGGCCTCGCTGCAACACTGGATATTAATCTCTACGGTGTCGATGATATTCTTATTGCACACCGTGTCGTGAATGCCGTTGCGTAGCGCCGCCAGGAAGACAGAACGCAGAAGAGTGGTCTGGAGCTTATAGCTGCGCATATCGCTCTTGATGGTCCCACAGGGGATGTCGACATAATGAGGCGTTATGGTGGTGTCGTAAGGTCGCACGGTGGTGTCGACGATAAAATCGCGATAGTGGAAGCGGACGATGGGGCGATACTGCCGGGCGTTGCGTATGGTGGACCATATCATCTGGCATTCGCCGGCCTTGCCACTGAAGGTGAAAACGATGATGTCGTTGGGCGTCTCGAGGAACATCTGTCCGGCTATGAGGGGCGTCTCGGCGGTGGCTATGGTGTCGCCGGTGGCGTTCTTGACTACAACGAGGCGGTAGATGAAGCTGGTGTCGAAAAGACCAGCAGAAGGGAGATAATAGATGGGCTGGCGCTGGCTGAAGAAAAGGCCCTCCTCCTTGTTGTCAAACTCGGTATACGACATGGGGAATACACGCCGGGGGGTATCCCCTACCCTATGCAGGATGCCACGGGAGTCGGCAGCGGTATTCCATTCCTGCAGATAAACGGAGAGCGCCGTGGGCGAATAGACATTGGAATCGCGTATTGGCGAATAAGCATATTGGTTGCCCTCGCCGAGGAAGCACCGTTGGATACGGACGTAAGTGGTGTCGTCGTCCTGGTCGAGGAGACAATAAACCACAGGTGTTTCACGCCAGGTGTCGTTGGGCGAGAACTCCACCTCGCACGAGGCAAAGAGCATAGCCAGAACAGGAAGAATGACAAATATCTTTTTCAAAGGATTATCACTTTTTTATATTTATTGTTTCGAGTAGTTGAATCTCGTCGACCATAATCCACGGACGCAGGCCTCGCGCCTTGTGCCAGGCGGGGATGCGCCCCATGTTCTTTGCCACGAAACGGACAAAGCGGATATCGGACTGGTTGACGTCGATGGTGACGGTGACGCGCTGAGGCGTGTTCATGGCCTGCTCCTCGGGAGCGTATTTCAGCTTGGCGTTGATGGCCGGCGAGTAATTTTCGCCATCGGAGGAGACGAACACCTGCACGGCATTGGGGGCAAAGGCCCATGCGTCGGGGACATGGGCAAAGGAGGCTGTTACCTGCTGGAGGTCGATGCCCTTGCTGAGCTCCAGGACCACGTTGAGGTCGGTGCCCGAAAAACCAAGCCAACCACGCGACAACTCACTGATCTCTCCCGTCTCACCATCGAAGAGTATGCTTTCGGGGTTGAAATTGTAAGGGGTGTTGGCCTTGTTGACGTAGGTGGCTCCGGTGATGTAGTCGAAATTAAAACGCTGGACGGCAGTGAACGAGGGGGTGGCATCGTTCATGAACGTCTTGGCCTTGACGTATGTAGAATGGTCGATGCGGAAAGGTTTCTTGTAGAGGGGTGAGTTGCGGTCGGGGGTGGAGCCATCGGTGGTGTAGCGTATCTCTGCTTTCGGGATAGAGCTGGAGAGGGTGATGGTCATAGGCTGGTCGAAGCGGTCGCGGTCCTTGGCGATGGTAGGCATGGGGAGCACGCTGGAGGCTATATGCGGATATTCAACGCGACAGAAGTCGTAGGGGTTGAACTCGGCGAGGTCGTAGGCGCGGAGGTGGACAACGAAATGATATTTCTTGTCGGCAAGGAGGAATTGGTCGGGCACCTCATGGCCGGCGAGGGCGGAGCCCACGGCGGCCTGACGGTAGTCGACATTGAAGGTGAGGAAGTCGCGTTGGCGGAGCTCGCCGGCTTCCTGGGTAGTGAAGAGGTCGACGTCGCTGTAGGGATAGAGCGAAAAATTGAAGGTCGTGTCGAGGAAATCGACAAAAAGACCCATGCCGTCACCCTCTACAGAGACCCAACGGACATCGGTACGGTTGCCGCTCTCCTGCGGCTTGAGGTAAGGGAAGAAAAAGTCGGAAGAGGCACGACGCCAGGTGCCGGCGACACCGGCCTGACGGCGGTCGGGATAGCTCTCCTTGTCAAGACCAAACCAGCGCACGCTGTCGAGCGTCTTGGGCAAGCACATCTGAAGACCTACCTTGGGCAGGGTCTTCACCTGTTCGGAAGCCACAACCTCGTTGTCGATAAGGACATCGCCGGTGTGGAGCACAGCAATAGACTGCTTGACATCGAAGAATGCGTTGCCATCCTGGTCGGTGAAACGGAGCATGGCGTCGATGCAAACGGTGTTGGCGTCGACCTGACGGCAATGGGTGGCGACAACAGTGCGGCGGAGATTCTGTGGCCCGAAGTTCTGCCAGAGGCGGAGGGCGTTCTTGTCAACACGGTCGTTGTCGGTAGGCGGACGCCAGAAGTTGACGACGGGCGAAGCTACCGTGAGGTCGCGGTCGCGAAAACGGAAAGAGACGATATCGGCGCGTGCCAGGTCGTAGCGGAGCTCTATATTGTCGTTGAAAACCTTGGCGATGCCCGTGGCAGGGTCTCCCTCATGTTCCAGATAAAGAGCCTCGCGGTCATAGTCGGTGAGTTTCTCCTTCTTCACCTCGCGCATGGGCAGGGGGAACTCAAAGACACCCAGCTCAGTGCCACGTGGCACTGCCGTGGTGGTGGTGCGCTGACGTATGGTGAAATGGATGAAAAGCTCCTCGCCGGCATAGAGCGTGAGAGCAGGAATTTTGAGCTTGAAGTTTTTCGATTCGCCCGGACGGAGGTCTACGGAGACCTCGCCCTCGATAATGCGTGTTTTGAGGTTGGAAGATATATTGTAATCCAATATATAGTCGTTGAGGGAGAGGAACGAGAGGAAATTGGTGACGTTGAACTCAGCAGCGTCGGGGCTGATGTTCACCAACTGGATGTCGAAGGGCCGGTAGATATTGCGGAGCTCGGCGAGGAAAGGTTTGGCCGTGCCATTATCCATAAGCCCCGTGACGGTGCGGTCGGACTGCGTGGCGGGGTCGAAGAAGTCGGCCGTGTTCCACCACGCCGCAAAACCGCCCTGCAGGGGACCATAGCGGCGCACAAGCTGCCACAAGGGTTCGAGAGAACCGTAGGTGTTGCCAGTGGTGTTGCCAAACGAGGCCATTATGAGCGGCCGAGGCTGCACCTGCTTGGAGCCAAAGAGTTTAAGGTCGTCGTAAAGGATATCTACCGGGGCAATGAAGTCGGTATTGTCGGAATAGCCGGCTCCGGAGTACATGACGGGACGCGTCTTGTCTTTCTGCTTGATGGTGCGGAAAGCGTTCTCCATGCACACGCCGTTGTCCACGCCGTTACCCAACGACCAGCAGATGATGCTGGGGTGATTTTTAAGACGCTCGTACATATTCTGCATACGCGACACGAAGAGGTTGATGTATTCGCGGTCGGTGGCCACGGCCTTGGCCTGCGTAGAGAAAGGCTGGAGGTTGACATCGCAGAACACGTATAGGCCGTATTCGTCGCAAAGCTCGTAGAAATAAGGACTGGCAGGGGAATAGAGGGTGGTGCGCACTGCATTGATGTTGTGGCGTTTCATCTGCTGCAACTCATTGCGCAACATTTCCTTGGAGGGGAACGAGTGAAGGCCCTTGTCGTAAGGCGCATAGATAGTGCCTCGGATGGTTACGGGCTGACCGTTGACCACTAAATTTCCATCCTTCATCTGGACGGTGCGGAAGCCGAAGCGGCACCCCACAGTCTCGACGAGGTTCATCTTCTGGTCGCGCAGGCGCGCCACGAAGGTGTAGCGGTCGGGGGTCTCGGCAGTCCATGGACTTACTGCCGGGAGTGTGCGCTCAAACTTGTGCGAAAGCTCGTTTTTCTTGTCGAAGACCACCCAGCGGCCCACCTTGTCAACCTCGTGGCCTTTGGGGTCCCACACTTCTATTTCTACATAGTACTGACCTTTCTTGTAGTGGTTGAAGATATCCAGGGTGGCCTCGAGCGTACCCACGCGGTTGGAGGGGCTATAGTCGGCCACAAGCTTGTAGTCCATGATATTGACATAGGGCTTGAGGGTGAGGAAGACATCGGAGGTGATGCCTCCGATGGTGCGGGCATAGTTGGCTTCAAGCATTGCCCCGTCGCTGAGGGCGACGACCTGGACGATTATGTTGTTGGTCTTACCTATCTTGAGGTGCTCGGTGAGGTCGAACTCGCTGATGTCGCGCGAGTCCTCGCTATAACCCACATACTCGTGGTTGACCCATACGTAGTAGGCCGAGCGGGCCTGGAGATTGAGGTAACACCGGTATTCTTTCCATTGCTTGGGGACGTTGAATTCACGGTAGTAGCTGACCACATGGTTGCCGGCATCAGCAACATCGGACGGCTTGGTAAGTTTCTTACTTTTGGCGTTGTTAGGAAGACGGCCCGAGGGGACGTCGACAGCTGCCCACCCCTCGGTGGAGAATGTTTTCTGCTCGATGTCGGTGGGGCGTGAACCCACGGAGGACGAGAGCTTGCAGAGCCACTGCCCGTTGAGGCTTATGTAGTAGGGCGACTCCTCGTAGCGGCCTTTCTCTATGGCGTTCTCGTCGGCATAAGAGACGACGTTGGCGCGAGGGTAAAGCTTATGTTGTTCAAAGATTTCTACGTCGTTCCATTCGTCGACAACGGGGGCTGCATCTTTGCTTTTCTTCTGCGCGCTGGCAGTGACTGCGAGGACAAGTGCCAGGGCTGAGAGGAGGAATTTCTTCATGGTATAGAGTTGAAACTTCGCGACGGCGCGATATTTGTATTGCTTCATTTCTAAGTAAGCATTCTTGATTAAACAACATCTGACTTGTTGTTTAACTTGCTGATTGGCGGACGAAAATCAATCAAATAAACAGTTCAACGATTGAACATATTCACTTATCGTCCCACGTGTTGCAGGCCCCTAAAAGTAGAAGCCTGTGCCAAATTTGAGGTTGTGGTAGATTTCAGGCCACGAGGAGGTGGCCACCTCTTCGAAGCCTCGCTCCACATCACGGCATTGTATGAACTGATAGCCCACATAGGCGTTGATGCCGAAACGGCGCGAGAAGGCGAAACGGAGGCCTGCCTGGAGTCCGAAAGTGATACCACCCTCGGCTATACGGGTATACTCCTGGACTTTGTTCTTGGAACCGAAAGGAATACTATAGCCCATCTGCACGGCGGTGTAGGGCGTAAGACGGCTGCGGAGGAAATGGCTACGGAACTCTACAAACACAGGGATCTGAGAGAAAGCCCCCATGGGGTCGCTGAGATAGGAGAAACCCAGACCTATAGCCGACTCCTTGCGCCACTGCCATCCCGCTACGGCGGTGATGCCGTTGAGGCCATAGACATCGTCGAAAGCGTGGAGGTTGCCAAACTGGTCCATGTATTGCCCGTTCTGTGCCTTGAAATGCATCATGTGGGTGAAGTCGACAACACAATATAAACCATAGTATTTTAGTTCTATATGTGGAGGATTGCTCTGCGGTGCCGGCAGCTGGAAGGCTTTGGCCGTGAAAATGACACTTAGGAACGCTATGCTAAGGAAGAGCTTCTTCATTAGATAAATGGATTTTTTTGAGTTTTCTTGGTGCTTCTATAGATTCTATAGATTCTGGAGGTTCAGTAGATTCTATAGGTTCCAGAGATTCTGGATTGTCTAAATTGTCTAGATTGTCTAGATTTTCCAGAATCTCCAGAGCCGATAGAATAACCAGGAAGGAGATTATTTCATTTCCTTGAGGTTGGGGGAGATGATAAGTGTGGCCTCAGTGGCCGCCTGCACCTGCTCTACAGTGAACTCGGGGTTAATCTCGGTCAAGACAATGCCCTTGGGGGTGATTTCCATGACACCCATCTCGGTGATAATCATGTTGACCTGTCCTTTAGCTGTGAGAGGAAGTGTGCATTTCTTCAGGATTTTGGGGTTGCCCTTGGCGGTATGCTCCATGGCGAGGATAACCTTCTTGGCACCCACGAGGAGGTCCATAGCACCTCCCATGCCCGGGGTTTTCTTGCCGGGAATCATCCAGTTGGCAAGGTCGCCCTGCTCATCGACCTGCATGGCTCCAAGAACGGAGACATCGACGTGGCCGCCACGGATGATGCCGAACGAGGTGGCACTATCAAATGTGGAGGCTCCAGGAACATGAGTGATGTATCCACCTCCGGCATTGATGAACCAGGGGTCTTCCTTGCCCTGCTCGGGTGTGGGACCCATACCTATCATGCCGTTCTCCGACTGGAGGATGACGTTGACGCCCTCGGGGAGGAAGTTGGGGATAAGGGTCGGCAGACCGATACCCAGATTTACGACATCGCCGTCGTGGAGCTCCTGAGCGGCACGGCGCGCAATAAAGGGTTTAATCTGTTCTTTTTCCATTATTTAGTGTTTTAAAGTTATTTCGATATGTCGTTGTTTCGCTATTTCGTTGCTTCGATGTTTCGCTGCTTCGTTGCTTCGCTATTTCGATGTTTCGTTGTTTCGATGTTTCGATGTTTCGATATTTCGATACTTCGATGCTTCGATGCTTCGATGTTTCGATGTTTCGATGCCTCGATGCTATTTGACGCCTCTTTTCACCATCTCCTGAGCCACGAAAGAAGCCACGTCGTCGGCGTAGGTGTTGGCTCCGAAGCCGGCGTCGTAACCAAGCTCCTTGGCAAGCTCATGACTGATGCGAGGGCCACCACAGATAAGGATAATCTTGTCGCGGAGGCCTTCGGCCTCGAGCATCTCCACAAGCTCGGTAAGGTTTTTGATATGGACATCCTTCTGCGTGACAGTCTGGCTGACAAGGAGGGCATCGGCATGGAGTTCAATGCCTTTGGCTATAAACTCCTCGTTGGGTACCTGACTTCCGAGGTTGTAGGCATCTATCATGTCGTAACGCTCCAGACCGTAATGGCCGGCATAGCCTTTCATGTTCATGATGGCATCGATGCCAACGGTGTGTGCATCTGTTCCTGTGGATGCTCCGACGCACACAATCTTGCGGCCTATATGCTCACGGATATACTCGTCGCACTCCTTCATCTCCATCGTAGTGCTCTCAACCTTCGGGACCTTGATAGTGGTGAAGTCGACGGTGTGGGTGAGGGAACCATAGCAGTTCATGAAACAGAAGCCCTCGGTGAGCTCTTTCTGGTAGACTACGAGAGGGTTCTCGAAACCCATTTTCTTGAGGAGCTGCTTGGCAGCCTCTTCGGCCTCGGCGCCGGCCGGGACGGGAAGGGTGAAGCTGAGCTGCACCTTGCCGTCGTTCATAGTATCGCCGTATGGTTTTATCTTGGTGAGGTCTAAAGTTTTGTCGTAATCTTTGGCCTCCATTGAATACAATCCTTCGCTCATAATAAACTTGTTTTTTTAATCTTTAACGTTGAAGATATGGTTTATTTTTTCCCTTTCATGATCGCCACGAAGGGGTTGAAATAGTTCTCGGCCTTGAGGGTGACGCCATCGAGGCCTTTGCCTCCGTTCTTGGGACGCTTGACGTTGGCGAAGATTCCTTTCTCGAGAGCCGTGAAGAGACCTTCGCGTTCCATGTTCTCGAGGAGGGCTGTGGCGTTGTCGAGAACCTCCTTGGCACGTGAGCGGATAATGCCGCCCTCCTTGAACTCCACCTCCTCGCCAATATCTTTCATATTGTTGAAGATATACTTGGCGTTCTCGATGGAGAGGTAGCGGTCGGACATGAAGGGGGTGTGGATTGCCTCGGTGGGCATACCGAGGAGCTGGAGCCCCTGGTGGGTCCATTGGCCTATGATGTTGAACAGGGCGTCCTGGATATGGCCGCGGAAGATGTTGCCGGTCATAAACTTGGTAGGAGGCATATATTTGAGCGGAGCATTGGGGAATATCTCGCGCAGCATCTGTGCTTGAGCAAGCTCGTAGAGGAAGCCGTTCTCGAGCATGGGGTCCATCTCGAAAGCGTGGCCGAGGCCCATCTGCTCTTCGGGGAGACCCGCCATGAGGGCGAGCTGCTCGTTGATGAAATCGGAAGCCAGGACGGTATGGGCCTCCTCGTAGGCGTCGGCAGTGGTCAGGTAGTTGTCCTCGCCAGTGTTGATAATGACACCGGCAAAGCCATTGATGATGCGGCTGAAATACTGGTCGATGAGGGTTCGCTGCATGTTGATGTCGCGGAAGAGGATGCCGTAGAGTGCGTCGTTGAGCATGACATCGAGGCCTTCGAGAGCCCCCATGGCGGCAATCTCGGGCATGCAAAGTCCTGAGCAGTAGTTGCAGAGACGTATGTAGCGTCCCACCTCTTCGCCCACCTCGTCGAGGGCCTTGCGCATAATGCGGAAATTCTCCTGAGTAGCGAAGGTGCCGCCGAAACCCTCGGTGGTGGCACCATAGGGCACATAGTCGAGAAGCGACTGGCCGGTGGTGCGGATAACAGCGATAATGTCGGCCCCCTGACGGGCTCCGGCCTGCGCCTGCACCACATCCTCGTAGATGTTGCCGGTGGCAACGATGATATAGAGGTAGGGTTTGGAGCCTTCGCCTATGGTCTTGATGTAATTCTCGCGCCGCAAGCGGTTGCTGCGGACGCGCTCGACATTTTCGTCGACAAAAGGTTGAATGGCTTTGGCAGCCTCTGCCACAGTGTGGAGAGGCAACTGGGTGATGTCGAGCTTGCCGGCCACGATGGCATCGGCAATCTGCTGGGGTTTCATACCCGTTTCAATGACGGCATTGCCGATGAAGAAGGCTACGCCCTGTCCGAGAAGGCCTTTTGACTTGAGCTCGTCGACCACCACATTGGGCAGTGGGACTTCATTGGGGTCGATGCCATCGATGCCCAGAAGGCGGCAGATGGTGCGCTCGACGGCCACGGTGGTGTAGTTTTCCACAAAGTCCTGCACCTGACCAGCGATACGGCGTGCCACGCTGCGTGCATGTTCAACTTTTTCAAAATCGAGACCAATTTTACTTTTTTGCATATTTCTGTTATATTATATTATTCTATTGTCAATCAGAATGTATCACAAAGTCTCACAGTGTTGCGGAAGTGCTGTGGAACGTCGAGAAAGAAAGTGCAAATTTAGTGATATTTCGGAAAATAAGAGGGGGTTTTTAAATAAAAAATATAATAAAGATGATATATTTTAAACTATACCATTAAAAATAAAGGATTTACAATTCACCTTTCTTCCCCTTTCAGAAAAGGAAAGAAAGGCGCCACAACCGCGCCTCGCCATGCTTCTAAGAAGCATTTGGGGAAGGGAATCGGGATGGGTAGGATGGTGGACGATCAGGTGAAAATGAGGGTACTGAAGGCCGAAGGACTGAAAAGGTCGCCGGCAAGCATGAGGAGGTCGGAGGCTGTCACTGACTGGATGTCGCGGCTCATCTCTTCGAGCGAGTCGACATGGTCGAAAGTGAGGAAACTCTTGCCTATGGCCTGCATCTCGTTGAGGGCTATCTCGTTGTTGATAGCCATCTGGCCTATATATTGCTGCTGAGCGGCATGGAGCTGCGAGGAGGAGAGCTTGGTGTCGCGGAAATGCTGCAGCTGACGCTGTATCAGCTCTATGAAACGGTCCTGCGTTCCGTGGTCCACACCGGCATAGATATAGAACAGACCGGCATCGGAGAAAGGTGAATACTGCGACTCGACAGTATAACAGAAGCCATACTTCTCGCGGATGTTCATATTGAGGCGCGAGTTCATGGCCGGGCCTCCGATAATGTTGTTGAGGAGCGCGAAGGCCACTTTGCGGTCGTCGAAGATGCTGACGGCAGGGCACCCAACCATGAGGTGCACCTGATGGGTGTGGCGGTGCACGGTGGTGTTGAAGGTCTGGTATTCGGGGGCTTTGTCGCGCTGTGCCGTAGTCGGGGACGATGGATAATGGGCGAAATACTTCTCGCAGAGGCGCACCACACGACGGAAGTCGGCACGACCGACAACGGAGATTACCATACGGTCGGTGGTGTAGTTGCGCTGCATAAACTGGCGGAGGCGTTCGGGCGAGAAACGACGGACGTTCTTCTTGGAACCCAGGATATTGTGGGCCAGCGGATGACCGGCAAAGGAGAGTTCCTCAAAATCGTCGTAGATAAGCTCGGAAGGAGTGTCGCGGTAGGAATCTATTTCTTCGATAACGACATCTTTTTCATGCTCTATTTCCTTGTCGGGGAATGTGGAATGAAAAAGCACATCGGCGAAGAGGTCAAGGCAACGCTCGAGGTGGATGGCAAGCGAGGAGGCATAGATGCATGTCTCTTCCTTGGTGGTGAAGGCGTTGAACTCCCCTCCCACCCCATCGATGCGGTTGAGGATATGCCAGGCACGCCGATGCGTGGTGCCCTTGAAGATGGAGTGCTCGATGAAATGCGCCATGCCCTCGTCGGAAGGGGCTTCGTCGCGAGAACCGATATTTATGAAAACACCCGAATGAACGACAGGCGAGTCGTTCGGGCGGAAGATGAGGCGGATGCCGTTGGAGAGCGTGTGGTAGTGATACAAGGTTATTGCGTTATTTCGTGGTTTCGTGGTTTCGTGGTTTCGTTATTTCGATGCTTCGTTATTTCGATGTTTCGTTATTTCGATGTTTCGATGTTTCGATGCTTCGTTATTTCGATGATTCGATGTTTCGATGTTTCGATGCTTCGAGGCTTCGATGTTTCGATGTTTCGATGTTTCGATGCTTCGAATTAAAGAATCATTCTCATCAGAATCTTTTGTTTTGCCGGCAATTACATAATCAGAGAGGAGGCAGGGGAAGAGTACCGAGAAGACAGCGCCGGCGAGGGTGCCGAGGGTGTCTTCGGTCAGGCAGGAGACGAGGAAGATGGTGACGAATGCCACCATGGCAGCGAGGCGCAGATAGTGGCAACGGCGAAAAGCATAGACGAAAGCAGCAGCAATAAGCGAGCAGCCTATGATACCAAAGGTCACCAGGAAGGTAAGGTATTGGTTGTGTACATTTTTCTCGGTGTCGGCTATGGGGGAATGGTCTGCCTTGAGCTGTGCATGACAGACGTCGACAACATCGCCCGTGCCTACGCCAAGCAGAGGATGTTGCAAGAATACCCTCCAGGCGTTGCGCCACAGCTCGAAACGCTCGAGCATGGTGAAATTGGGCACGCAACGACGATAGCGATAGTTCTCATATTCGAAAAGCATCACATAGTACATCTGCTTTATTGAAGAGCCATGAAGATACACCGGATTGGCTATGCCCTGTTCGATGGCTGCAATGTCGTCGGGCTGGAGGAGCGTCATGCCAGCACTGTCCTTGGTGGTCCCGAGGCCGTTGAGGTAACGTGTGAGGGTCGGGAAAATGCCATATCCGTTGGAGGTGAGGGCGTCGAAAGGCACGGAGCTGACCTTGGCCCACTGCGTGCGGAGCTCGGTTTCGCAGATATAGTTGTCGAGCAGGTTGCCGTTCTCCACAAGGCCGCTGCTGCCATGGGCATAGGGGTTGCCGTTGACGGTGGCGAGAGCCAGGGGCTGCTGGCGCAGAGGTACAGGCCTATAATAGCTGGAAATCATAAAGAAAGAGACAACAACAACAACGGCACAAACCACGACGACAACGGACAACGAGAGCCATCTGAGCATGGGAGGCTTGATGCGGCGCCAAAACGATGCAAGCATAACGACAGCGAGGACGCCCAAGATGGCAAATGCCGTAAACGACCTGATTTCGATGAGGATGGCAATAAAAGAAACAAGGACTACAAAAAGCAGCCACGAGAGCCAGTCGCTGAAAAGTCCGCCAGCTTCAGTCCGTGTTTTTTTTCGCATTCTGCGAAAATAACGCCGATAAAGGAACCAGAGCGTCAACGATATTGCCAGGCAGACATTGAGCGAGAAACGAATATGGGAAATGAAAGGGACGATATCGCGGTATGGGATGCCAGGCATGGAGAGGAAACGCACGTGCCCTACGACTGTGGCGACGAAGACCGTGGCGACGAAGACGAAGAAAAGCACCTGTAGCTGGCGACGGCTGAGAGGCCGGGAGGTGAGCAGCACGAGAGGTATGGCGAAGAGGGGGAGCTTCTTGAAAAGGTCATGCCATGCGTAGGCGGTGTTGGAAGAGGGAATAATCCAAACGAGGTGGACGACGAGGAGAACGCCGAAAGCCACGAGGAGCCATAGGGAGCCGTTTTGGCGTGCCACATGGAATTTGCGGCGCATATCCCATTCCAGCAGCCAGTTGGCAGCAAGGAGTATTTCCATACCACTCATCATGAAGTTGCTTACCGGCTGGGCTGCAACAAGAAGGATGAGGAGGACGAAATATATGGCGCGGTGGATGGTTAGGCGCATTATTTGCCTTTGAGGATGGATTGGTAGCGTGTACGGTCGTGGAGTATCTCTATGGCCTTGAGGACATCGGGGTCGGTGACGAGAGAGCCCTCAAGACGTCCGGCGGAGTAATAGTAGCGCGCCAGGATTTCAGCCTTGAGCATCTCGCTGATTTCGTCGCGGAACTTCTGGAGGTCGTCGGCCTTGTCTTTTTTTAGCATGGCCTCAAGTTTCTCTATCTCGGGCTGGAGGGCTTCGAGGTAGTTCTCGTCCTTGGCCACATCACGCAGCTCTTTAAGGACTTGCTCCGTAGAGGTGGAATAAGTGAGATTTTTATCGGCGAGGTAGTCGACGAAGTCGTTGTAGATCTGGTCGGTGATGGTGAAAGAGGCTGGAGGGTCGATGGTGGGGTGCTTCTTCACAAACTCAGTGACATAGTTGAATATAAGGAATTTGGAGACAAGAGCCGTTGATATTGCCGACATATACTCCGTCTCCACCTCGACATCGGGCTCGATGCCGAAGCCGTCGTAGACGATACGGCCTCCGGCGGTATGGAAGGCTGTCTTGAGCGAGTCGGGCACCTTGGTGGCCCGGCCATTCTCGTCGCGGTGGCTATAGTCGAGAGCCTGGATGCAACGCCCCGAAGGAATGAAATACTTGGAGACAGTGATTTTCATCTGGCTGTTGTAGTTGAGGGGGAGGACATTCTGCACCAACCCTTTACCGAAGGAACGGGAACCTATGATGACGGCACGGTCCAGGTCCTGGAGGCTTCCTGCCGTAATCTCGGATGCCGAGGCACTATATCCGTTGATGAGCACGGCGAGGGGTATCTCAGTGTCTTCGGGGCTCAGGCGTGTATAGCTCTTGAGGTTTTTTGCAGTGACCTTGCCTTTGGTCTCGACTATGAGCAGGCCCTTGCGAAGGAAGATATTCACCAGGTCGACGGCTTCGTTCATAAGGCCGCCGCCGTTGTTGCGGAGGTCGAGGATGAAGCCCTCCATGTCGGGATGCTCCTTTTTGAGGCGGACGAAAGCTTCGCGGACGTTCTTGGCGGCATCTTGTGTGTATTCGTCAAGCTTGACATAGCCGATATTGCCACCCACCATGCCGGAATATGGCACATTGGGGAGTTTGATTTCGGCGCGTGTGATGGTGCGCTCAAAGGGTTTGCCGTCGCGTTCGAGGCGAAGCGTCACCTCCGTGCCGGCCTGGCCACGCATGGCGGAGCTGACATCGGCATTGTTCTTGCCGTCGGTGGAGACACCGTTGACGGCCAGGATACGGTCGCCAGCCTTGAGTCCGGCCTTGTCGGCAGGAAGGTCTTTATATGGCTCTGAGATATAGATATTTTCGCCCTGCTGATGAATCAAAGCACCAATGCCGCCATACTGGCCGAGGAGCTGGAGCTTAACATCCTCCATGTCCGATTCGGGATAATAGACAGTGTAGGGGTCGAGGGAGGCGAGCATGGCATCGATGGCTTTTTTCATGGTGGCCCCGGGGTCGACATCATCGACATAGTTGACGTAGAGGGTCTGGTAGATTTTGCTGAAGATTTCCAGGTTCTTGGCGAGCTCGAAACTGCGGTCGGCGGGAACGGAGGTCTGGGCATTGGAGCCGAGCGAGAGAGCAAAAAGGGTCGAAAAGATAATGATTAAACGTCTTGGCATCAAATGAATTTTTAAAAAAACACGATGAAAACGGATAAAGACGGGGTTTATTGCAGGGATGTTGTTTTTTTTTGGGGGGGGTTTGGAGGGGGCTAGGG
>JAFSQF010000042.1 GCA_017446745.1 Bacteroidales bacterium
AAAAAATAATGTGTGTATCGATAGTGATGTAAAAAATGCAACTATAATTCGTGTAAATTCGGTTACGTCGGATTTGCAATCCGACGCGAAAATATAGTTTTATATTCGGTGTCGCATATCTTGAAAATCATGTAATTCGTGCTAATTCGTGATAATTCGTGCTAATTCGTAGACCTATAAACACTATCGTTTTACTTTTTTTTGCGCCTACCTGATTGTATCAACTTATTATTTTAATCATTACAAAAAATAATAATTATGTAGTTTTTTTCGTTTAAGTTACGTTATATAATAATGAATAATGATACGGCGACAAAATACAGTGCCACAGATTTATAAAAATAAAACAATGCGATATGATAAAGAAAGCCCTTCTTACGATAATTTTGGCCACGTTGTTTTGTACGGCGGCCTCCGCCCAGAGCAACGGAACACCGAACGGCGGTACTCAGACCGCAGCAAATGGCAATACACGGATAAACAGCACTAAGGTGTCGGCACACCTTGCGCGGATGGCCCACAGCAAGACAGCCGGCAGCACCAAAGGGGGTGTCAGGTCGGTCGACGCGCTGGCGACGCTGCAGGTGCGCTGCGACGCCGCCAAGTTCTTTGGGCACTACGGATGCCGCCTGATCGACAGCATCGGCAGGATTTATATCATAAATGTTCCGTTGGAAGCGGTACCTGCACTTTCTAACAACGACACGCTGCAACGACTTGAGGCCGAGCGAATGCCACGTCCGGCAATGGACGTGACGCCCAGCCAGGTGAACGCCAACGGCGTATACAGCGGCACGGGCTTGCCGCAGGCCTACACCGGAGCCGGCGTGGCTGCCGGCGTGTTCGACAGCTACTACGACTTCACGCATCCCGCCTTCCGCGACGCCAATGGCAACCTGCGCATCAAGTACTACTATGATTTCCACTGGCCAAACACCGACGGCACGATGGGCCACGCGCTGGAGTCGCCCTCTGAAATCGAAGCCCAGCAGCATTCGCTCTACACTTACAACGGTGTGCACGGCACGCACGTGACTGGCATTATGGCCGCCTCGCCCGTCGACGGACGCTATGCAGGTATGGCCCCCGGAGCCGACATCTACCTGGCCGACTTCAACAGCGACCGCAACCAGTTTGAGAATCCCGACGAACACACTTCGGCCACGGCAGTGCTGGGTTTCAAATACATATTCGACCGCGCCGCTGCCGACGGCAAGCCGTGCGTCATCAACTTCAGCAGCTGCGAGAGCATCACCCTGGTGCGCCAACGCCAGCTTGAGGGCGAGGCGCTGCAGGCGCTGGTGGGTCCGGGCCGCATCATCGTGGCCGGAGCAGGCAACGACGGCACGCGCGCCTGCTATCTGGAGAAAGCGGCCGACGTGCAGCAGGCCGGCACGGGCATCGTCAACGGCCTGTACAGCGGTGGCAGCATCGACATCGACCTGGTGACCGACGGCAACCAGACGGTGCGCTTCGACTTCTTCGGAATGGCCCTGTCGGGTAGCGGAATCGAAGGCACAATCACCTTCAACACCGACAGCATCGACACGCAGAACGGCAGCCATTTCACCACCACCGTCAGCCTGGGCGAGGTGACGATGGACGTTACCCTGAGCCCCTACAGCGACCCGCGCGGCACCGTCTACCACATCGCCGCGACGCTGCCCAACATTGCATACCTCTATCTGTGCGGCGCCACAGTACTGCTATCGGGCAACAATGCGGCGTGGATGTATAGCGACATCAGTTTCAGTCCCTTCGCCAACCTCGAGAACGTGCCGCAATACGCCTATGCCCTGCCGGGCTACTCCGTCTCGTGGCCCGCCTGCCTGCCGGGCATCATCGCCGTTGGAGCAACGGGCTACAAGTCGACCATCACCAATATCGACGGCGAAACGAACTACGACTTCGTGATGTTCGAGCCCGACCAGCCGGGCCATCTGGCCAAATTCTCGTCGTGCGGTCCCACCTTCGACGGCCGCATCAAGCCCGACGTGGTGGCACCGGGATTCAACATCATCGCCCCCTTCTGCAGCTTCTACGAAGACTTTAACGGCATCAAGAAGAGCATCACCTACCAGACCACCTACGGCGGCAAGGACTACTACTACCTGGCCGAATCGGGCACCTCGATGTCGTCGCCCGTCGTTGCCGGCGTCATAGCCCTATGGCTGCAGGCCAAACCCGACCTTACACCGCAGCAGGCCCTCGATGTCATCAGCCGCACCTCCTCACATCCCGAGAGCAACCTCTCCTACCCCAACAACACCTACGGCCACGGCCAGATCGACGCCTACCGAGGCCTGCTCGAGGTGCTCAACCTGCCCGTCGCCATACCCGAGCTGAGCACCGAACAGCCGGCCGGCGTAACTTTCCGCGTCGAAAACCGCCACCTCTATGCCGACTTCGGCAACCAGCACCCCAAACGAATGGTTTTCACCATCTACACCATCGACGGGCGCTTGGTGATGACGCAAAGCGGACGTGCCGACATAGACCTCGGCCGGCTGCCCAACGGCGTCTATGCCGTGCAACTGCTGACCGACAGCAAGTTCACCACCGGCTCAACGCTGATACGCCTGCAATAACATAATCGGAACAGGACTTCTCATCGTATGGCTTCAATCGGCACACTGCTGTCCATCAGGCCAATGCGAGTGTCGGTAGCGTGGCGGTTCACGCCGGTGTAGGCCAGAGAGGCATCCTCGTAGCGGCGGAATTTGAGTATGGCGTCGTTCATCTGGGCGCGGTTGAAGACGCCGATGCGCAGCAGCAGGTCGAAGTCGTCGATGGTCAGGCCTGTAACCCTTTCGAAGAGCGAGGGCTCCAGCTTTCGGATCACGTCTTCGAGGCTCTCCTCTCGATAGTCGGTGAGGTACATGAAGATGGGTATGCGCGTGGCGAACTTCATCAGTTTCTCTTGCACCTCGCGGCGCTTCGAGCGATACTCCTTCTCCTCGGCGGTCAGCTCCTTTTTCTTCTTGGGGTCATCTTTGTCGGCGGCCTCACGCTTCAGTTTCTTGATGCGCTCGGCACGGTTGACGATATTCTCGATAATGTCACTGCCCAGTGCGCGGAAGCCTTCGATCTTCATGATTGTGGCCAGAGCCTCGGGGCTGTCGAGCACGCGCTGCAGGGTGGTGTTGTCCACGTTGACCAGCTGGGCGCTGTTCCAGCGGCGTGCCAGCAGCGTTCCGCTGGTGCCGTTGTCGACGAAGTCGAGGATCTCGGTGGCGTTGACCCGCTTCATCGAGCAGCCGTCGAACTGCAAGATCGGCAGGAAGTTGATGAAGTCGTTCACCTTGTCGGTGATGCGGCGGTTGCTGTCCACGTCCAGCTGGTTGGCGTAGGTCACCACCTCGCGCAAAGCACGGTTGGGGGCGAAATCGAAGACGTAGCAGGTGGGTTTCAAGATGGTCTTCTTCGTCGGGTCGTCCTTGTCGGTCGCCGTCCACGGGCTTTGCACGCGGAAGGCCGTCTGGAAGTAGGTCTCCGGGCTCTTGCAGTTGCGCAGCATCAGCAGTCCGCCCAGGGGCCGCAGGGTGACGCCGGTGGTCAGCTTGCCGCAAGTGAGGGTGATGGTGCGCGTCGTCAGCGGGTTGTCGCCCATGGCTTCGCGCACAGGTCCGAGGGCCTCCACGCCGATGCCGGCCTTCGTGCCACTACAGTTGATAATCTTATAGGTTTGGTAGAAGCCGTTGGCCGGACGGCGCAGCAAGGCTTCCATGGCGTCGCACGCCGCCACGCTGGGCAGGAACCACATGGTGTGGGCGCAGAGGTCGAGCAGGCGCGTGTCCTCGAAGGGCAGCGGCGGGTGCTCGTTGAGGGGCGAGCTGCTGTCGCCATAGATGGGGGTCTTGCCGCGTATGATGTCGAGCCACTTCTGCACCGCCCTCTCGTGAACGAAAGTGGCCACTCCCCCACCCTTGGCAACGCCTTCGGCTTTGCAACCGTTCGCTCCCTCGCGGTCGCGCACGACTTCAGCCCGGAAGAACTCGTTGAGGTCGAAGCCATCCATGTCCCACTGCTCTATCATAGCGCCGAGGTCCTGCGGCATCTGGTAGGTCATCATCACCATCGTGGGCATCTCCAGGTAGGGTCCACCGACGGCCTCCTTGCGTTTCTGCTCGTCCTGATAGGTCCAGTTGAAAATCTGGTTCTCCATAAACTCGCCTGTGGCGAGGGCACGGAAGGGTGTGCCGCTGAGGTAGAGGAAGTGACGGCCGCTGATGGGTATGTCCTCATCGTCCCACGCGCGACCGCTCTCCACGTCGATGCCGCTTTCGCGCATTACCTCATCCTCCTCCGTTTGGCTGTTCTTTGCTTCGCTGTCGCCGAGGTCGAGCAGGCTCTTGGCGTGGTCGTTCCAGGCGCCGAAGTGGTATTCGTCGAGCACAATGAGGTCCCAGTTGATGGTATGCACCCACTCGTTCTTGGGCTTGATGTTGCCGTACTTGTCGCGACCGAGGTAGTCCTGAAACGAGCCGAAGGCCACCAAGGGTTTCGCAGAGGACAACGACGGGAACTGCTCATCCATCCTACTGCTGTAGTACCGCCAGCCTTCAAAGTCGCGGTGGCGCAGCAGGTCGTCGCGCCACGAGTCCTCAACAGCGGGCTTGAAGGTGAGCACCAGCACCCGCCTGGCGCCCATCTTCCTTGCCAGCTGGTATGTGGCGAAGGTCTTGCCGAAGCGCATCTTGGCGTTCCATAGGTAGTGGCTGGGGCGGTCGGGCTCTTCCTTGTCCATCTGTGCGAAGTAGTCCGCCGTGTCGTTCACCGCCTTCTCCTGCTCGGGACGCATTGAGTAGTCGAGGTCGCGCACCGTCTCGATGCGCGTGTCGCGGTGGCGCACCGCCACGTATGCAGCCTTGGCTTCGCGCAGCGAGCAGCGGCACCACTCGCCAATCAGCTCCTTTCCCATACGGCGCAGCACCTCGTGCAGGTCGTGGTCGCTGAAGCTCTCGCCGCTGCCGTCGGCATAGAAGGCGCCGGCGTGCCACAGCAGGTGGTAGGTCTTGTGCGGCTCGGTGATGGGGTGTTGCTCGTCGATGCGCTGCCGTACATCGGCCCGCGTCGTCTGCCCGATCTTGATCCATCCGGGAAACGACGTGTCGTCATACATATAAATCTGCGGCACCGCACGCCGCATAGTGGGTAGTATCTGTTCGTTGGTCTGCATAATATGTCAGTTTGTCCGTTATCATTTCAAACAGACGCCCTTATGCAGAAATAAAAATGTAATGGATTAGAAGAGGTCGGCGTGTGTGCCTGTATCGAGCATTAGCAATACCAGTTCGTCGTCATACTGCCTCCATACGAGAAGCCAATCGGGCTGAATATGGCATTCCCAAACGTTGTTACCAACAAAGCCTGACAGCTTATGAGGACGGTACTTTTGTGGAAGTGTGCCCGTGGCTTCAAGCAATTTAACAACCTTGTCCAACTTATCCATAGGCAACCCACGACGGACGCACCTTTTGAAAGCGCGCTCGTAGTTCTTTGTAGTTTGTACACTGTACATTATGCCTCAGCCATTAATGTTTTAAACATTTCATCAGCACTTTTCCACTCGGTCACCCGTCCGGCAGCTTCGTCTTCAAGTGCCTGTTCGATACCACTCTTGCGCTTACGTTTGGTAGGTACAATATCGATGCCATCGATACTTCTCACCAGTCTGCGGAAGCTTGGCAGAAGGCTTTCGTCAGTGATTCTCAATGTCAACTCGGTCATAATAAACTCCTTTTTTGTCATTATAACGTCGCCAGTTCCCTTTTTATTGCCTCACCATTACATTTTTTATTTCAAAGAGCGCTCTGTTATTGCTTTTTTGCCGAGCCTTTCTCCTCGGCGCGGGTTTTATGTGGGTTCTACTATCCTTCGACGGTACTTTGGCGATCCTTGCCTCCACGTTGGTCGGCAGCCATAGCACGACGATGTTGGCCTATTCCATTGGTCGTATCATGTTTCTGGAATGTGCCGGAGGCACTGACCCTCAATAACCCCGCACAAGCGCAGCGCAGTGTGGGGTTGACCACGAGGCTGCCCTCCTGCGTCCCGGAGGGACGCGCTCTCAGTCCAAACACAATAATAGTCACTTCCCTGCGTTATATTATCATGAGTTACATCCAGTCTTTCTACCACATAGTCTTTCGCACTTATCGCAGTGAGCAGAATATCAGCCTCGACCACGACCGCGAGCTCTATGCCATCATCATGGAACAAACCAACAATATGCACGGGAAAATCTACCGTATAGGTGGTATGCCCGACCACGTGCATATCTTTGTCTCCCTCCCTGCCACCGTATCGGTGGCACAGTATGTGCAAGCCGTCAAGACATTTACAAGCAAATGGCTCAAGGCTAATCCCAACTTTCCTTCTTTCAATGGCTGGGCTCATGAATATGCAGCCCTCTCCTATAGCATACACGACAAGGACAAGATTGTGAACTACATCAAAGGGCAGAAAGAACATCACAAACGGTTTTCGTTTGCGGAGGAGTACCGTGCATTGCTGGAAGAGAGTGGGCTTGCCATAAGAGAGGAGTACTTTCTCAAAGACTGAAGCATTGAGAGCGCGTGCCTCCGGCACGCCGTCGAGGACATATATCGCGCATCCCCACACTGCACCCTTGCGGGCTTGTGTGGGGTTATTGAGAGTGAGCCTCTCCGAGGCTAGCATCAATAGCGAGCAAAATGTGCCGGAGGCACTGACCCTCAATAACCCCGCACAAGCGCAGCGCAGTGTGGGGCTGACCTCGCTCCGGTGTGTAATAGCGTCCCGGAGGGACGCGCTCTCGCGATTGTCTCTGACGTTGAGAGCGCGTGCCTCCGGCACGCCGTCGAGGACACGTGTCGCGCAACCCCACACTGCGCCCTTGCGGGCTTGTGCGGGGTTATTGAGAGTGAGCCTCTCCGAGGCTTCCCTATGGGCATATCTGATTGCTGTAGTCATACTCTGTTCCTCGCTGTAGTCGGTCTATTCCATTGGTCGTATCATACTTTCGATAAAGGCAATCTCATCCTCCGTCAGGCCGTATTTCTTGTACAGCATCTCGTCAGTCCACGGGTGGGAGAAATCTTGAAGGGGAACAAATTGATAAACATCCCTGGCTGCATCTTGAGTCTTTTTCTTTACAGAAACCAAATATCTAAAGAAGCATGTGCGTATGTATGATATAATATTCATACATTGCTCCTTACTATAATTATGTCTCTGTGGGTCGTATCCAATGCAAAGGTATGTGTATGAACAAACACTATTTGGTTCACCATAAAAAGGATTACCTAATATTATTGAATCCGTTCCCGATCCACCTGCTTTGGGAATAAATACTTTATGCAACGGTAATGTCCCA
>JAFSQF010000043.1 GCA_017446745.1 Bacteroidales bacterium
AAACTCATACTCATCGAACTTCAGAAGACATGGGTGGAGACCGAGACACTGCGCTTCAGGCAATACCTTGGCGCACAGTACGCCAACCCGGCCAACATGCAGCACGACAGCAAGAACCGTTATGGTCTGCACATCATCGCCATCTACATTATGGGCCACCGTGTGGGCGACATCAACGTCCCGGTGCTTTACGTGGGTCGCAACTTCCGCGACTACGATGGCAACGACGTGACGCAGGGCATCCCCGACCCCTTCGTCGACAGCCTCACTCACGACAGCATCGTGGTGCAGATCCCCCTCCTCAAAGGGCAGAAAAACAACCGCCTCGAAAAGTATCTCGACATCTTCTGCCAAGACCGCAAGGAAAAGGACAACAACCAGATCCTGTCCGTCGACGACGCAATGATGGACGACGACGATATGCGACGCATAGTGACACGCCTGCTCAGCGCGGCCTCCGACACACAGGTGCGTCACAGCATGAACATCGAGGAGGAGATCAACACTGCCCTCGAAAACCGCGACACCGAGATCATGCACTACAAGAAGAAAGCCTCCGACGCCGAAAAGAAAGCTCACGATGCCGAAAGGAAAGCTCACGACGCCGAAAAGAAAGCCTCCGTCGCCGAAAAGAAAGCCTCCGTCGCCGAAAAGAAAGCTTCCGACGCCGAAAAGAAAGCCTCCGACGCCGAGAAAGTCATTGACGAACAGAACATGCAACTTTCAAAACAGTCCGATTTGCTTAGCATGAAAGACACGCAGCTCCTCTCTGCCGTCAAGCTTCTGCACGACAACGGAATGTCCAGCACCACAATAGCCGCAGCGCTCGGCATCAGTCTGGACGATGTCGGCGGAATGCTATCGCCCGCCGACAACACCCAAAGGCTCCCGTAGACTTACAGACTCATGCTCAACTTCATGATTAGCCAAAACATTGTTACTTATCCGACTTTTATCTTGCAAAGCCTGCGTATCAAGGCATCCCACCAGCGGGCAGGGAGCAACCAATGGAAGAAAACGGCGGTGTGCGACATACGACCGGTGCGGTAGCGAGCCTTGGGGCGACGGCTCTCGACGGCACGTACTATTGCACGTGTTATGACCTTGGGAGAGGAGAGCAACGAGCCCGAATAGGCATTGTGCAACAGGTCGGCCTCGGGAATTGCCATACTCTCATAAGGAGTGTTCTGGGCATTCTCTCTCAGATGCTTAGCGGCGATAATACCCCAGTCGGTTTTTATACCACCAGGTTCAATCATCGACACGTCAATGCCGAAAGGCTTCACCTCCATTCGCAAAGCATCGCTGAAAGCCTCGACAGAGAATTTCGACACATGATACCATCCGCCGAAGAGCAACGTCATCTTGCCGGCTATGGACGAGGTATTGATGATGCGCCCGCCGCCCTGCTGCCGCATTATGGGCAGCACCAACTGAGTGAGGCGTGCCAAACCAAAGACATTGACTTCCAACTGTCGACGTGCCTCATCCATAGGCGTTGTCTCTATAGCACCGAAATAGCCATAACCGGCATTGTTTACAAGAACATCGATGCGCCCCTCCCTGTCGTAGAGCATCTTCACGCCGTCGGCTATCGACTGCTCGTCGGTGACATCCATCCTAAAAGGAACAACGCCCTCGCTGCGAAGGGGCTCCATCAGTTCAACGCGACGAGCCGCAGCATATACCTTATGACCCATACGGGCAAGGGTCAGGGCTGTTTCATAACCAATGCCGCTGCTGGCACCGGTGATAAGTATCACTTTCTTCTGTTTGGCCATTACTGTAAAATTCTGTATGTTAAGTAGAATAATCAAGGA
Organism: Bacteroidales bacterium; assembly: GCA_017446745.1. Classification (GTDB taxonomy): domain Bacteria; phylum Bacteroidota; class Bacteroidia; order Bacteroidales; family P3; genus Colimorpha. The sequence goes on from JAFSQF010000043.1 coordinate 1,821, forward strand.
TATGCGATAAAGCCGGCAAGCACTGTTCACAGCACGTATATCTATAAGCCATAACGCTGATGTATCAGCATTATTGCGCAGCCTATTCCGACAAAAAGTTCTTTTTATGCAATAAAACAATACATACCACGTTACGAAAAAAAAACCGCCATGAAAAACGGAAAGAACATCTGCAACCAGCTTAAAGACATCCGCCGGGGCATTGCCGCCAAGAACGGCATTGAACTCGAAATCCCCGAATGCACTTACGAGGGCGACTGCCAAGGCACCTGTCCGCGCTGCGACGCCGAGCTGCAATACCTGGAACGCGAGCTCACGAACCGCAACAAGATTGGCAAGGCCGCCGCCGTGGCGGGGCTGACAGTAGGGCTTGCCGCAGGCGTCAACGACGCAATGGCACAAGTGCAGCCCGACGAGTTCATCTTAGAGGGCGACGTGGTGACCAACATCTCCGACAGCTGCACCATCCGCGGCACATTGCACAGCCGCGAAAATGGCGATGGTATCGTCGGCGTGCATATATGGCTGGAACAAGACGGCATAAAAAAAGCCGACACCATTACCAACCCCGACGGCTATTACCAAATCACCGTACCGAAAGGGTTGTATAAAATCCGGTTCATCCACCCCGACTTTCAGGAAGAATCCACCATCCTGGAGCTCCAGCAAGACGAACTCGATTTGGGTAACATCAGGCTCTCAAGTAGCGTCGTGTTTCCCCCACTAATGGGTATAGTGCCATACGACCCAAGCCAGATTGAGCGCGAGGAAGTGGAAGCCGACAACACCGAACAATAGGGTTTACTTCCTGACAACGTAGCAAAAACGGTCGATGCGCGTCACGCCCCATTCCCTGAGTGCCAGCACCGTGCGGTCGCAGTCGGCATCGGTGTTGTAGTTCGGTATCAGCGGCACACGCACCGTCACGCGGTCGGGTCCCACCTTGTCGACAAGGCAACGCAAATTGTATACCACCCGACGGTTGCTTCGCGTGGTATATCTCCGATAAATATCAGGATTCAAATCCTTTATATCTACTATAAAATCGTCGATGGCATCGGCAGCCCTCAAAACCGCATCGCGCTGTACGTTGAGCGACGTTTCGGCGGTGAGCCTCCAGCCATTGCCGCAGAGGGTACGGAACCGCTCGATGAAACCCATACGCAGCAACGGCTCGCCGCCACCAAAGCAGACGCCTCCGCCGGTGGCGAGGAAATAAAGGTTATCGATACGTACCTCGTCGTAAAGACTCTCTGGCGTATGTTTCTGCAATCTGTCGGCGGGGCCAAAGCAAGCAGCATTAAGGCAATACCTACACCTTAGCGGACAGCCATGGAATGCCGCCAACGTGGTGACGCCCACGCCGTCGACACCTATGCGATGCCTTACGACTCCTATGAACGGAACTGGCTCCAAACGATAAGATTATTAGATTAGGCGATAGGCACAGACGATTTAATTTCTATGGACGAAGCGGCTCAGAACGTTTCGCGGAGGTGAGAGTCCATAATGATGGTCACAGGCCCGTCGTTGACGAGGCTAACCTGCATGTCGGCACCAAAGACGCCGGTCTGTACGGGCTTGCCCAACAGCTCCGACAGATGCCGACAGAAACGCTCATACATAGGTATCGCGAAATCAGGCTTGGAGGCATGGATATAGCTTGGGCGATTGCCTTTCCTGGTGCTGGCCATAAGGGTAAACTGACTGACCACAAGTATGTCGCGCGACGTTGCCGGCGATGCCATCGGCGCACCCTCAGCAAAAGTTCTTACATCAAGGTTCATCACTCCCCGTTCGTCGTCGAAAACGCGCATTGCCAACACTTTGCGGCAAAGGTAATCAATGTCGTCGTCGGTGTCGCGGTCCTCGATGCCGAGAAGGACCAGAAGCCCCTCCCCTATCTGGCTATGACGCTGGCCGCCAATGTCGACGGCAGCCTGTTTCACACGTTGTATTACTATTCTCATGTCGAAAAAAAAATTGTACGTAGCGACACGTACTTTTCGGCTGCAAAAATACTACAAAAAATCCATTCTGAAAAAAAATAGTACTTTTGCAAAAAATAAAATAGCACATCGTTGCATTAACACATTAATACTATAGCGCATTAAGGCAATGTTCGACGACACCTATAAAACCATAAAAGAAGCCAGCCAAGGCCTTTATAAAGAGAAAGGCAGCAAATTTCTGGCTTTCGCTTTCCCGGTGCGCAACACCGACGACATCAAATCCCATCTGGAGCAACTGCGCAAAGACTATTTCGACGCACGCCACCACTGCTATGCCTACATCCTGGGGCCTAACAAAGAGGCCTGGCGCGCCAACGACGACGGCGAGCCCAGCGGCACCGGCGGACGCCCCATCTACGGGCAACTGCTCAGCGCCGAACTGACGGATACCATGATTGTTGTGGTACGTTATTTCGGCGGAATCCTGCTCGGAGCCTCAGGTCTGGCAAATGCCTATAAGACAGCGGCACGCGACGCCATCGACCATGCCGAAATCATAGAGAAAACCATCGACGTGCACTACCGGCTGCACTTCGAATACGCAGCCATGAACGACGTGATGCGCATCGTGAAAGACTTCGGGCTTGTGCCTCGCAACCAGGATTTCAACCTCGACTGCCGCCTCGACGTGGAAGTGCGACAGTCGCTCAGCGTCCGCTTCTACGACGCTATCGTCAACCTCCGCGGGCCAAGAATAGAGGTGGTGTAAGCCATTTTTTCATTTTCCCTGTAAGATTTCGGTACGCTGAAACGATATACTACCAAATAGCTCAAGAAAAGACATCGTGACACGCGCAGAATACAACGACAACATACCGGCATGGTCCGGCCATGTACTACGCTTTGCAGTGTGGAACTGCGGCGACCGTATGCGCGGCGAAGATGCGATGCAAGAGGCCTTTACAAGATTGTGGGAGCAACGCGACAGCGTGGCTGTTGAGAAAGGGCTGCCTTATTTACTGACCGTGGCACGACGCTATCTGGTGGACTGCTTCCGACACGACGCAGTGGCAGCGAAGGCTCATACAGAAATGGCCAAGAGCGAGGACACCATGACAACGCCCGGAGAGGCCAGCCTCGTCCAAAACGACTTTAGCGACCCTATGGTCCTTGCCCTTTCCAGGCTGCCCGAACTGCAACGCTCCATCATGCAACTGCGCGACGTGGAAGGCTACAGCTACAAAGAGATAGCCCAGATGCTCGGAATCAACGAAAACCAGGTGCAAGTCTACCTCTTCCGCGCACGCTCCACAATGAAAAAAATGCTAACGAATACAGGGATACATTAATACACGAACCACCGACGCACAAGACATCACAAGCACATCAACATCATGACACTATCCAACGACAACATAGAACTCTATCTTTTCCGCCTGAAAGAGGGGTTGCTCGACGCCGAAGAGAGAGCGGCAGTGGAGCAAGCCCTCAAAGGGCATACCGAATGGCAGGCAATGGCCGACATCTACGACCCCGACCTGAAACTCCCCGCCGGCGTCGCCATGCCCTACCCCGAATGGAGGCAACTGAGGCGCGGAACGCCAGTCAGCATCGGCGTCAGGGTGCCACCCACAGGAAAGCACGCCACGGGGCGTGCAAAGATATGGCTCTTCGCTGCCGCGGCAGCATGCCTGCTGCTCTTCGTCACCACCGTCATAAGGTTCGCCACCATCAACCCCATGCCCACCGCACCGGCAGCCATCGTGGCCGAACATCACACCGACAGCGTAACACCGACCCGAATCAAGGTAAACGACGGTAAAGAACCAGTCATCGCTGCAAAGCCACAAACCACTGTCAGCCAACCACTCATTGCTTTTATCGAAGAAAAAGAAATAGCAATCACAGGCGGGGACGCCCACGTACCAGCAGCAATCGCAGACGAAGACACTTGCGTACCAGCAGCAATCAAAGGCGGGGACGTCCGCATATCAACTCCCGACACCACACCCACCACCGAAAGCGTCAACAAAGAAAACCGCAAGGTATACTATGCCGACAACATCATTGAATGGATTGACGGCAGCACACCGGCCCAAAGCCCGAACAGGGAGCCCACACAGCGCCTCACGCAAGTCCGCAATCTGGCAAAACGCACCACTTCAGTGGTGGCCAAAGCCAAAGCCACCTACGATGAACATAAAGAGGACATCGGTGCCACCATAGAAGAAAGCCTGCTCAGCAGTCAGTTCCTCGGCAACATCATCGCCGCCATCAACGAAGAATAAATCAAATTTACAGATATATGAAAAAAACAACATTAATCCTCAGCCTATTCGCACTGCTGCTGCCAGCACTGGCAGCCACAGCACAGAACACCGCACGCCAGAGTTTCAACCCCAAGAACATCAAGCTCGTCATGGTCAACGACAAATCCAAAGTGCGGTGGATCCACGACACAGAGAGCTACATCGAAGTGTCGTGGCTAACCACAGAGAAACCCGCCAGCAAATTTTTCATCACCGTGCAAGACAGCGTGCTGACTTTCAGCGACAGCATAGGGCTCTACCAGTTCGACCTACACCTCGACAGCAACGCCGATATCCACATCGCGGTGGGCGACAACGGCACATTCATCTACCCTAACGGCAAGACCATACGCAACCTCACCACCTCGAACTCGTCGCTACGCGACATAGCCAACGACATCAAAGGCCTGATCGACGAATTGGTGGACACCTACGACAGCGTCAGCACCTCCAATGGCGACGGCAGCCAGTACACCTACAGCAACCGCTACAGCAAGAACGGCAAACGCAAATACTCCGTCAGCGACCGCACCGACCTCAAGTTCCACTGGGCTTTCAACAACTGGGGCGACAAATGGTACAACGGCCTCATGAAAATGGATGGGCCCTACAAGCTGCGCACCAGCTTCAGTTCCTACCAGCTCAGCGAGAACTACGCCGTGGTGATGACCAACAACATCAAACTCTCGGTGGGTCTGGGCTACGAGTCGGACGTCTATAAATTCACCGACAATTACGTTCAGATGAACATGACCGACGGCAGTCTGAACACCGTGGCGCAAAGCGGACTCGACGCAGCCAGTGCCATGCCTTTCACCAACCTCGGCGACTGGAGCACACGCCTCGTAACACGCTACGTGACCATGCCCATCGAGTTCGAATATCGCGACAAGGGAGCCCTCGGCTCGTTCCGCATAGCTCTGGGCATCGTCCCGGGCCTCTGCTTCAACACAAGCCACACCGGCCTGAAACACGAGTTGGAACAGCCAGGACGCAACGCACAGAAAGTCGACGACGTGTCGAAATACATCAACCCCTACAAACTCGACGTGCGCCTCACCTTCAAACGCAAACTCATAGGCATCTTCGTCCAGGTACCCACCCTGCCCGTCTTCACCGACACCGCCGAAAAGGTCTATCCCATCAAGCTGGGCTTCATCTTCTGATCATCAAACCCATTTGCACTACACTTTGAACGAGATGAAATAATCCCCTCTCTCAATTTCACGAATTTTTCTTCCCATAACAATATTCTCCATGTTCGTTCGTTAAACAACATGTAATGCTACTGGCGTAGCCATTGATAAGTAGCATCCTTAATCAAAACGCCACCACCGATGAGATACAACAACATACATGGCAACGGCAAATACCTCGACCCCAAGGCCGACCTGACTTTCAAGCTGGTTTTCGGCGAACACCCCGACCTGGTGATGAGCCTCCTCAACTCGCTCCTCCCCCTCGAGCCCGACGGTCAGATAACCGATGTGGAGTACCTCTCCAACGAGATGGTGCCCGAGAACCCTGGCAAGAAGAACAGTATTGTCGACGTGCGCTGCACCGACGGCCGTGGCCGACAGTTCATCGTCGAGATGCAGCTCTACTGGAACCCCTGGTTTCAGCAGCGCGTACTTCTCAATGCATCCAAGGCCGTCATAAAGCAGCTCGACAAGAACGAGAAC
>JAFSQF010000006.1 GCA_017446745.1 Bacteroidales bacterium
ACGGCGGAAGAAGCCGTTGTCGAACCTCCGTTTGAGGACACCATCCCCATCATCTTCGAGACGGACGCGATGTACCAATACCATGACGGCCTCTACTGTAGCTTGGAGGTGAACGGAGTAGCGATAGATACCGTCCTTATTGACAATGGATACTATCACTCTGCCGTTTCCCCCGATTTGGCCGAAAGTCTGAATCTGTCGTACACGGTTCTAAAAGTTGATACAACAACATTGTACCGAACATATTCGAAGAAAATGATTTCAATAGTATTTAAGACATGCACAGCAGACAGCCTTTATTATACGATGGGACACACTGTAACTCGACTGGATACAATATTTATTACTAACAGGCACGAACTATTCATGCCTAACTGCAAGACCGTCATTGGCCGCAACGTCTTTGAACAATATGTCGTGGAGATTGACTATCGGAACAAATATATGGTGCTGAGCAACCACCTTCCGGAGACGATAGGGCAGTATATGGCAATTCCCATGGAATACACTAATTCGAAAGACTGTCAACGACACAGGTGCATCAAGGTGGACGGGTTCAAGTTGAAGGACGGAAGCCCCGCTTCGGTACGTGCGTTCCTGGATTTGGGGAACGCCGCCGGCACGGCCTTCGATACTGCATTTCTGGAACGGGTTGACCAGCATTTCAGCCAGATAGACACCGCCTCGCTTGCGTGGTTCATCCTGTCCCAAATCGGCTCTGCCGTCGACAGCGTGGATTTCCCGATTGGCTACATGGATGACAGCCGCCGCACCGTGGCGAAGTTGCCGGGAACCAGGATGGACTTTGCAGGTTTGGATTGCGACATTCTGCTCGGCAACAACTTCTTCAGCCACTTCAAAATCATCTTCGACTACAAGAACAATATGTTCTACCTGAAGAGGAACGAATAATTATTCATCAATATTATACAATCATTATGAACATCCCAATTCAAATTGACACCGTCAACCTCGCACGGACGACCAATCGGTTTTAAAAACGGCCGAAAAGAGTGTCGCAAGGGCCAAATGGTTTTGAAAGGCGGTGAAAAGAGTGTCGCGAGGACGTTTTGAAATTGAAAGGCGGTGAAAAGGGTCTCGCAAACGCCAATCGGTTTTGAAAATGGGTAAAAAGAGTGTCGCGGAGGCCATTCGGTTTTGAAAGGGGGTGAAAAGAGCGTCGCGAGGCTGTTTTGAAATTGAAACAAGGAAAAAGGAGATTTTTCTTGGTGTGGTGGATTTGGGCCCAGCGACGCCATCCTCGACGTCAAGAAAAGCGTCTTCTCCCACCCCCAAAGTTCTTTGTTGCCAATGGTTTGCTTGATAATCATCTCTGTTTGAACAATTCTTTTTCTAACAGAGAATAGACATATCCTGGACTCTGCGAGTAAAGATTGGACAAGGGGCGAAGCAGGGCTTTGTACGTATTGGAGCTATAAACTGCGTCAACGGCACAAGGCAATGTGTATTGGTCGCGGTCTATCAACAACTGTATCAGGTCGGAAGTGATACCCTCGGTCATATACTTGAATTCCTGTTCACTTACATTCATACGGCAGAAGTTTTTCTATTGCTTTTTGTGTGCAGAAGGCATATTGGAATGTGATGCCTTTCATGTACTTCAACCTGCGGAGGAATTCTTTCTTGTCAATGTTTCCCTCGCGAAGATTACGGATTTGAAGACCCACGCGGTCGTTGGCTATCGGACCGTAAACCACATCATAAGGTATGGGTTGCATTGATTGAGGTCAATGCTGGCAATCCTCATATTGGAACCGTGATAGAGCGTAATCATAGCGTACCTCCCATTCTGCGGCAATAGGCCGAGAGGTCGCGCACATTGGATGCGAACGACTGCGTGTGCAGATAGCCATACTGACGGTCGTAAAGTTCCAAAGCCTTATACTGACTCAGGTACTTTGCCGCCTCCGTCGTCGTGAGTCCATAATGCTCGGCGAACTCTGCAATTAGCGCCACTATATATTGTGCCTTATCCGATGCCATTTTTTGATATGTTTTATTGGATAACGCAATTATTTCGGTTTTCGTATGTGCGCTTGTAATTTAAAATGGCTGGAGGCATTGGGAGTATTTGAGTTCCCCGTTGCGGCGGATGTTCCCGTTGCGGCGGGTCCGACACGGCGGATGTTCTATTTTTTGCGTATGTTGTATCGGATTTGCAATCCGATACTGCTTAGTATCAGGATTTTCAATCCGCCAACATTAACGCTGTTGCAAGTGTTTTATTGTGATGCGGATTGCAAATCCTTATATTAATAAGCGTCGGATCTCAGATCCGACGCAACGAGTCTCAAATCCGCCGCGACGGGTTGTTACAAGTCAAATTTTCATAAAATCGTCATACCGTTGTAATATCGCCAATCTATTTTTGCAGCGTGATTAAAACATACGATATTATGAACAAAATGATGATTTTATTGGCGTTAGCCACTTCTATCAGTGGCGTGGCGCAGGAAAGGAACGCTGAAATCGGGGAGCCGAAAGGCAAAGCGATTGTGCAGGTGTTCGGAAATTTCCACACGGGCTTCGGCTCGGAGAACGACAATCGGGGCTTTGAACTGGACAGAAGCTACCTGGGTTATGAATACAAGCTCGGAAGCGGGCTGTCGGTCAAGGGGGTGCTGGACATCGGCAAGTCGGCCGATGTGAGCGACTACCAACGCATTGCTTATATCAAGCACGCGATGGTGTCGTGGGAGAGCGGCCGCCTTGCGTTGAACGGCGGACTTATTTCGACCACGCAATTCAAGTTTCAGGAGCAGTCCTGGGGCTATCGCTACGTCTGGAAGTCTTTCCAGGACGAGTACAAGTTCGGCAGCAGTGCCGATTTGGGTCTCTCGGCAGCCTATCGGATTGCCGACTGGATTTCGGCCGACGCCATTGTGGTGAACGGCGAGGGTTATAAGAAGATTCAGGCAAATGACGGCCTGAACTACGGCTTGGGCGTGACGCTCACTCCGGCCGAAGGTTTCCATATCCGCCTGTACGGAGGCTTGAACGAGAGCGGAGCGGAGGGGCGAGAGAACACGGCAAACCTGGCGGCTTTTGCAGGCTACCGCCACGAGCGGTTTGCCGTCGGGGCCGAATACAGCTATATGGCCAGCACATCGGGCGTGGCGGATGCCGACCTGAGCGGCTACTCGCTGTTCGCTATGGTAAACCTGCCCAAAGGCATATCCCTGTTTGTGCGGTTTGACGACCTGTATTCGCGTAGCGGCTGGAACGGCGCGAACGACGAATCGGCAGCCATCCTTGGCGCCCAATTCAAAATCGGCAAATATGTAAAGATTGCCCCCAATTTCAGGATGGCAATGCCAAAAGCCGACGGCGCAAAGAGCCAATACTGGGCATACGTGAATTGTTACTTTGGTATATGACAAACAATTTAAATAATTAGTATCATTATGAAAAAAATTTTTTCGTCAATTATGACATTAGCAGTTGCCATAGCAATGGCATCGTGTGGCGGCAACGCCAAAAATGGTGTTCGTGAGGCCCAGGAACTTTCGGGAGCAGGAGCAACATTCCCTCTTCCTTTTTACAACGTGGTTTTTGAGAACTTTGCCCAGGTGAATGGTGATATAGTTGCGTACGGTGGTGTCGGCTCGGGCGGCGGCGTTCGCAACTTGCGCGACAAGGTTGTGGATTTTGCCGGCAGCGATGCTTTCCTCACCGACAAGGAGATGGCGGAAATGGCGCCTGTGGTTCACGTCCCGACTTGTATGGGTGCCGTCGTTGTGGCCTATAATTTGGACGGCGTAAAGGAGCTGAAACTTACAGGCGAGGTGGTGGCAGACATCTTTGCCGGCAAGATTAGGATGTGGAACGACGAGCGTCTGGCCGCTCTCAATCCTGGTGTGGCGCTCCCTGCCGAGGCCATCATTCCCGTATTCCGTTCCGATGGTTCAGGCACGACATTCATCTTCACCGACTATCTTGCAAAAGTCAGTCCTATGTGGAAAGAGAAGTTCGGTGCCGGCAAGTCGGTAAACTTTCCTTCGGGACAGGCCGCTAAGGGTAATCCCGGTGTTGCAGGCGTCATCTCACAAACCAAAAACTCTATCGGTTATGTAGGTTCAGAGTACGCATTTGCACAGAAGATTCCCTATGCCATCATTCAGAACGCGAGA
>JAFSQF010000044.1 GCA_017446745.1 Bacteroidales bacterium
CACCTTCGAAGACGCCAAGCTCTTCATAAAGACATGGAACAACCGCGCCGCTCCTGCCAAAATGGACGGACGTTGGGGATGCATAGACCACACCGGACAATTCGTGGTAAAAAACATCTACGTCACCTCCGCCGATGCCTTCGAAGCCGGAAGAAGATGGGCGGAAAAAGGCAAATTTTAGCCCGTCTTTTGCTGGCCAGCGACAGTCAGTCCGTCGCCAACTGTAGCATCTCTCAACCATCACCTCTTTTATCCCTATGAATTATATCATCAATAACGCCTCCATAGTGAACGAAGGCCAGATATTCACAGGCAACGTGTATATCAAGGACGGCGAAATAGCGGCGATCTGTCACGGCGAAGCCGATGTCCCTGCTCATGATTCCAACTTCCGCTCCATTGATGCCAACGGCCTCTTCCTGATTCCAGGAGTCATCGACACTCACGTGCACTTCAGAGAACCGGGGCTGACGGAAAAAGCCGACATCTACACCGAAAGCCGCGCCGCCGTGGCCGGGGGCGTGACCTCTTTTGTCGATATGCCCAACACCGTGCCGCAGACCACCACCATGGAGCTGCTGGAACGGAAAGCCCTCATGGCCGCCGAACGCAGCATGGCCAACTACGGCTTCATGCTCGGTGCCACAAACAACAACATCGACGAGCTCCTCGCCGCAGACCCCTCCAAATTCGCCGCCGTGAAGCTCTTCCTCGGCAGCAGCACCGGCGACATGCTGGTGAACAACCCTCAAGCACTCGACCTCCTCTTCAGCCACTGCAAGAAACTCATCGTGGCGCACTGCGAAGAGGATGATATAGTGCAAGCCAACCTGCGCAATTTCAAAATGGAATGTGCTGGCACCGACCGCGAGACCGCCGCCCTACACCCCCAGATTCGCACCACCGAGGCCTGCTACGTTAGCACCTACAAAGCCATCGAACGCGCACGCCGCTTCGGCACACGTCTGCATATTGCCCACATCAGCACCGCCACCGAGCTGGACCTGCTCAGCAACCTACCCCTCGACCAGAAACACGTAACCGCCGAGGTGACACCGAACCACCTATGGTTCGACGAACGCGACTATGCCGCCCTGGGCAACCTCATTAAATGCAACCCCGCCATCAAACGCAACGAAGACCGCCTCGCACTCTGGGCCGCCCTTTACGACGGCCTCATCGACACCATCGCCACCGACCACGCACCCCACACCCTGGCAAGCAAGCAGCAACGCTATTTCGACGCCCCCGGCGGCATCCCTTCCATTCAGCATTCACTGCTGATGATGCTCGAACCCCTGTTCAACAACAGCTACACGGCAAACGAACAGATAGAGTTCCGCAACACCTGGTTCCCTCTCATCGTCCGTCTGATGTGCCATAACCCCGCCACTCTCTTCGGCATCGAGAGGCGCGGCTTCATCCGACAAGGCTACCATGCCGACCTCACCCTTGTACGCCCCAACATCGAAACCAACGTCTCTCACGACAGCCTGCTCTACAAATGCGGATGGTCGCCCCTCGAAGGCCAGACGTTCCACTGCCGCGTAGAGATGACCTTCGTCAACGGCCAACCGGCCTACACCGCCAGCAATGGATTGGCTGAGAACAGCAACGCTCAACGCCTCCTGTTCTCTTCTGCTTATCAGCCAAGCCCTCAACGTTAACCAACATTTTTTCGCTCAATTAGTCGATTGGCAAACAACAATCAAGCCAATAAACATTCAAACAATTCAACACAAGCCGCTTATGAATAAATCTTTGAAACTGCTGTTTTTTGTCGCTTTTATTTCCCTCATCAACTTCCCGTTCAACGATGCGTCGGCACAAATCACACAAATCAAGAGCACCAAACTGCCAGCACAAGCACGAAGCATAATCAAGACCACTTGGAACGGAGCGCCCATCGTCGACGCATGGCGCAACAAAGAGGGCCGCAGGATTGAATATAAAGCCTCGGTGGAGGACGGCTCGACCATCAAGTTCGACGCCGCCGGACGATGGATTGAGGTGAAAAGCTACAGCGGTGTGCCTACCAAGTTGTTGCCCGCCAACCTGGTGAAATATATCAACACCTATTACGACGGCCAGCTGATTGTGTGGGCCGTAAAGAAAACCAGGTGCTATCAGGTGCAACTTACAGATGGCTCAAAACTGGAATTCAACCTGAAAGGAGTGTTTCAAGCCTTCCTATAGTGTATTAACGCCTATCGGTTAGAGGTTAACGACCTTTTGAAGAATGAAAACTGCATAATCTTTTTTGTCTCTTTCATTCTTCTTTTTCGTTACGCACCGCGCCACTATTTACAACTCGAACCCATAATTGTTCGTTTCAATTGTTCTTTTTTACATTTGTTATACATATAATACTATTTTTGCAAACTCAAAAAAAAGCCCTCAGAGGCTCTAACGAACTAAACTATTTAACTTTACACAAAAAAAACAATAATGGACAATACTAAATATCGTACAGAAAGCGATCTCCTGGGTGCCCACGACGTGCCCTTTGATGCTTATTATGGCGTACAGACCTCGCGAGCCATGGAAAACTTCCACATCAGCGGACGCTTGCTCAGCAGTTTCCCCAACTTCATTAAAGGTATGGCCCTGACCAAGAAAGCAGCAGCCATCGCCAATATGGAGGTGGGCATGATCACTCCCGACCAAGGCAACGCCATCGTATGGGCTTGCGACCAACTCCTCGCAGGCAACTACCACGACCAGTTTCCCATCGACATGATTCAGGGTGGCGCCGGCACCAGCACCAACATGGCAGCCAACGAGGTTATTGCCAACCTGGCCCTCGAGCACATGGGATACAAGAAAGGCGAATACCAGTACTGCTCGCCCAACGACGTGGTCAACGCTTCGCAGAGCACCAACGACGCCTATCCCTGCGCCATCCACATGGCCATGTTCCTCGAACACGAGGCTTTCCTCCCCCATCTGGAAAAGATGATCAGCGCTCTGAAAGCCAAGTCGGAAGAATTTGCCCACGTCATAAAGATGGGCCGCACCCAGTTGCAGGATGCCGTCCCCATGACCCTCGGGCAAACCTTCGGGGGCTTTGCCGCCAGCCTGCGCGGCGAAGTCAACAACCTCAACCTGGCAGCACGCGAGTTCCTCACGGTCAACATGGGTGCCACGGCCATTGGCACCGGCATCTGCTCCAAACCCGGCTACAGCGAGGCATGCATCAAAGCCCTGAGCCACGTAACCGGATGGAACATACGCCTCGCCGACAACCTGATAGAGGCCACCAGCGCCACAAGCTGCATGATACAGTACAGCTCGGCTCTGAAGCGTCTGGCCCTCAAAGTCAACAAAATATGCAACGACCTACGCCTCCTCAGCAGCGGTCCCCGTTGCGGCCTTAACGAGATTCACCTGCCCGAACGGCAGCCCGGCAGCAGCATTATGCCCGGCAAGGTCAACCCCGTCATCCCCGAGGTGATGAACCAGGTGTGCTACAAGGTGATAGGCAACGACATGACCATCACTTTCGCCAGCGACAACGGCCAGCTGGAGCTCAACGTCATGGAGCCCGTCATTGCCTACACCCTCTTCGAAAGCATCCACCTGCTCGAAAACGGCCTCGACACCCTCCGCACCCTCTGTATCGACGGCATCCGCGCCAACGAGGAGCGTTGCCGCCAACTGGTGGAGCACTCCATTGGCATCGTCACCATGCTCAACCCCATCATCGGCTATAAGCAGAGCACCAAGATTGCTAAGGAAGCCAGCGAAACGGGACGTGGCGTCTACGAGCTGGTGCTGGAGCACGGGCTGCTCACCAAGGAACAACTCGACAAAGTGCTGCTCCCTGAAAACATGCTTAAACCGGTTGACATCAAATCGAAAATAGAAAAATAAAGATTAGAGCCTTGAACATCAAGATAAAAAAAGGACTGGACATTCGTATTTCGGGGACGGCCGTAAAGGCTGTCTCCGAAATGACGAATTGCACTGAGTTCGCCGTTAAGCCCACCGACTTCGTGGGCGTCGTCCCACGACTGCTGGTCAAGGAGGGCGATGCCGTGAAGGCCGGCGATGCACTCTTTGTAGACAAAAGCAATGCCGACGCCATATTCGTGTCGCCCGTCGACGGCACCGTTAAATCCATCCTACGCGGCGAGAAACGTAAACTCCTCGCCGTCGTGGTGGAGGGTAATGCCGACACCGAGCCTAAGCCTTTATTCAACCCCTCGCTATTGGCTCAAATGCACCGCGATGCCATTATCGACACTATGGTTTCCTCGGGATTATGGACGCTCCTCAAGCAACGTCCTTTCGGCATCGTGCCTCATCGCGACGACAAACCCAAGGCTGTCTTCATATCGGCTTTCGACAGTTCCCCCCTACCCGTCGACTATTATTTCATCCTCAATAAAGAGGATTTTGTGAAAGGCATCGAAATACTTCATCTGCTTGCCGGCAAAGTACATCTGTCCCTTAAAGATGGAGCCGAGCCGTCGTTCCTCGACAATCTGCCGAACGCCGAGACGCACCATTTCTCTGGCCCGCACCCTGCAGGTCTCGTGGGAACCCAGATTGCAAAAATCGACCCTATCAACAAAGGCGACACGGTATGGGTCATCAATCCTCAGGATGTCAGCATCATAGGCCACTTGTTCCGCACCGGGTGCTACCGTCCGGAACGCATCATCGCACTCTGCGGCCCCGTCGTAGAGAAACCTCAATACTACAAAACCCTCAGCGGCAGCAGCATCGCCTCTTTCAGTTCTGCCGTAAATAAGGAGTGTTCCAAACCGAGATTCATCTCTGGCGACGTGCTGAGTGGCACTGCCATATCCGCCGACGGCTTCATCAGCGCCTCCACCGACAAAGTCTGTGTGCTGCCCGAGGGCGACTACTACAACTTTATGGGCTGGCTGCGCCCCAACTTCCGCAAATTCAGTTTCTCAAGAACTTTCCTCAGCGGTATACTGGCAAAATTCAATATCCACGGCTCGAAATTTGATTTTGACACCAGCAGGCATGGCGACAAACGCCCACTGTTCGTCACCGGCGAGTTCGAGAAACTGGTGCCTCTCGACATCTACCCCATGCAGCTCATCAAAGCTTGCATCGTGGGCGATATCGAGCTGATGGAAAACCTCGGCATCTACGAGGTGGAGCCCGAAGACCTGGCTCTGTGCGAGTTCGCCGACACCTCCAAGACCGAAATCCAAGCCATTATTCGCAATGCCCTGGAAAAAATCAGGGTCGAGGCTTGAGACAACGCATTCCCTCATTAACTCAATAATGCATTCCCGCAATGTTTCTAAGAAATTTTTTCGACAAAATAAAACCAAACTTCAGTGAAGGAGGACGCTTCGCAAAGCTCAGCTCGACGTTCGAGGCTTTCGAGTCGTTCGCTTTCACACCCAATACCGTCACCGGCGGTCGCGTCGGGGCCTCCTATAAAGGATGCCATATCCGCGACGCCGTCGACCTGAAACGCACCATCATCACCGTCGTCATAGCACTGCTGCCGGCCCTGCTTTTCGGCATGTGGAACATAGGCCACCAAACTGCCATGGCCTACGGCCTCGATTGGACATTCCTCTACAAATGGTGGTTCGGCTTCTTGCGCATGCTGCCCATCATCGTGGTCAGCTATGTGGTGGGCCTCGGCATCGAGTTCCTCTTCGCCGAGATACGCCACGAGCAGGTCAGCGAAGGCTTTATAGGCACCGGCCTCATCATCTCCATGATTGTCCCCGTCACCGTGCCACTGTGGCAACTGGCTCTGGCCGTGGCTTTCGCCGTGGTCATCGGCAAGGAGGTCTTCGGTGGCAGCGGCTACAACTTCCTCAACCCGGCACTCGTGGCCCGCGCATTCCTTTTCTTCAGCTACCCCAGCCACATGAGCGGCGACAACGTATGGATCGCTCAACCTTTCCATTTCGCGGGCGATGCCGTCACCGGGGCCACCCCGCTGGCCTTGCTGACAGAAGGCTCCTCGCTCAACTCCCATTTTTCTGTCCTCAATATGCTCGTCGGCACCATTCCCGGCAGCATAGGCGAGACCTCCGTCGTCGCCATCCTGCTCGGCGCTCTGCTGCTCCTCGTCACTGGCATTGCCAGCTGGCGCATCATGCTCAGCGTGATCCTTGGCGGTGGCCTGATGGGGCTGCTTTTCAACGCCATCGGAACCAACGAATATATGCAACTGCCTTTCTATTACCACTACCTTATGGGCGGTTTCATGTTCGGATGCGTCTTCATGGCCACCGACCCCGTAACAGCCGCTCAAACCAATGCCGGCAAATGGATCTACGGCTTCCTTATTGGCGCCTTCGCGGTGATGCTGCGCGTCCTGAACCCCGCATATCCCGAGGGCATGATGCTTGCCATACTTCTGATGAACTGCTTCGCACCGTTGATTGACCACTGCGTGGTGGCGGCAAATATACGCAAACGAAAGGCACGATGGCATCTGGAAGTATCAAAATAATTGCCGTGATAGCGAAATAGCACAACAACGAAACATCGAATTACAGAAACGACAACATGAAATCATTCTCAAACAAATACATGCTGCTTTATGCCTTGGGGCTTGCCGCCGTGGTGGCCGTGCTGCTCACCCTGGTGGCCACAAGCCTTAAGCCCCGGCAGCAGAAAAATCAGGATGCCGAGAAGAAACAGATGATTCTGAAAACCATAGGTATTGAGACCTCCCGCGAAGAAGCCGCAGAGCTCTTCGAGAAAAACGTCAGAATACCTCAAAAATCCAATGGCGAAGACGACTACTACCTCTTCAATGGTGGGGTTATAATACCACTGAAAGGCAACGGATTGTGGGGACCCATTGGAGGATATTTGGCACTCGACAGCTCCTTCACTGTGGTTGGTGCCGTGTTCACCCACGAGAGCGAAACGCCAGGCCTCGGTGCCGAGATAGCAACAGACAAATTCGCCCAACGGTTTGTAGGCAAACAAATGGCTTCACAACCCATCGTAGTAAGGAAAAATGCCGACCACAACAGCATCAATGAGGTCGACGCCATCAGCGGCAGCACGATGACTTGCAACGGCGTATCGGCCATGATGACTGCCGCTTTCGAGCACTATAGCCATCTGAGAAAGGAGGTTAACAAATGAAAAGAATAGACCTTATAAAAAATCCGTTGAGCAAGGACAACCCCATCACCGTGCAGGTGCTGGGCATCTGCTCCTGCCTGGCAGTGACAGCACAACTGAAGCCTGCCGTGGTCATGGCTCTCTCCGTCACCGTGGTGGTGGCTCTCTCCAACCTCATCATTTCGCTGATGCGCAACACCATACCGCCACGCATCCGCATCATCGTGCAGCTCGTGGTGGTCTCCACTCTCGTCATTCTCGTCAACCAAATCCTTATGGCTTTCGTCTACGACGTCAGCAAGCAACTGTCAGTCTATGTAGGACTTATCATCACCAACTGCATCGTCATGGGTCGTCTTGAAGCTTTTGCAATGAGCCACGGCCCCGTCGACTCGCTGCTCGACGGCATCGGCAACGGACTGGGATATGGCATTATTCTGGTGATTCTCGGCTTCGTCCGCGAGCTCTTCGGCCGCGGCACTCTCTGGGGCTACCCCATCTTTGAGAAACTCGGGCTATACAACATAGGCTATGAGAACAACGGCTTCATCATCATGGCTCCTATGGCTTTGATTCTGGTTGGAATAATTATTTGGATACAACGTAGAAACTGCGAGAAGAGCTGAAAAAAAACGGCGGCAGCCCACCAACACAATAACACAATAACGCAACTGTATATTATATTATGGAATACTTTAATATATTCGTCAAGTCGATATTCATCGACAATATGATATTCGCATTCTTTCTGGGGATGTGCTCTTATCTTGCCGTTTCGAAGACAGTGAAGACATCCCTGGGACTCGGAGTGGCCGTCACTTTCGTGTTGCTTATCACAGTACCCGTCAACTACCTCATCGACAAATATCTGCTTCAGCCCGGTGCTCTGGCTTGGGTCAACCCAAAACTTGCCGATGTCGACCTCAGTTTCTTGAGTCTCATACTCTTCATCGCCGTCATCGCTGCCATCGTGCAGATGGTGGAGATGATTGTCGAGAAGTTCTCTCCGTCGCTCTATAACGCTCTGGGCATCTTCCTACCCCTCATTGCCGTCAACTGCGCCGTGCTGGGCGGTTCGCTGTTCATGCAGCAGCGGGCCTACGCCAATGTCGGCGAGGTCACCTGCTTTGCCTTAGGAAGCGGCATAGGCTGGCTTCTGGCCATCGTTGGTATCGCCGCCATACGCGAGAAGTTGCGCTACTCTGCCATTCCCCCGGCCATGAAAGGCGTAGGCATCACCTTCATTATCACCGGCCTCATGGGAATAGCCTTCATGTCGTTTATGGGAATAAAAATTTGATTTTCAAAGCAAAAAATCAAAACATCGAGATATCGAAACATCGAAGCATCGAAACATCGAAACATCGAAACATCGAAGCATCGAAACATCGAAACATCGAAACATCGAAACATCGAAATATCGAAACATCGAAACATCGAGATATCGAAATATCGAAGCATCGAAGAATCAAAACATCAAAACATCGAAATAACACAATAACGCAATCAAAATGCTACAATCCATTCTATCAGCCATCATAATATTTTTGGTAATCATTGCCTTGCTGGTCATCTTGCTGCTCTTTCTGCGAGCACGGCTGATGCCACAGGGCAACGTCACCATAACCGTCAACGGCGACAAAAAGCTCACCGTAGGCACAGGCAACAGCCTCATTTCCACCCTTGCCGAGCAAGGCATACACCTCCCGTCGGCATGCGGTGGCAAGGGTTCCTGCGGCCAATGCCGCTGCCAGGTGCTTAAAGGCGGCGGCAGCATTCTGCCCACCGAGGTGGGGTTCTTCACGCGCAAGGAGATACAACAAGGATGGCGCCTCGGCTGCCAGTGCAAAGTGAAGGAAGACCTCAGCATCGCTGTGCCCGCCAGCATCCTAAGTATCAAAGAATACGAATGCACAGTAATCTCCAACCGCAACGTGGCCACCTTCATCAAGGAATTCAAGGTGCAACTGCCGGCGGGCGAGCACATGGACTTCATCCCCGGCAGCTACGCCCAAATAAAGATACCCGCCTTCAATGTCAACTATAACGATTTCGACCGCGACCAGATTGGCGAGCAATACATGCCGGCATGGGAGAAGAACAAGATGTTCAGCCTGCGCTGCGTCAACACCGAGCCCACGGTGCGCGCCTACTCTATGGCCAACTACCCCGCCGAGGGTGACGTCTTCATGCTCACCGTCCGTATTGCAACGCCGCCCATAGACCGCTCAGAGAAAGGCACTCAGCGTGCCGCAACTGGCGGCAGCCCCTTCCTCGAGGTAAGCCCCGGCATCGCTTCGAGCTATATCTTCTCGCTCAAACCTGGCGACAAGGTCATCATGAGCGGCCCCTACGGCGACTTCCACGTCCGCAATACAGATAGTTCACAACTCCCGGAGCGCATCTGGGTGGGCGGTGGTGCCGGCATGGCTCCTCTCCGCGCTCAGATTATGCACCTGACGCGTACCCTGCACACCACGGGCACCATGCACTTCTTCTACGGCGCACGCGCCCTCAACGAGGTGTTCTACCTCGACGATTTTCATCAACTGGAGAAAGACTTCCCCAACTTCCATTTCCATCTGGCTCTCGACCGTCCCGACCCCGCCGCCGACAAGGCTGGCGTGCCCTACACTCCCGGCTTCGTACATAACGTGATGTACGAGACCTACCTGAAAGACCACCCCACCCCAGAGGATATCGAATACTACATGTGCGGTCCCGGTCCCATGTCGAAAGCAGTCATAGCCATGCTCGACAATCTTGGCGTTCAGCGCGAGAATATCATGTTCGACGACTTCGGCGGTTGATGTTTTTTACAATTTATTCTCTGAAACGACGTTATCTGAATAATCTGAGTAATCCGAATAAACCCAGTAATCTGAAAAAAACGAAAAAAAATATAACCAATGGACAACAATAAAATAATAAAAATCAGTTCAATCACCAAGAAGCTGCTGGTGGCGCTCTTTGCGTCATTTCTGTTGATTTTCCTGCTGTTCCACATGACGGCCAACCTGTTTATCCTCGCCAAGGACGGAGGCGATGCCTACAGTGCTTTCTGCCATTTCATGGGGACGAATGTTTTCGTCAAGGTCTTCGAGGTAGTCCTCTTCGGATGCCTCATCCTACATCTCTGCCTGGCCAGCTACCTGTGGTTCCAGAACCGCCGCAACCGCCCGGTGGGGTACCATAAACCCAGCCGCACAAAGACCGGCAAAGGCTCCAAACTGATGATGATTACGGGCAGTCTGCTTCTGGTGTGCCTCATTTTCCACTTCTACGATTTCTACTTCGTGAAACTGAACTTCGTGAAGGGCACCTACATGGTAAAGACTGAAGACTTTATGGTTTCCGACCCCAGTATGGAAGTCAGCGAAGAGGCTCAACAGACATTCATGCAACTCATCAACGAGGGCAAGACAAGCAAGGATATGCAATGGATTCGTGAGATCAGCGACGAACAGCGCGACGTGCTTCAGGCCGCCTTCCCCGAGGCTGAGTTCGAGCCCGACTTCTACCACATGGCACGACAGAAATTCTCCGTATGGCACATCGTGCTCTGCTATCTCCTTTTCTTTGCCGTGGTGGGCATCCACATACGCCACGGCTTCCAGTCGGCTTTCCAGACCTTTGGCCTGAACCATTACAAGTACAGCCGTCTTATAGAAATTCTGGGCGTTGTATACACATGGGTGGTAATCCTCGGCTTTGCCATAGTGCCCCTGGGGGTTTTCCTCGGATTATAAATTAATCTAGAAACTATAGAAACTATAGAAACTATAAAAACTATAAAAACTATAGAAAAAAAACAGAAAAAAATAAAAAAATGTTAGACTCCAAAATACCCGCCGGTCCGCTATCTGAGAAATGGACCAATTACAAGACATCACAAAAGCTTGTCAATCCGGCCAACAAGCGCAAACTCGACATCATCGTTGTCGGTACCGGCCTTGCCGGGGCCTCTGCCGCCGCTTCGCTCGGCGCACTGGGCTTCAATGTCGACATATTCTGCATACAGGACTCGCCACGCCGTGCACACTCTATCGCAGCACAGGGCGGCATCAATGCCGCCAAGAACTACCAGAACGATGGCGACAGTGTGGAGCGTCTGTTCCGCGACACCATCAAGGGCGGCGACTACCGTGCTCGCGAAGCCAACGTCTACCGCCTGGCCGAAGTCAGCGGCGACATCATAGACCAATGTGTGGCGCAAGGGGTGCCCTTCGCACGCGACTACAGCGGCTTGCTCGACAACCGCTCGTTCGGAGGTGCACAAGTCAGCCGCACCTTCTACGCCCGCGGCCAGACGGGACAGCAGCTCCTGCTCGGCGCCTACGGCGCTCTCAGCCGCGAGATTGAACGCGGCTCTGTGCGCCTGCATCAACGCTGCGAAATGGAAGAGCTGGTGCTGCTGAAAGACAAGGATGGGAAAGAACGGGCGCGCGGCATCATTGTACGCAATCTCGTCAGCGGCAAGTTGGAGCGCTACTCGGCACATGCCGTGGTGCTGGCCACTGGAGGCTACGGCAACGTCTACTTCCTCAGCACCAACGCCATGAACAGCAACGGCAGCGCCGCATGGATTTGCCACCGCAAGGGAGCCTACTTCGCCAACCCATGCTATGTGCAAATCCATCCCACCTGCATTCCCGTCCACGGCGACTACCAGTCGAAGCTGACACTGATGAGCGAAAGCCTACGCAACGACGGACGCATCTGGGTGCCCAAGAAGAAAGAGGATGCCGAAGCACTGCGCGCCGGCAAGATGAAAGCCAACGACATAGCTGAAGAAGACCGCGACTACTACCTGGAGAGGCGCTACCCTGCCTTTGGCAACCTGGTGCCACGCGATGTGGCAAGCCGCGCCGCCAAGGAGCGCTGCGATGCCGGCTACGGCGTAGGAAGCACCGGACTGGCTGTCTTCCTCGACTTCAGCGACGCCATAAAACGTCTCGGCAAGAACGTGGTGGAGCAGAAATATGGCAACCTCTTCCAAATGTACCAGAAGATCGTCGACGAGAACCCCTACGAAACGCCGATGATGATTTACCCCGCCGTGCACTACACCATGGGCGGCCTCTGGGTGGACTACGAGTTGCAGACTACCATTCCAGGCCTCTTCGCTGCCGGCGAGGCGAACTTCAGCGACCATGGAGCCAACCGCCTCGGTGCTTCGGCTCTGATGCAGGGCTTGGCCGACGGCTACTTCGTGCTGCCTTACACCCTTCAGAACTACCTCGCTGACCAAATCACCGTCGGGCATATCCCTACCGACACCCCAGAGTTCGATGAGGCCGAGAAGAGTGTTCGCCAACGCGAAGAACGCCTGATGAACATCAAGGGCGACAAGACCGTGGACCATTTCCACAAAGCCCTCGGCCGCATCATGTGGGAGCTGGTGGGCATGAGCCGCAACGAGGCCAGCCTCACTAAAGCCCTGACAATGATCGACGAGCTGGAGAAGGACTTTTGGCAGCATGTACGCGTGCCAGGCAATATCGAGAGTTTCAACCCCGAGATGGAAAAAGCCATGCGTCTGGCCGACTACTTCGAGTTGGCTCACCTCATCACCACCGACGCTCTGCACCGCAAGGAGTCGTGCGGCGGCCACTTCCGTACCGAAAGCCAGACCGAGGACGGCGAGACAAAACGCGACGACGAGAACTTCATGTACGTGGCCGCCTGGCAATACCAGGGCTACAAACAACCCGAGACTCTACACAAAGAACCTCTCAACTACGAGCACATCAAAATAGCCACAAGAAACTATAAGAACTAAAGAATTCTAAATAATCTAGAAAAACTAGAATACTTAGGAAACTTAGATGAAACAAGGAAAAACAAAGCACAATGAACTTCACCCTACATATATGGCGTCAGGAGAACGCCCAAGCCCAAGGCCGCTTTGAGACCTACAAGGTCAGCGGCATCTCCCCAGAATGCTCGTTCCTTGAGATGCTCGACATCCTCAACGAGCAACTGATAAATGACAACATCGCTCACCCCGTCTGTTTCGACAACGACTGCCGCGAGGGTATCTGCGGCATGTGCGGCCTCTACATCAACGGCCGTCCTCACGGCAACGACGACGGCATCACCACATGCCAGCTGCACATGCGCAAATTCAACGACGGCGACGAGATTTGGATAGAGCCATGGCGTGCCAAGGCCTTCCCCATAGTC
Source organism: Bacteroidales bacterium (assembly GCA_017446745.1). GTDB lineage: Bacteria > Bacteroidota > Bacteroidia > Bacteroidales > P3 > Colimorpha. The sequence goes on from JAFSQF010000044.1 coordinate 13,273, forward strand.
CGCGACCTCGTGGTGGACCGCTCGGCATTCGACAAAATCATCCAGGCGGGTGGCTACATCAGCGTCACCACCGGAGGGGTGCCCGATGCCAACGCTACACCCGTCCCAAAACGCCTCGCCGACATGGCCATGGATGCCGCCGAATGTATAGGGTGCGGCGCCTGTGTGGCGGCATGCAAAAACGCCAGTGCCATGCTCTTCGTCGGCGCTAAGGTGGCTCATCTTGCCATGCTGCCCCAAGGACAGGCTGAGGCCCACGAACGCGTAAAGAAAATGGTGTGCCGCATGGATGAACTGGGCTTCGGCAGCTGCACCAACACCTACGCCTGTGAGGCAGAATGTCCCAAGCAAATCAAACGGCAGAACATAGCACGCCTAAACCGTGAATGGATCAAGCAACTCTTCGCCGGAAACCACAAACCTGAATAGGAAACCTACACCATGCGAAATTGTAGGTAGTGATGGTCGGTTTGGCATTGGCTATTGAGCGGGATCCCCTACGGGGATTCTGAGAGGTGAGGGGTGATCGGTGGCTACTGAACGGGATCCCCTACGGGGATAATTTGAGATGTGTGGGGGTGAACGGTGGCTACTGAACGGGATCCCCTACGGGGATTGTGAGAGGTGTGGGGGTGATCGGTGGCTACTGAACGGGATCCACTACGGGGATTGTGAGAGCTGTGGGGGTGAACGGTGGCTACTGAACGGGATCCCCTACGGGGATAATGTGAGAGGTGTGGGAGTGAACGGTGGCTACTGAACGGGATCCCCGACGGGGATAATGTGAGAGGTATGGGGGTGAACCGTGGCTATTGAACGGGATCCCCTACGGGGATTGTGAGAGGTGTGGTCGTCTGGGCATTGGCTATTGAACGGGATCCCCTACGGGGATAATGTGAGAGGTGTGGAGGTGAGCGGTGGCTACTGAACGGGATCCCCTACGGGGATTGTGAGAGGTATGGGGGTGAACGGTGGCTACTGAACGGGAACCCCTATGGGGATTGTGTAAGAGGTGTAAAGTATAAATTTCCATGCTATTGTTTGATTTTTTTGTCCATTCTCATATTTCGTTTTATTTTTTTAATTATTCTTCCTATCTTTGCAAATTCAAAACAAAAAACGAAACAGGCATGTAGTCCGCTGATTTCCAAATTCTATATACATTTTTTATAATTAAGAAAGGGGGAGGAAAACCATGATAGAGACCCTACAGCACGGCGAGGTGAAGTGGCAGCACATCACCAATCCCACAGAAAGCGACTTCGACTATCTTGAGGAAAACTATCCGTTCCACCCCTTGGATTTGGAGGACTTGCGGAGCACCAACCAGCGTCCGAAAATCGACGAATACGACGACTACTATTTCCTAATTCTCAACTTTCCTTATTTCGACAAGGGCAACAAAAACGTCCGTATTCGGGAGGTCAAAATTTTCTGGGGCAAGGATTATATCATCACCGTGGGCAAGTCGCACTGGGTGGTGAAGAAATTTTTCGACGAAATGAAGGACGACCTGTCGGAGAACGACGAGGACACCATCGAAGCCTTTTCCTGCAGCGACCTGTTGCTCTACACCATCCTCGACCGCCTGATGCTCGAGACCTATCAGCTCATTCTAAGCATCGGGTCGGAGGTGGACCTCATCAACTACGACATCTTCAACAAGAAAGCCCGCAACATCATCGAACTTATCAGTACCACGCGGCGCAACGTCATCCTGCTCAACACCTCGTTCAAACCCCAGTTGCGCGTGCTACACATGTTCGAAAGCGGCGGCATCAAAGGCTTCGCCGACCCCGAGGTGCTCGACATGGAAGACTACTGGGGCGATATCCTGGACCAATACCAGAAGATGTACGACCTCGTGGAGGACTACGGAGAGTTGACCGAAGGGCTCTCGCAGACTTTCGATTCGTTGCAGACCAACCGCACCAACGACATCATGCGCGTCATGACCTTCTTCAGCACCATCATGCTCCCTCTGACTGTGGTGGCCAGCTTGTTCGGCATGAATGTTGATTTCCCCTTTGTCACCAACACCTCCTCGTTCTGGGTAATCCTCGGCGTTATGGCTCTCATAACCACCTTGCTTCTCATCTATTTCAACCGCATGACCAACAGATAATAAGCGAAAATCTTAGAATTTTGGTCTGCCGAAGGTGTCCCTACCCAATTAAGTAAACGGTCAAAATTAGCGCTCATATTCTTTTAACAGCAATTAACAGCAATTAACAGCAATTAAACAGCAATTATCCAGAAATTATTTATAGAACGTGAATGACCATGAATGCCCGTGAATTATCATAAATGTCAAATAAATTTGACTAATTACTTATCGAGGCGAATACATTGTACTAACTTTAACTAATAACAGACTAAAGAACAATGAAAAACATTACCTTACTACTTATTATAGCTTTTGTACTTGCCAGCTGCAAGAACGAGAATTCTACTGCACCGTCCGACATTCCTCTCGTAATCTTCGACACTGACATAGGTTCTTCAACCGACGACCTCTTCGCGCTCGAGATGCTTTACCGTTACCACGACGAAGGTCTATGTCGGCTGCTGGGCGTGGTAGTGGACAGGGAGGGTGAGCACTGCGCTGCCTGCGCCGACGTGATGAATACCTACTACGGGCATGGCGACATACCTATTGCCCTGGTTCGCGATGGTATCGACAACCCAATGGTATGGATTGACTACAAACCTCTTCCCTCCTACACCAATCCCGACGGCACTCCAATGTTCGCACGTTCCGTCGATGACTACGCGTCGCTTCCCGACGGTTGGCAGCTCTACAGGCGTCTGCTGTCGGCACAACCGGATCATTCTGTAAGCATCGTCAGTGTGGGCTTCGTAACATGCCTGGCTCAGCTGCTTCAGTCAGAAGCAGACAACTATTCGCCACTCAACGGCGTGGACCTGGTACGGCAAAAGGTGAAATGCGTCTATATTATGGGCGGCGTCTTCGGGGCATCAGAAGAACCCGACTTCAATTTCAGCCAAGGCATCAGCTTCGCCCAAACTTTCTTCGAACTCTGGCCCTCGGATGTCGACATGGCCTTCTCACCCCAAGAGGTGGGCGAAAAAGTTGAATATACACCAGATATGGTGACAACCGACATCAGCTGGACTGACGTGCACCCCATCAAACAAGTATACATGAACTGCGACTGCAACACTGGACAACGTATGTGGGACCCCATGGCCGTGATTCATGCCGTTGAGGGCGATGAGGCCTTCACGCTCTCCGGGCGCGGCACTGTCAGCATAACCCCCAACGCGGAAACGCATTTTACACCAACGCCCACAGGCAATGCCCGCTTCCAAATTGCCGGCACTACAGAATGGGCAGACTCCATGCTACAGAAAATACGTACCTCGACGCTCCGCCACTAAAGATATTCCAAGAAATCAAGTCTCGAAGCATTGCCCGATGTGTAATCCTGAGCACGACGCTTCTGAAGTGCCGCAGACAGCATAGGCCTTAACAAACAACGAAATCCATAGGAACGTCGAATGGTTCGGTGGGGATAGCGTCAAACAGCTGGAAGGGGAAAGCCACGCCCACCTTTATGGCATTGGGGGTAGTCTTCAGCAGGCGGTCGTAGAAGCCTCTCCCCCGCCCCATGCGGTTGTTGTGGGTGTCGAAAGCCATGCCGGGAACAACGATCATCTGTATTTTCTCCAGTTGGTCGAAAACAGGGCCTGTAGGTTCGGGGATGCCAAACTGAGGGCCTGGTTTCATGCTTTCGGGTCCGGAATACTGCCGGAGCAGCAGGTCGTTGCCCTCCACGCAAGGCAGCAGAAGATATTTCTTATCGAACCAACGACGGACGAAATCATGAGTATACACCTCGTCGTCCATAGACCAATACAGTAACACAGTGGAGACGTTGCTCCATAGAGGCAACATCTCCACTTTATGCATAATGGGGATAGAGAGCTCTTTTTTCTCGTCCAACGAATAGCGTCTCTTCTCTGCCCTTACCAGACGGCGAAGTTCAGTCTTGTCCATGGCTTAGAAAGGGAGGTCGTCGTCGGAACCGGCGGGTTGGCTTGCAAACGCTGGGCCGGCAGGAGCGGCAGGGGCTGCGGCCATGGGCTGTGAGGCCATAGGAGCAGCGGCCATGGGCTGTCCTGCAGGGGCGGCAGCGGCCATGGGCTGTCCTGCCACCGGGGCAGCACCGGTGAAAGGCACCACACGAATGCAACGCAGGTCGGTATACCAACGCTCTTGATATTCGCGGGATTCCGGCGAGAAGGTGACCACCACGGGGGCGTTGAGGACGAGGGTCTGAAGCATGGCAAGACGGTCTTCGCCAAAAAGGGTGAAGGCTACCTGACGCGGATAGGTATCATCAGTCTCGACAACAAAACCGCCACGAACCCAAGGGCCACGCTGCGACTCACCGCGCACTTCGGGCAAAATCTTTATTAATCTTCCTGTAAGTTCCATAGAGAGTATTATTTAATTGTTTTATTGTTTTATCGTTTTATTGTTCCTTTCGCATAGAAAAGAAATGCAAAAATACACAAAAAGAACGACAATGGATTGTATAGACACAAAAAAAGTTATCAACAACTTTTTTCTTGCCGGGCGAGGAGTGCCGTGAAGTAGAATGCACGCGATGACGCGCACTTTCCCGCGTCAGCACCTGCGTACAAGAGGGGAACGGCAGCCAAGGAAGAGGGCTATGCAAGCAGAGCAAGGCCTCCCATGGCTGTCTCTTTGTAAAGGCTGGGGAGGTCTTTGCCTGTCTTTTTCATGGTTTCCACCACCTTGTCGAACGAAATAATATGTTTGCCATCGCTCATCATGGCATAGAGGTTGATGTCGAGGGCTCGGAGTGCTGCCATTGCATTGCGTTCGATGCAAGGGATCTGAACCAGCCCACACATGGGGTCGCAGGTAAGGCCGAGGTTGTGTTCCATAGCCATCTCAGCGGCATACTCGATCTGCTGTGGACTGCCGCCGAAGAGCTGATTGGCGGCGACGGCGGCCATAACGCATGCCGAGCCCACCTCGCCTTGGCACCCCACCTCGGCACCGGAGATGGATGCATTGGTCTTGATGACGTTGGCAAAAAGAGCGGCAGTGGCCATAGCACGCACTATCTCCACATCGCTGAAACCATGGTTTTTCTTCAGATGGTAGAGCACCGCGGGCAGTACGCCGCTGGAGCCGCATGTGGGAGCCGTGACAATGGTGCCACCCACTGCATTACGTTCGCTGGTGGCCAGAGCATATGCTATGACCAGACAACGGCTCTGGAGCGAAGGTTTATAGCTGGAGGCTCGAACATAGTATTGGTGCGCCTTGCTGCGTAGATGCAGCCCGCCAGGGATAACTCCTTCGGCAACAAGACCATCCTCTATAGTGTGTTGCATAGCCTCCCACATTTCCTGAAGGTATTCCCAGATATCCTTGTCCTCGTGCAAGGCCACATACTCCCAGAAAGTAAGACCCTCATGCTCAATATACGATAAAATATCGGTGATATGTGAGAGCTCATAAACCTGCTGAGAGTCCTCGCTGCCCTCTTCGTTGGCAAGGAGCCCTCCGCCAATGCTATAGATCTTCCAGGATGCGGAGACGTTGTTTTCTTCGTCCAAAGCCTCGAAGAGCATACCGTTGGTGTGAAACTCGGGCACGATGTCTGGCCGCCAAACGATCTGAACAGGAATAGGGGCCAGAGCATCTGTTATGGCCACATCGGTACGGTGCCCCTTACCGGTGGCGGCAAGGCTCCCATAAAGGGTTACACGACAGCTGGCAGCATTGGCATGGCGTTCGTGGAATAGCGAGGCGGCGCGATGAGGCCCCAGGGTGTGGCTGCTCGATGGGCCGTAGCCTTTCTTTAGAATTTGTTTAATGGATACCACAGAAAGTATGTTTAATTGTTGATTTGTTCAGTTAAGTAATTAGTCAAATTTATTTGACATTTACGATAATTCACGGGCATTCATGGTCATACACGTTCTATAAATAATTGCTGTTAATTGCTGTTAATTGCTGTTAATTGCTGTTAAAAGAATATGAGCGCTAATTTTGACCGTTTACTTGTAATCGATTGTTTGTTGTTTAATTGTATAAGTAATCAGTCGAAGAATTTCCAAATGACGCCCCAGTAGAGGCCAAAATCCTCCATTGGATAATGTGGGAGAGAGAAATAGTTGGGAGTCAAGCCTGCCAGGTCTTCGATGGCGGCGTTGAAATGGCTGGCCTTGAGGTAGATGCTGGCGCGCTTGATCTGAAGCGTGAGCCAGAAATCGGCCACCAAATAACCGCCCACTTTCACATCATCCTGACGATACCAGGCTGCGAGGATGGGATTCCAGGCGTCGGCTTTAAAAGGCGAGTGATAGCGCAGGTCAAAGCCGGCCTGCATACGCAGGGTGTTTCGGAATAGGGTGAAGTCGGCATAGAAACTGTTCTTGCTGGCAAACAAGGGGGCGCGCACCACGTTGTCGTCGCTGCTGTACTGGAGCATCTGCTGAGTTCTAATGTTAAACCAGCCGAAACGCAGCTGGGCTAAAGCCTGGGTCTGCAAGAGCATGGCAGAAGCATCACCTTGAGAAGGTTGCATACTGGCATCCAGCCAAATATTATCGGATACAAGCGAGGCACTGGCTCGAGTTTGCAGGATACGAAGATGACCGCCGACGCTGTCGGGCTTGTTCATACTGTAGGCAAACGCCAGCTGCTGCCGCTTCACCTTGCGGAAATCGCTGTTGTCCCACGCATAGCAGCCCACGTTGTAGTAATAGAGCCAATCGGGCGACAGGGCCTGGCTAAGTGCGGCAAGATTCATGACGCTGAAGCGGCCAAGACGAAGCTCGATATTGGCCTGGAGGCGATAGTCGCCGTTGCGTTCGCCACCTGTAACCTCCTCACCACGCGCCAAAAGGCTGAACCGACCCACATCGAGAGAGGCCTGCGCAAAAGGGGTGACGGAAAAGAAAGATTTTTTCCCGGCAACATAACTGATATTGTTCAATTCAGGCCTAATGCCAAACAGCAGCACAAAGGGGTTGTGCCAGCGATGGTTCATATAGGCGTCATTGGTCCAGTAGAGGTCGGCGCTGAGTTGATAATGAGTCGTAGAGTCATAATAGACAGAGGTGTCGAGGTTCGCGAAAGTATAGAACCAGCTGTCGGGCTGAATGTCGGAGAAGATGCGACGATGGCGAGCCAGATGGAGGTCGAAGCCGAAGACGCCTGAGTTGTAGGAGTGAGGAGCTCGCGGGAGCAGAGTGTCGTAGCCTGCTATGGAGTCGTAGGCTCCGGAGGAGTCCACAACGGAGACGATGCGAGGGCGCACCTGCTGGAACTGACGCACGGTGTTGAGGCTCTGATGAAGGTCGAGTACAAGGTCGCGCCACTGGTTTTGAGCGTAGTACATATTAACAGGGATACCCTGTCGACGGGCGCCCGACATCCAGGTGGTGTCGTCGAGAAGTCCACCATTCTCTTCCTGCCGCATACGGTTGAAGGAGAGGGCTGCCTGGAGTTGATAGCGAGCGTCGGAGCTGTAATAGTTGGTGGTAAGGTCGACGATGTGGTTCGTACCACCGTCATTGGTATAAACGCCGTCGCGGCTGGTGAGGTCGTAGCGCAATGCGAAGTTCCAGCGGGGTTTGATGTTCTGCGTGTGCACCACTCCAATCTGGTAGTCCTTATTGAGCGAACTGCCATACCGCAGCATGGTGTAGGGCTTGTGGGTCTGAAACATAGAGAAGCGGTGCAACCTTTGGCGAAAAACGGGGAAAGGGTCGGTTTGCAGAGTGAAAGCAAGCGGGCATGAGGGCTCATGGAACGAGAGGAGCCTCATCGTTTCCAAGGCGAAAGGAGCCAGGTCGGTATGGGCTTGCCCCAAGGCTCCGCGGTCGGCATAAAAAAAGCCGTCGATGCCATGCACCGGATTGAAGAACTCGACACCATGGGGTGATATGAGCGGATGCTGAACCTCATAGACTTTCACAGCTCTGAAGGCTGGCATGAAATTGTTCACCATGGCGGAGAGCATCGAGTCGCTCTCCGAGGCAACTTCATAGATAATACCCTCAGGTTCTTTATTTTGCGAACTGTCAGGGTCGTTATAATTGTTATTGTAGGTGTTGTCCGACGAATTGGGCAGATTCCTCGAAAGCTTGGAGACATCGATTTGAGCTACAGTGAGAGAAGGGCATAGCAGAAAGAGTGCCGCAAGAAGCACGAGACAAGGAAGCCTATGAAGAAGATAGCGCATCAATGGATAGTCACTTGAATATCAGCTATGCAGGAACCGTTCCACGTCGATGGCGGCCACGCAGCCTTTAGCAGCAGCCACGCAGGCCTGCCGATAGTTGGGGTCGCAGACATCACCGGCGGCGAAAACACCCTCCACACTTGTGGCGCTGGTGGGATTCTTCACCTTGATATAGCCTGCCTCGTCAAGATCAAGTTGTCCGTCGAGGAAGGCTGTGTTGGGCTGATGGCCGATGGCAACGAAGAAGCCAGCGATGTCGAGGCGTGTCACCTCGCCGGTCTTTACGTTCTTGATGTCGGCGCCGACGACGCCATCCATGTCGTTACCCACAATTTCCTGAGTGACGCTGTTCCAAAGCACCTGAATCTTAGGGTTATCGAGGACGCGATGTTGCATAGCCTTTGAGGCACGGAGTTCGTCGCGGCGGACGATCTGGTAGACTTTTCGGCAGAGGGTGGCGAGATAAGCGGCCTCCTCGCATGCGGTGTCGCCACCGCCAACAACAGCCACATCAAGGTTTTTGTAGAAGAAGCCGTCGCAGGTGGCGCATGCCGAGACACCCTGACCATAGTATTTCTTCTCGCTATCAAGTCCAAGCCAGCGTGCCGAAGCCCCCGTAGCAACCACAACGGTCTCGGCCTCAATCTCATTACCCTTATCGTCGATGGCTATGAAAGGGCGTTTGGAGAGGTCTATTTTCTCGATGGTACCCTGTCGCATCTCCGTTCCGAAGCGAAGAGCCTGCTTGCGGAGGTCATCCATCATGGCGGTGCCAGAGATACCGTCGGGATAGCCCGGGAAATTCTCTATTTCGGTGGTGATAGTAAGCTGTCCGCCGGGTTGGAGCCCTTCGTAGAGAAGGGGTTTAAGGTCGGCGCGGCCAGTGTAGATACCGCAAGTGTAGCCGGCAGGACCGGAACCAATGATTAAGCAACGTGTATGTGTCATGGGAATTAAAGATTTATATTTTATATTATTTTCTTTTATATAAGCCAGCGTTTAATAACTAACTACATTCAGCCTATTATTTAATCATCTGATTTACACACAACAATTCAACAGCCACACATTTCTACAAAAAACATAACCGCTCAACAGAGCAACAAGAGCGATTAGATTTTCATTTTGTTAATCAGATTTGTTGTCGACTGTCCCTCGACAAGCGGTATTGTCACTACCTTGCCGCCGTAACTCTCGACGAAGTCGGCCCCTACGATGGTGTCGCGAGAATAATCGCCGCCTTTGACAAGTACGTCGGGGCTGAGAAGTTGTATCAGCTCCAGAGGGGTATCTTGAGCAAAAGGGACTACATAATCAACGCATTCGAGTCCAGCGAGGACCAGCTGACGGCTGTCGAGAGTCGCCACAGGACGTTGGGGTCCCTTGAGCCTACTGACCGAATCATCGTCATTGATGCCGACCACGAGGCAGTTGCCCAAATTGCGCGCCTTGCAGAGATATTCGACATGCCCTTTATGCAACAAGTCGAAGCAACCATTGGTGAACACCACCCTAAATGTCTTGTTTTGAGACTCGAAAGCAAACCTGAAGTCGAGAAGAAGCGTCCTCAGAAAGTCGGCGCGAACAATCTTATGTTGAACGTTATACCAAAAATCAAGCATTGGAATGTTTGCGTTTAAGTAGAGAGAAGAAAACCAGATAGGCCAGTCCGACGACGAGGACGACAAGCTGTTGAGAGCCCCATAGGAGCCACCCGCAGGCCAAGGAGGTGGCCTCGCCAATACCATAGAGGGAGAGAGCCTGCCAAACCAACACAGGATAGGTGCCCAGACCTCCCTGAGAGATCATCATGCCAACCGAACCGAAGAGATAGATTACGAAAGCGGTGGCAAACCCCAGATGCGTGGTCTCGGCAAAAGCCTGCAGAATAATCCAACCGCCAGCGATATAGAGGAAATAGATAACGACACTGTAGAGCATAAAGAGCGAGAAGGAACGCGGGCCGAGGTGCAAAATGCTCTTCACGCCGTCGACGCAGCCTCTGAGCAACTCCACCACACGACGGTAGAGGCCGAAATTAAGCAACTTGTGGTGGAAGAGTTTGAAAGCTATAAAAGCCAGAACAATAAAAGCCACACCCAATGCGGCGATGCCGGCGAGGGTTGGCAAGGTGCTGAACTTGGTGCTGAGGGAATCGTAGAGGAAATCCTTGACGCTCTTGAACATAAGAAGGAAGCCCAAAGCCACGATAACCAAGAACATAAGCATGTCGAAGAGACGTTCGGTGACCACGGTGCCGAGCGACTTCTCGATGGGGATTTTCTCGCTGGTGCGGAGCATGGCGCAGCGCATAACCTCGCCCAGGCGGGGGAATGCCAAGTTGGCAAGATAGGTGACCATGACCGAACCAAAGGTGTTGTTGAGACCCGGATAGTAGCCTATAGGCTTGAAGAGCAGACGCCAGCGGAGGGCGCGGACAAAATGGGAAAGGAGGCTGACAAGCATCACCACGACAACCCAACCCCATTCGGCAGAGAGAAAAGACTGCCAGATGGCCTCTTTCTCGTCAGGCCCCAGCTTGAGCAGGAACCAATAAACAAAAAAGAGTCCGATGCCAAGAAAGACAACAAACTTCAGTATGTCGCCCAGTCGTTTCTTCATCGGATGTGGTTGTCGGTTGGGAAAATGACCGTGGGGTGCCACCGTTGGGCCTCATCGAAATCCATGGAGGCATAGGAGGCTATAATCAGAAGGTCGCCCACATGTGCTTTGTGGGCTGCTGCCCCATTGATACCAATGATGCCGCTCCCCGCTTCGCCTCGGATAATATAGGTTGAAAAGCGTTCGCCGTTGGTGATATTGTAGATATCGACTCTCTCGTTCTCTATCATATTGGCGGCGGCCAACAAATCGGAGTCTATAGTGATACTTCCGATATAGTCAAGGTTAGCTTCTGTTACGGTAACTCTATGTATTTTAGATTTTAGAACCTCAATAAACATAGGCAAAAATTTTTGCAAAAGTACAGAAAAAAAATGATATGAGAGTTACATAAAAATAAAATAGAGGAGCATACACACCAACAGGGTGTATATCATTATCTTACCAGCCGGCACCGGTTTAAAGCGGTCGTCCTCATCATCGTCGAAGCGGCGCGTTATGCGACGCTTGACGGCGTTGTCGGCAGTCGGGGATGCCGGGGTGTCTATGATATTGCCCTGGCTGTCGAAACGCGACACATAGTGAAACTTGGGCGTTTCGCGTTTGCGGAAGAGGTCGGCGAGCCCGAGTTTTTGGCGTTGCTGACGCTCCTGCCGGTCGATGTCGCGCACACGACGCTGAAAGTATTCCAAGTCGCTGTCTGAATGGTCAGCGGCTGTGGCCTGGTCTGCTGTGTCAGAAAAGTCCTGTCCTACAGCATTGTCCGACAGTGGCAAGCCATGCTCGAGACGATATTTGGTTTTCAAATTCTCCCATTCCTCTTTTTCAGGGTCATAGAAGCGGGGACGGTAATGAAATTGTCTGGGCTTGGGAGTATAGAACATTGGCATGATTTACAGAATATTAAAAGATGATGTTTAATTTACTGTTTCCTTGATTCAATAAGAAATTAGTCAAATTTATTTGACATTTACGATAATTCACGGGCATTCATAGTCATTCACGTTCTATAAATAATTTCTGGATAATTGCTGTTTAATTGCTGTTAATTGCTGATAAGTAATTAGTCAAATTTATTTGACATTTACGATAATTCACGGGCATTCATGGTCATTCACGTTCTATAAATAATATCTGGATAATTGCTGTTTAATTGCTGTTAATTGCTGTTAATTGCTGTTAAAAGAATATGAGCGCTAATTTTGACCGTTTACTTAAGAAAAACTCAGTTAGGTGAAAAATATTGTGCGAAATAAAAAATCCCCGAGGAACAGAGGCGTCATCAGGGACTTCTACGGAGCAGAACCGGGAGCGGTATTTATTGTATGTCAGTTTATTTGATACGGACGAAGCGTAGCTGGGTATCCATGATGTTCCAAATGACATAATCGTCAGTGATACGCTCAACGCCAAACGAATAGTCGGAACCGTCGGAGACGAAAATCACGCAGCTCTCGCCGCCTCCTTCCACACCAGACAACTCTCCACCCTGAATGCTGATGTCGCCATTGATGACTGGCACCATGTCGGAATTGGTCTGCACTGCAAAAAGGCCTGAGAAGGTATACGATGTGGTATCAATCGTGGAGCGGTCGACATGCATGACGATATTCATCTCGTTCTCGTCGCACACCCAGGTCTCGTACTGGCTGGTCTGAGAGAAATGCAGTTCGTCGGCAACATTTTGGTAACCATTCTGCTTGTCCATATAGAGCATAGAGAAGGAAGGGACATCGAAATTGAAGTTTTGGCAATCGGGTATCTTATAGTGGGAGGGGAAGGAATAATTATTATCCAACAGATTGCGCACAAAGAGCATTGTTGCCGCATTGTCCTCGGCAAAGCCCGAATCGGCAGCATTGAAAGCGTTGTAGAGCACAACGCCCTGGTTGACAATGGGAAGCCAGAGGCCATTATTCTGCGAGGTGATGTAGAGTTTGCCGTTGGCGGGGTCGGCGGTGAGGAGGGTTACAAAATCCTTCGTTGAATAGTTGGCGACGAAGGTGGACATTTGCGATGATGACGAGGGGCCTATGGCATAAGCGTATCCGTTCCAGATGCCTGTCTTGTCGTCGTAGGAGATCACAACAGTGCGGCCGGCCTTTTCCATCTTGCTGCACCACGCCTTTAGCTCGTCGCGACTTGTAGTGCTAATGGACTGCTGACCGTTGTTGGAGTCCTTGCTTTTGGTGGATTTAGTCTGCTGCAGGTCGCCGGCCGAGGGGTTATAGAAAGTCACCGTGAAGCCCGCCGCCACACGGTCGCAGAACTGGTCGAGGAGGTTGTCCAGTTCCTCATCGCCCTCGACGGCCACGGCGACGGGGTCGGACATGTGGCCGGCATAGATATCGGCATTCTGGACAGAGTAGACAATGGTGGTTGTTTCCGTTGCTTCGGTGGAGTCGGTAGGCTTGCAGGCTGAGGTTAAAAAGAGGAATGCAGCGGCCACAGAAAGGATAATTGTATTGTGTTTCATGATTAAGGATTTCATTTTGTGTTCATCAAAAGGTTCAGCTGATAATCGAGCAGGCTCTGATATTCAACATCGTTCTGGAGAGTATAGATACTGATTGTTTGTTTTGCCGGGGAGGCTATGACCTTGCAGCAGGGGTTGCCATCCCATGCCACACGACGTTCCGGATGGGCTGGCGCACCAATCCAGGAGGCCACGCCCTCGGAGTTGCGGATGTCGAACTCCTCAGTGCAATCCTGCCAAACCTTAGCATCGTCGGCGACGAGGATGAGGACATCGATCTTCACGCTGTCGTTGATGCGCATGCCTCTGACCTGGGAGACGGTAAGGCCATCGCGCGAGGCGTAGCGCTTATAGAGCTCTGACTGCATATCGTTGCGCGAATCAACGGCACAGCCTTGCAAAGCAAGGAGTGTGGCGGCCAGAGCGAGGAGCAGAATCAGATGATTAAAAAGAGTTTTCATACTTCAGTAATTAGCATATCGTTGGCCACATCGAGCCAATGGCTGTCGGAATAGCCGCTACGGTTGCAAGCCACCGAATCGTAGGCCTGGGGGTCTGGCGACGAGGCGAACCAGACGGAGAGGCCGACGACAGAGGCCACCATAAGCGATGCAGCGATGTTGCGGCGTTGCCGACGGCGACGGTTCCAGGCGGGGAACTGGCCGGAAAGGCGCGCCGACATTCCTTTCACCGTCTCTTGTTGCCAGAGTTTCTCAAATTCTTCGTCGGTAAGTTTTTTCATGTCATTAATTTTCTCAGTTTTTCTTTCAGGCGCACCAGACGGACGCTGACATTCTTGACGGACATTTGCATTTGTGCCGCTATTTCTTCGTAGGAATAGCCTTGCAGCTGCAACCGCACCAAGGAGCTGTCGGGTTCGCCGAGGGTCGCTATCTGTTCGTGGAGGCTGTCCGACAAGGAGGTATCCTCTTCTAAGAGTGTCTCTTCCACCCCTGTTTCGATTGGCACATGCCCCGGCGTTCGCCTAAGGCAGTCGATGGCAGCATTGCGTCCCACGCGCCAGATCCATGCCGCCCGCTGAACACCGTCAGGCACCTGCCATAGCTTCTCGCGCTGGTTCCAGAGCGCGAGAGCGATTTCCTGCATCAGATCTTCCACCGTGGCCTCGCGGCTGCTGAATCGACTGCTCAACCTGAAAAGCAAGCCCTTGTAGCGAGACAAGACAGCCTCGAAAGCCCTGCTTTCATCGGGCGGAGTATAGTCGTCTGGTTGCTTCATTCGTCTATAAGAACGCTAATAAGACGTAAAAAACTACAGAGCCACGAAAAAAAATCATCGGCAGGCACGAACGGGGTTGTTGAGGAAGTCGGCGTAGCTAAGGCGAATGCCTTGCTCAAGAGGTGTGGTATAGTGCCATCCCATGGCAGTGGCCTTGCTGACATCGAGGAGTTTACGGGGAGTACCGTTAGGCCTGGAAGTGTCCCATTCTATGGTGCCCTTAAAGCCTACAATACGGGCCACCATTTCCGACAACGCTTTGATAGATATCTCTTTGCCAGTGCCGGCATTGACGGTTTCGTTGCCGCTATAATTGTTCATCAGGAAGAGGCAAAGGTCGGCAAGGTCGTCGACATACAAGAATTCGCGCAGAGGGCTGCCATCGCCCCAGCAAACCACCTTTTCAAGATGCTGCTCCTTGGCCTCGTGGAAACGACGAATCAAAGCCGGGAGGACATGGCTATGCTCGGGGTGGTAGTTGTCGTTAGGGCCGTAGAGATTGGTGGGCATCACGCTGATGAAGTCGGTGCCATACTGTCGGTTGAGATATTCGCAATACTTAAGACCGCTGATTTTGGCGAGGGCGTAGGCCTCGTTGGTGGCTTCCAGGCTGCCGGTGAGGAGGCAGGCCTCAGGCATGGGCTGAGGGGCGAGACGCGGATAGATGCAGCTGCTGCCAAGGAACTCGAGTTTCTTCACACCATGACGCCAAGCGGCATTGATAACATTCATCTCGAGCATCATATTCTGATACATGAAATCAGCCGGGGCTTTATTGTTGGCTACGATACCGCCAACCTTAGCAGCGGCGAGAAATACATATTCCGGCTTTTCGGTGGCGAAAAAATTCTCGACATCGCTCTGGTTTGTGAGGTCGAGCTGGGCATGCGGACATGTCACGAGGTTGGAATAGCCCTGCCGTTGCAGCTGCCGCACTATGGCGCTGCCTACCATTCCCTTATGGCCAGCAACATAGATTTTAGAGTTTTTGTCCATTTTTGAATAAAGTACGGGGTTGGAGAGAGAGAGTGTGTGTGGTTATTTTACGGTTTCGAGATCATGTTTCACCATAATTTTCACCAGGTCTTCAAAGCTGGTTTTTTCCGGGTCCCAGCCCAGTCGGCGTTTTGCCTTGGAGGGGTCGCCAAGGAGTTG
The DNA here is from genome assembly GCA_017446745.1 of Bacteroidales bacterium. Taxonomy (GTDB): domain Bacteria; phylum Bacteroidota; class Bacteroidia; order Bacteroidales; family P3; genus Colimorpha. The sequence continues at coordinate 29,020 of JAFSQF010000044.1, forward strand.
GTCGACTTCGGCGGGGCGGAAATACTTGGGGTCGACCTCTACCAGCACCTTGCCGGTGCGTCTGTCAACGCCACGCTCGTCAACCCCACGGCCGAACCAGTTCAGCTCGATGCCAGCCTCGCGGAAAGCCAAAATGCAGAAATCGCGCACAGAATGGTAGTGGCCGGTGGCAATGACGTAATCGTCGGGCTTGGGCTGCTGCAACATAAGCCACATGCACTCTACGTAATCGCGTGCGTAGCCCCAATCACGCAAGGCGTTGAGATTGCCGAGATAAAGCTTATCTTGGAGCCCTTTCGCGATGCGAGCTGCCGCCAAGGTAATCTTGCGGGTGACGAAGGTCTCGCCGCGGCGTTCGCTCTCGTGGTTGAAGAGGATGCCATTACAGCAGTACATACCATAACTCTCGCGATAGTTTTTCATAATCCAGTAGGCGTAGAGCTTCGCCACGCCATAGGGGGAACGGGGATAGAAAGGGGTGGTCTCGCACTGAGGCACTTCCTGAACCTTGCCAAAAAGCTCGGAGGTGGAAGCCTGATAGATGCGGCAGGTGTTGGCAAGGCCGGCGATACGGACAGCCTCGAGGAGACGCAGAACGCCCAAAGCATCGGCATCGGCGGTGAACTCCGGGACATCGAACGACACCTTGACGTGGCTCTGCGCCGCGAGGTTATAGATCTCGTCGGGTCTTACCTCGCTGATTATGCGAATGAGCGAGCTGCTGTCGGTCATATCGCCCCAATGCAGATTCACGAGGCGGCGTTGCCGCATGTCGCGCACCCATTCGTCGAGGTAGAGATGCTCGATACGACCGGTGTTGAAGGACGAACTGCGTCGCATTATGCCATGCACTTCATAGCCTTTATCTATAAGAAATTCAGCCAAGAAAGAACCATCCTGACCTGTGATACCTGTAATGAGCGCTTTTTTATTCATAGGATTATCTCTTTATTGTTTTATACATTAATAGTGCTGTAATTCAGTTTTTTTTGCTATGTGTCGCCACTATGGGACTATCATTAGGCACAATTTAATAGTGAACAATCACTTTGTCTACTATCACTCCTCGGTGTGGCGGATAAGAAGAATAATATGGTCTGGTTTTAATTTATCAAGGGTTTGACGGAACTGGCGGCGAGCGGCCACATCCATCCATGCCGTGGGCTCGTCGAATATTAGCACCGGGGCACGGGAGAAGAGCTGGCGAGCCAGAGCTATACGTTGCCACTGTCCCATGCTGAGCTCCTCGCCATGATCGAACTGGCGCCCCAGGGGGGTGTCGAGCCCCTTGCTGAGTTTTGCCACCACCCCGTCGGCGTCGGCCAATTCAAGAGCTTCGGCCAAACGGCGCGCATCGTCGGCATTGTCGACATCGCCAAAGACTACATTCTCGCGGGCGGTGAAATAGAACTGCACATAGTCCTGAAAGATGGCACTGACATTGCGGCGCAACGTAGGCACGTCGAACTGACGGATATCGATGCCATTTATGCGGATTGCACCCTGCTGCGGGTCGTAGAGACGCAGCAAAAGTTTGAGCAGGGTAGTTTTCCCGAAGCCGTTCTCACCCCCGATAACAGTCACCTCACCGCGACGCGCCGTGAGCGAGAAATGGCTCACGGTGGGCTGTTTCATGTCGGGATAAGAAAACGTGACATCGTCGAAACGCACCTCCTCAACCCACGCAGGAAAGGCCGTAGGATTGGCGGGCGAGAGTATGGAGGGCTTGAGTTCCAAGAACTCGAACAAGTTATTGATGAAAAGCTTATGCTCATACAGCCCGCTGATGCCTGACACCAGACTGCCGAGATAGGACTGTCCGCGCCGGAAGGCCTCGAAAAGCATAACAAAGGTACCAATAGTCAAAGCCCCGCCCACCACGGGTTTGACGAGGAAAAAAAGCACAAGCCCGAGGGCCAAGGCCTCGACCAAAGCGGTGATGGCATCGTAGACGGCAAGACGTCGCGAGATGGCAAGCAGCTGGGTCACAAGACTACGGCGTATTTCTACATAGCAGCCGCGGAAATAATCGGCCAGCCCAAACGAACGCACCTCTTTGGCAAAATTGCGATTGGTGAGCAACGAGCCATAGTAGTTGCTTCGACGCATCAACTGGGTGGTTTCGCGACGGAAGCGGTAAATGCGTCGCGACTTATAGAGTTTGACGCAGAAGGTGGGCACCACGGCCACCACCATCACAACGATGACCTGCCAGGACGAAGCAAGCAGCATGGCCGCGACACCCGCCAAGGATATGACCGAGCCAACCAGCTGGACCATATTTTCCAGAATACGTATCGGACGGAAGGCGGCCTCCTGCTGGGCTCGGTGGAAGGTGTCGTGGAACTCAGGATTATCGTAGTAGGCCATGTCGAGACGCACCGACTGGGTCTGTATCTTGTCATTGATATAGTCAATAAGCCGCTGTGTCAGGACATCATTGTTCACTGCACTGACAACATTTATCAAGCGATTGAGAAGGGTGATAACGCAGAAAGCCAGGAGCGACTGCAGCAACAACGAATCTCGCAGCATGAAACCATCAACGGTGGCCGCTGCCGTCACTTCATCGACTATCAGTTTCAAGACATAGAGATTAGCCAATGGCAACAAACTGTTACACACTGTATAGAAAAGCTTGAGGAGAAAGCTTCTCTTGTCGCATCGCCATATTAGCTTAAAGGCTTCTTTCATTTAACTGCTTAATTGTTGAACTGCTCAACTGCCAAATCATTAAATTGCAAATCATCTAATTACACTCCAACTATCGGCTTCACGACAAGACTTCCATTGACATAGTCGACCACCAGCACCGGCTTTCCGGCATCGATATAGCCCATCTGAGCCACAGCATCGTAGGGTTGGCCATCGATGACAATCTTCCCTGCCGGGCGAAGGATGGACTCTGCCACACCCTGATGGCCTATCATAGAGCGGATATGCTCGTCGGCCACGGTGAACCCCTCTTTGGAGTCGACTTCTGTATTCAATGCCAAGCCGCCGAAGAGGTTGCTCTCGAAGAGTTTCTTTCCGAAATAGAGGCCAAGCAGCAGGGCAGCCACAAGCGCCAGCAGGGTAATCATGAGACTGATGGAGATGGAGTGAGCCGACACGGCCGAGAAGTCGAGGCCATCGTTGCCAAGCATGCTGAACATCAATCCTGTGGCAAGGCATATTATTCCTGAGATGCCGGCGACACCGAAGCCCGGAATAATGAATATCTCTAAGATGATGAGCACTATACCCACGAAGAAGAGTATTATTTCCCAATAGGATGCGAGACCCTCGAGATAAAGAGGGGCGAAATAAAGTGCCGCAGCTATTAGAGCCAAAATCAGGGGGAAGCCTATGCCCGGCTGCTGCAGCTCAAAATAGATACCTCCGATTATCAGCATGATAAGGATGCCCGACACTATGGGATTAACAAGGAAACCTATAACCTTATCGATGAACGTATAGCGTTGTTCGTGGAGCGAATACTTCTCAATGCCGGCATGCTTAAGCAACTCGTGAAGACTCTCGACTTCGGCCTCGCAGTAGCCATGTTCTATAGCCTCGGCTGTGGTGAACGTCAACACCTTGCCACTGTCGCAAATACCCTCTACATAGATATCTGGATCCACCATGGCTTGTGCTATGTCAGGCCGGCGCCCTTTGGCTTCCGCGGTGGTGCGCATCAACGACCGCATATAGCTTTGGTACTTGTCGGGCTGGACGGCTCCAGTCTGGTCGACAACGGTAGCGGCACCTATCGATGAGCCGCTGTGCATGAAAATAGAATCGCACGCCAGGGAGATGAGGGCGCCTGCCGATGCCGCATTATTGTCGATATATGCCCATACGGGTATGGGCGACTGCAGAAAGGCTGTGCGGATCTTGTCGGCATCGTCAAGGGTTCCTCCAAAGGTATTGATATGTACCACTATAAGATTGGCTTCCATTTCCTTTGCCTCTTGCAAGGCTTTCTCTACCCGCAACGATGCGGGGGGCGCAATCTCCTCATCAATATGGAAATAGTACACCTTTTGCTTCTCATTTCCCGCTAAAGAATAGGCGGTCTGGAAAAAGAAAAAAGAGAAAAATGCTGCAAATAAAAAGAAACGTTTCATAGGTATTGTTCTGTTTTGTTTTAAAGACCAAAAGATTTGATAGCCTCCACCAACTGACTGAAAATAGCCGGATTCGATGCCACCATCTCGGCGCCGTGGAGCCAATTGAAGCCGCCGTGGAAATCGCCGCAACGTCCGCCGGCCTTCTCAACGAGATAGGCACCGGCAGCCACGTCGTAGGGTTTTAAGCCATACTCAAAGAAGCCATCGGCACGCCCGCAAGCCACATAGGCCAGGTCGGCAGCGGCCGAGCCCAACCGGCGCACGCCATGTGTGCCTGTCATAGTCCACTCCAACAACGACATATATTCTTTCAACTTACCGAAATCCTTGTAGGGGAAGCCCGTGGCTATCAAAGAATCATTCAAGGAAGCCGACCTCGACACCTGCATGGCTTTTCCGTTAAGGCTGGCTCCCTCCTGATCGGCAGAAGCCGAGAAGCACTCGCGGCCCCACAGCTCGTAGACCACGCCAAGCAGCATCACGGGGCGTTGCGCCTCGACGGACTGCCGGTTGTCCTGCAACGCTATAGATATACACGTCGGTGGAAAAGCATGGATGAAGTTGGTGGTGCCATCAATGGGGTCTATAATCCACGTATAACGCTCAGTACCCAAGCGTCCGGCACTACCCTCCTCGGCAATAAACCCTCCTTCGGGCAACAGCCGACGCAAGCGCTGCACGATGCGACGCTCCGACTCGCGGTCGAAGCGGGTGACGTAGTCGTGCACGCCCTTGCTCTCTGCTTCTACTCCCTCCACCTGGCGTCGTTCCTGAACCAACCACTCGCCAACCTCGCTGGCAAGCTCGCTAATCTCATGACATAAAAATCGTGTGTCTATCATTGTTGATTTGTTTATTTGTTCTTTGATTGCATTGAAATATAATTCAGCTAAGCAATCATCAAAAAATAAGTTGATACAATAAAGCCCTGGAGGGGCTTACTCTCAATAACCCCGCACATAGTGTGGGGCTGTTGACAACCAATATTCTATGCGTTTCGTAGAAACGCGCTCTCATTTTATCCATCATATTACCTTATTTTTTTACCGTTGCTAAAGACTATGCTGTTTTATTATATAAGTAATTAGTCAAATTTATTTGACATTTACGATAATTCACGGGCATTCATGGTCATTCACGTTCTATAAATAATTTCTGGATAATTGCTGTTAATTGCTGATAATTGCTGTTAGTGACAATGAAAAAATAAGGTGATAC
>JAFSQF010000045.1 GCA_017446745.1 Bacteroidales bacterium
CTCATAAAAGAGATTGCCGATTTCTTTGAGTCTGACATGGAGACCATCCTCGAAAAATGCATATATGACAATGAAAAATTCAATAAACTTATAAATCATGCGTTTTGGGAGGCTGCATAATTACTCCCGAAACTTGAATTTTTTACTTATTGCAGATAATGAATAATGATTATCCGCAAAAGGCCCAAATTTGAGATCGCGTCTCTTCGAGACGCAGGGACTGGTATGATTTACAGACCCCCAGACTGCTCTCCGTTTGTCTGGGGTTATTGAGATTAAGCCTCTCCGAGGCTTCTTTGCGCACTCCACTGGAGTTTGCACCAGTCTCCGAGACTTCTTTGTGGAAAATGCGGTTAATCATAATGAACATGTAATATACCGCCCCTCCGGGGCTCGGATAGGGAGGGGGGAGGGTTGCGTCGTACCGTGGGCTCACGCCACGGCTATTATCTTTAGTTCTCCGCTTCGCTATCGAAAGCTTCACTGGAGCTTTCTTCACACCTACGGGGCTCGTTAATTTTCACAAACAACAACGACTATCCCAACACCTATACCATTCCCCGTAGGGGATACCGTTCAATAGCCAGTGCCAATCCAGTACCCATCTCCATCAATCCCCGTAGGGGGGGGGACATGCGCGCCCGGCTCATGGACGCCTGCTTGGGGCAGAGCCGCAAAAAGGTCTTGATTGGTCACATGTCATTCATGCTGAGTGAACCCATGTGGATGGTCATCTTCCGTAATTCCGGTGTTTGGGCAACCATAGTGTCCACCTTCACCCTGAAAGAAGCCTCGTCGTAACGGTTCTCGTCCTTCTTCAGTTCATACACCCACGCTTCCTTGGCGACAGGATCAACCACCACGAGGTCTATCTCGTTGAATCCCTTTCTGTCCCACCATTTGCCGACGATATATCGTCCTTTTTCGCGGAACTTGCGGACAAAGTAGCGTTCCATCATCAAGCCCGACAGGCCATCATAGTCTCGTTGGATGATGTCACCAAGGGCTTTCAGAGCCTTGTTCTCCACCAGTGCCTGATACTTGAAGAAGAAGCGGAACCAGAATATCAAGAAGCAGTCGTCCAACTGGTAGCGCACCTTCTTGCTGCTCTCTTTGGCAAAGATGGGCTGATACTTACTGATCAGTCCATAGTAGTCCTCCAGACGCGACAGATAGCTACTGATGTTGTCAATGCCCAGCTCGCTCTTGATTTCAGCACTCGTTTTCATGCCGCTGGCAATGCAGGTAAGGATAGAAAAATAAATGACGTAGTCGGTACCGAATTCCTCGACCAGGATATTCCTCCCCTCGTTGATGAACGGCGAATTTTCTTCTGTGAGTGCTGACAACATCTTGTTCTTACAGGTTTTGCCACGGTCGAGCAGCAGGGTGACATACCATGCCACACCACCTGTGATGCTGAAGAGAGCCAGCAAATCCTCCGGTGTATAGTCGGGATTGAAATCGCCAAGGATCTCCTTGAGCACACCAGTCCTGAAAGGTTGGAGGTTCATTTTTTCATCGGCACGTCCGAAAAGCGGTTCTTCATAGTCCTCGAAGATTTTCTTCATCAACGTGAACACCGAACCGCTGATGATCAGATTCAAGTGGCTCTTACGTTTCCACAGGTCCCAGTCACGCTGCATGTCGCTAAACACGGCTTGGTTCACCTTTTGGAAATTCTGAAATTCATCGATGACCAATGTGAAAGGCCGGTTCTCAGAGAGCTGGAGGACAAACCTGAAAACATCAGAAAAAGAATTTGCCTGTCCAAGAACAGGGACACCAAGCTTGTTGGTAATCTCGGTGGTGAAGTCTTGGCACAACAGCGGTTCTGCCTTCTTTCCCACGAAGAAATAGAGGATGGTCTCATCCCCGCATCTTTGCGACAGTTCAGTCTTACCAATACGCCTGCGACCCATGATGACGGTCATTCGCGCCTCTCGCTTGCTTTGGTCTAAAACATCTCTGAGCAACTGCTGCTCCGATTCCCTATCATAGAACTTCATAACTACAAAATGATAATGGCCATTATAATAATGGCGGTTATTTTTTTGCAAAAGTACGGAATATTTTCGAATAACCAAGCGAAATAGAGAAAAAAAATTATATGAATATCCGCAAACGGCACAAATTTGAGATCGCGTCTCTGCGAGACGCTGGGACGGGTATGATTTACAGACCCCCAGACTGCTCTCCGTTTGTCTGGGGTTATTGAGATTAAGCCTCTCCGAGGCTTCTTTGCGCACTCCACTGGAGTTTGCACCCGTCTCCGAGGCTTCTTTGCGCACTCCACTGGAGTTTGCACCCGTCTCCGAGGCTTCTTTGTGCACTCCACAGGAGAAATGATATTTATGGCTAATTGCTGTTCATTCATGGTCATTGCTGTTCAAAAATATTTCGCATACATGCGAAACTTGAATTATCTATAAGTGGCCGAGCGGAGCATCGCTATTGACGGCTCAGCCATAGGGCCAAGAAACGGTCATAGACGATGTAACCGAGGGGTTGGCGGTAGGCGAGTTCTTTGTTGGTGAGCATATCGAGGGCCGTCTTCACACTGCTGGCTCCCGGCAGTCTGTATTTCTTGATAAAATCCTTGCCGAGGGGCTTCTCTACCAAACCTTCTTTAGCGATGGCACGGAGCAGAGAGAACTGGTTGTCGGTCATGAACTGAGCCAGGCTCTCGAACTGCGGCACTTTGCTATCCACAATGTCCAATATCGTCTCGTTCAGCTGGGCGACGTTGTTCACCGTGCGGAAGGCTTCGTACAACCTGTTGAGAACGGTCTGGATATACCATGTGTATCCGTCGAAGGTGGAGTAGAGCACATGGAACACCTCGCGGTCGAGGTCTCCTCCTCGGGCGATGAAGAAGCGGTTGGCAAAGAGGAAGTACACCTGCTCGTCGAGAGGCTTCAAGTTCATCAGCTCGGTGCTTTGGAAGAACGGTCGCTGTGGCGAGACAAACATCTCGGCCATCAGGTGCTGTTTGCTGCCGGAGAAGATGAAGTGTATGTTGGGCGCAAATTGTACGTGCGAACGCAACAGTGCTTCTGTACCAGTCTCGGGATAAGTGGTGATCTGCTGAAATTCGTCGATGGCAACAAAAAACTCCTTTTGCTGACCCTTCATGTAGTCGAAGATGCTGCGTAGGGTGGTCTCAGACTGCGCGGGGTCCACGGCGATCGTAACATTAGGCGTCCCCGTCAACTGGTCTATGCCAATAATGGGTCTGAGCGAACCCAACATCGACAGCACCCGTTTGCCTATCTGTCTGCCTTTCGACATGGCCTCGTTGAGCACCGCCTCGCCCATCATACGCGTCAATTCGCTCTGGCTCTTGGTGGGGAAAATGTCGATATAGATGCACACCGCATCTTTGTTCTCGGCCCTGATATGGTCGAAAGTATGCAAAATCAAGCCCGTTTTACCCAATCTGCGAGGCGAAATCAGCGTCACATTGCGTCCATTATAGAGTATTTTCGACAGTGTCTCCGTCTCGCTCTCACGGTCGCAGAAAAATTCTTTACCTATATAACCTTGACAAACAAAAGGGTTTACATTCTTACGTGCCATGACTATGATATTGTATTATGTTGTATCTTATTACGTACCTTACGTAACGTACATTATGAAATGCAAAGATACAAATAAGTTTCATTTTCCTTGAACAGAAATTACCAGAAATTGGTCAGGAATTAACCAGGAATTATGTTATATAACGTAAATGTCCTTGAATGTCTGTGAATTACCATAAACAGCAAATAAATTTGACTAATCACATGCGAAAAATGCGAAAAGGGTTGCGGGCTTTTTTTTATGAATATCCGCAAACGGCACAAATTTGAGATCGCGACTCTGCGAGACGCTGGGACGGGTGTGATTTACAGACCCCCAGACTGCTCTCCGTTTGTCTGGGGTTATTGAGATTAAGCCTCTCCGAGGCTTCTTTGCTCACTCCACTGGAGTTTGCACCCCGTCTCCGAGGCTTCTTTAAGGAGGGCGGCTCCGTGCGCAATGGCATTCGGAGCCGCCCTCATTTGGTTCATTGCCTCACAGGGGGTCTGTCCCCCTGTGAGCATGGTATCCGAAGCCGCTATCGCGGCTAAAATGGATAAATGGGTAAATGGATAAACAGGTTAAAAACCGAGCACTGGCCTGACACTATAGCTACCCGTTTTATTCATGGTGAAGGACCAAGAATTATTGGGAAAGTACCATGCGGCGCCGCCATAGGCCTGCGAAGCAGACCAATAGGTGCCAGATAATGCCGTACCGCCGACGCCTGTGGTGATATAGGCATTCACGTTGCTGTCGTAAGTCTTGCTGTCACTGTTACCTGTCGTCGAGCCGAGGTTGGTGAATATCGCCTCGTAGTCGCTCTTCTGCGCCACGGCCCAGTTCGACACGGCGGTCTCGCCCAGCGTGGTGTAGCTCGTCAGGTTGGTGCCGCGGGCGGCATCGTCGGGCAGCACTTTCAGAGTGGTGCCGGCGTAGGTGGTCTCGGAGGTCCAGCCGTTGATGGTGTTCCATGCCTGCGACGTTGCGTCCTGCAGGGCGATGATCAGGCCGTGGCCGGTCTCCGTCACCTTGCCGAGGATACCCACAGCGGTGCAGCCGTCGGGCACGGCAGTATTGGCGTCGTGCAAATGGCCTGCGGCGCACACCACCTTGCCGAGGTCCGCCGTTGTAGCGGCAGAGAGCAGCGTATAGGCGGACGCTATCACAGCGGTGACGCTCTTCACCTTTCGTGTGCCGCTGTAGGAGACCTGCACCTGGATGCCGGCGGCGACGCCGGTGGTGGTGGCCGTGGCGGGGTTGATGGTCCAGTTCTGGGTGTCGACGTCGCCGTCGTCGATGGCGACGGTGTACTTCGGAGCCTCCAGCGTGTCTACCTTAAAGTTGTCCACATAGAGATAATACCTATCCGCGTCGGAGATGGCATGAATGCCAATATAGTATTGTCCCGTCTCGCTCACGGTGAATACGCTGTCCTCCAAAGTGATCCAGTCAGAAGAGTTGACAACGGTCGGCTCTATCAGTTGGACGCCGGCAGCCAGAGCCTCGGCAGTTTTTTCTCCGGCCATCCTCACCTCCAGACGCTCAGGATAATCTGCATTCTGGGCACGTGCATCGATGCTGAAAGAATACTTCTTGCCGGCCACAAACACGATAGCGGGCGACACGAGCCAGTCGTCGGCAACGTTGATCGAGCTATAGGAATAGCGCACATGGCTGTTGTAGAATTCCCACTTCTTATCGTCTGCATTGGCATTGATAATAGTGAAATGACGATTCAGTGTATTATCATCGAAACCGTTGACGTAAGGCAGAGAATCGATGACGGGTGGGGCGGGTTCCTCGGCATAGATGACCAGCGACTGAATGTAGTTGAGATAGTACATGCGGCCCTCATCGGCATTGAACACGAGCAATTGGTTCTCGTCCAGCGTCAGCGTACCAGCCTCGCTGTCGTAGGTCATGGTGAACGCCTGCAGATTTTCTGTCTCTTGATCGACGCCCACGGCCCAGATGGACATCGTGCCATTATATGTGCCGACAAACTGTAACATGCTGAAGGTGACGGTAGTGCCATCAAGGGTACCCTTGATCCAGGCTGTGGGGAAGTGGGACGAGAGGCCTCTGATATAGACCTCATTACCAACAAAGGCCACCTTTACGTCGGTAGGAACAGCTCCATTTGTGGCAGAGCCATCGGCATACCAGTCCTCAACAGTGGCGCCATCGGGCAGCACGATGAGGTCGGTAGAAGGAGGTTGGTAGTTGGGATTCAGTGTCCACACGGTACCATAGTCGCCGTAACCGCTCCACGAGTTGTCATCGTCCCAGAATATGCCGATGATTCTGCCTTCACTGCTGCCATTAAGCGAGATAGTTCCGGCTTCGTCGTCAACGGTGAAGGTGATGTCACCCTCGCTTTTAACAAAACTTTGGTTTTGGTGGTTACCCCAGTGCAGGCTGAGCGTAGTAGAATAGCTGCCATTCCAGGCCAGCGGCTGACCGGCAGCCACGGTGATGGTGTTGTCCACCCTGGTGCCTTCCACCCAGGTGTTCTGACGATAGTGTGACACGGGATCCTTGATATACACCTTGCCACCTTCGGCCTCCACAATGGTCACGATGCCGCTCTGGTTTTCATTATAGACTTGGCTATTGGAAACATAGTAGCCTGTTCCCGCGCGGTTGTAGTACTTGGTCACGCCTTGGTCCGGGGCGGTGATGATGCCGTGGTCATCCTGGGTAGGAGCCGCGAGCGGAGCTTGAGACCCATTGGGCATATCCATGACTTTCGACTGTTTTAGGTCTTCCATCTGGCGAGTTATCGGCAGCCTGAAACCATGTGCCATAGCGTCCATGGCTACCATGAGCAGCAGGACGAGAATTAGAGATACTTTTTGTTTCATTAGTGTTAAGAATTTGAAATTGTTATTTTGATGAATGATTATATGCACATACAGCCTCAGCCTCTGTGTGTCGAGCTGGGCGCAGCATCAAAGCGATTGTATTGTAACGAAATGCAATGCATCAATAATACTTATAATCCGCCGCAAAAATACAAAACTTTTCCGATATGGCAAAAATATATTTTTTCGGCTGGCAAAAATCAACGTTTCCCACTCCTTGCAAAATTAATTTTCTACGTTCCGAGATTTTGTCGTATCTTTGCACGCTGAAACATAATCTACATTATGGATAAAAGACAGCAAGATATAGCCTATTTCCTATCGTTTTGTACAGAGCAGTACAAGAACGAGAAGCACCTGTCGGGCAGTGATGCTTTAGCGGTATTGGATGAATATGGCGTGTTGGATTATTTGGCGGATCATTACGAGATGCTTCACACGCAGAGCCGCCAGTGGCTGATGGAAGATATCGACGAGTTTATTTCACTTCGCAAAAAGGAGGTTGTATGAAACTGTATCACGGAAGTTTGGAGATTGTGCAAAAGCCCGAGATACGCAAGGCCAACCGCACGCTCGACTATGGCAGCGGCTTTTACACCACGACTTCGTATGAGCAAGCCGAGGCGTGGGTACGTCGCCGCACGGACGAGGCCAAGCAGAACATAGGCTATGTGAATGTTTATGATATTCCAGAGGCTCTACCGACATCGTTGCGATTGCTGATTTTCCAATCGCCGACAGAAGATTGGGTAGATTTCGTGATGCGCAACCGCACGGAGAAAGGGTTTGTGCACGACTATGATATCGTCTATGGCCCGGTGGCCAACGACCGAGTGTATGCCGCGTTTGCCCTTTATGAAGGAGGACTGCTGAACAAGCAAGACCTTATCAAAGAACTGAAAACCTACAAACTGGTTGACCAATACCTGTTCCACACCGAGGCGGCCCTCCTGACGCTTACATTTATAGAAGCAAAGGAGGTGATGCAATGAATTTGGACATCACACAGGACAACCTCTATCTGATTTTGCCGTCGAAGGTCAGCCGTATGGCAGAGATGCTTGCCGAGGATAGCGGCAAGAGCATTGTGCAGGCCGTAAAGGACATCTATCATTCCGACATTTACAAACGTCTGGAGCAGGAATCCACCAAACAGTGGCACCTTGGCCCCGTGGCCCTCTATCAAGAGTTCCTAACTCGCTGACCAAAGAAAACTCATAGGGTAAGATTTCTCGCCATAGGCGACTTAATATCAAATATTTCGCATACATGCGAAACTTGAATATGTAATATACCGCCCCTCCGGGGCTCGGATAGGGAGGGGGGAGGGTTGCGTCGTTCCGTGGGCTCACGCCCACGGCTATTATATGCCGCCCCTACGGGGCTCAATGTAACCACCTGGTTTACACCGTGGGCTGACGCCCACGGCTATTATATTTAGTTCTCCGCTTCGCTATCGAAAGCTTCACTGGAGCTTTCTTCACACCTACGGGGCTATAAAAGAAATGATTATGCTAAATCGAGTGCTGCTCCTGGTCGTAGAGCTGCACACGCTGCTTCACCGCGTCTGGGATCGGGGCACTGGAACGGGCACTGCGGCTGTAGCCCGACAACACGGTGCGGCAGGTGGCGCAGGGCAGACCGGTGTCGGTGTTGACCACCTGCTGGGTCACCTGTAGGCTTTTGTTGCCCCAATGGGACACCTGCGAGGTGACGGCCACGTGGTCGTGCCACCGTATCTGGCTGTGGAAGTCGACCTCGACATGGACAACCATGACGCAGAAGTCGCCCTCCTCGGGCGTTACAGGTATGCCGGCATCGGCGAAATAAGAAGACTTTCCGAGATCGAAGAATTCCATTATGACAGCGTTGTTGACATGACCCATCATGTCGACATCGTTGAAGCGAAGTTGAAGAGGGAGTGTATGCATTTTATATTGAATGGATTGACTGTTTAATTATCGTTCTTATTATATTTTCGCGTAATGCGAGAAAAATATCGCTGGCGGGGATGCCCGCCTGCCACCCGCGAAAAACCCCTCATTTATTCAGCGAGAAAAAAAATTCCAGGCCTCCTTGCTGGCGGTTGCGTGCATATATCTCGCCGCCGTGGAACTGGACGGCATGTTTCACTATGGAGAGTCCGAGGCCTGTGCCTCCTGTGCGGCGGCTGCGCCCCTCATCGATGCGGAGGAAGCGGTCGAAGATGCGTGGCAGGTATTTGTTGTCGATGCCGGCGCCGGTGTCGTAGAAATGCAGGTAGTAGCGTTTATCGTCCTCCTTATAGCATTCCATCACGGCGCTGATGTTGCTGCCGGCATACATGACGACATTCTCGAGGAGGTTGCGGAAGATACAGTATAGGAGGCTGTGATTGCCCACGATGCACATAGGGCGCGGGAGGTTGTTGGCAACGGTGATGTGGCTTTTTTCGCAAGTCTCTTCCAGCTCGATGATAGCCTCGTCGGCTATGTCGGTCACCGAGACTTCCTGTTTGGCGAAAAGATCGGCGGCCTCCTCAAGCTTGTTGATGAGAGAAACGTCGTTGATGAGGTCCGACAGGCGCAGCGTCTGCGAGAAACAACGCTGAAGGAAGTACTGCCTCTTGTCGTCGTCCAACGGTTTGTCGCTCAGAAGAATTTCGAGGTATCCGCGAAGACTGCTGACCGGGGTTTTGAGCTCGTGCGAAATGTTGCTTGTCATCTCTTGCTTCAGCTGCCGGTTGAGTTGCTGCTGTTGTATTATCTGTGCTTTGGAGTCTTCAAGCGACTGCGCCAGCTGGCGAAGTTGGCGAATCAGTTTGCGTTGGCGGAAATGATTGAAGACCAGCGACAGGAGCAACAGTATAAGAAGCAGGAGGAGAGACCAATGGAACGTGACTTGCGACATGGAGATGTAAAGATGAGAGAGTGTGTGTATTGTTAGGAGGGTCGCCACGGCCAGAGGTGTCAGCTGATAAATGTGTAGCCGAAACCGCTGTGGTTGACGATGGCGTTGGAGTGAGGTCCGAGTTTCTTGCGAAGACGAGCTATGTGGACATCAACGGAGCGTTCGTTGACCAAGGTGTCGTCGTCCCATACGGAATCGAGGATGGCTTCGCGCGAAAAGTGTTGTCCGGCGTGCCGCATCAGCAGTTCAAGAATGCCGAACTCTTTTTTTGTCAGCGTGAGGCGCTGACCATCCATCGTCACGACTTTATGCGCCATATCAATGCTTATACCTCCACACTGCAGGATGCTTTTATCCGAGCTGTCGGAGCCGGTGGTGCGTTTCAGGACAGCGCGTATGCGAGCCAGAACGGTAGGGAAAGAGAAAGGCTTGCTGATGAAGTCGTCGGCTCCGGAGCTGAACCCCTCAAGCTGGTCGGCCTCGGCGCTGAGGGCGGTGAGGAAGATGATGGGGGTGTTGATGCCCGAAGCACGAAGCTGGCGCGCCAGGTCGTAGCCCGACATACGTTCCATCATGACATCGAGGAGGAGCAGCGAGAAGTCCTGCCCGTGCCGGAACAGCTGTAGAGCCTCTTCTGCCGATGGGACCGACAAGGCCTCGAAGCCCTCGCGCTGGAGGTTGAAGGTGAGGATTTCGCAGATGTCTGGCTCGTCGTCGACAACGAGGATGCGGACGGTGCTCACTGGTTGAGGAGGTTTTTAACGATCTCCGACACCATGCGGTTGTCGGCCTGACCGGCGAAGCGTTTAGTGGCCTGTCCCATAACGCGGCCCATGTCTTTGGGCGAGGAGGCTCCCACTTCGGCAATGATGCCCTTGATGGCCTCTTCCACCTCGTCGCGGCTCATCTGCTTAGGGAGATAACGCTCTATGATCGAAGCTTGGAAAAGTTCCTCGTCGGCCAGGTCCTGACGGTTTTGCTGCTGATAGATGTCGGCGGCCTCGCGGCGCTGCTTCACGAGTTTCTGCAGCATAGCCACACCGGCGGCATCCGACACCTCGCCGCCAGCGGCATCCTTGCCAGTCTTCAGCAGAAGGATGGCAGATTTGATGGCACGAAGAGCTTCCAGCTCATCTTTTTTCTTGGCAAGCATGGCCTGCTTGATGTCGGCGTTGATTTGATTTTCTAAGTTCATGGCTCAAATATTTGTACGCAGGCTTCTCCGCCAGCGATATTGTTGCAAACAAAAAGGGAAGTGACCGTGGCACTTCCCTCAGGGAGTGGCATTGACTGGAATTGAACCAGTGACACACGGATTTTCAGTCCGCTGCTCTACCAACTGAGCTACAACGCCATCATTTCTGTTTGAAATCGAATGCAAAAATACATCAATTTTTCATACCGACAAAATATTTTTATCAAAAAAACACCAATCAACAATTCAGATATATATATTTCAACAATTTACATAATAAAAATATTTTTTGTCGTGATGCAGCTTTGTCACTATTTTTCTACCGTTCCAGGCTCTGGATCTTCAAAATTCGGCTCTTCTGCAATGCTATCGTCGGCGTCGGCATTGTTCTTTTTTTTGCCGCCGGCAATACACTGGTCAACGATGAGTAGCCCCACCCCGCAACAAACGGCAGCGTCGGCGAAATTGAAGATGGCGTTGAAGAACTCGCCTTCTGTGCCGCCCACGAAGGGCACCCAGTCGGGCCACACCCAGTGGAACATGGGGAAATAGAACATGTCGACCACGCGGCCGTGCATAAAAGTGCCATAGCCGCCTTCAGGCGGGAAAAGCATGGCGGCCTCAAGATGGGTGCTCTCGCTGAAGATGAGGCCATAGAAACAGCTGTCGATGAGGTTCCCCAGCGCACCGACAAAGATAAGCGTGAGGCTGAGGAGGATAGTCATACGCTCGTTGCGGCGAAGCAGACGGACAATATAATAGCCTATGGCTATGGAGGCCACAAGCCTGAAGAGGGTCAGGAGCAGTTTGCCGGTGCTCTCGCCAAAGGAGAGGCCGAACGCCATACCCTCGTTCTCGATGAAATAGAGTTGGCACCACTGTCCGATGAGGTCCAGCTTGCCCCCAAGCGGGAACGTGGTTTTTACCCAAATTTTAAGCCATTGGTCGACGACGAGGACGGCAAAGACTACGGCAATGCAGATAAGCGATTTGTTACGTATGGATTTTTTCATGAATGTTTATTTGTCTACGAATTAGCACGAATTAACTCGAATTTTTTTGTCTACGAATTAGTACGAATTAACACGAAATGTTTTTGTCTACGAATTGGCACGAATTGTAAATGGTAAGCTTTTTAACGTTTGAAGACAAACGTTATTGTGCAGGGTGGTCAAAAACGTTGGGTGCTGGGTTTTCGCTCGGCGAGGAAGGCTTCGCATTGCGAGGACAGCTCATCGTACCATTCCTGTCCGAAGCGGCGGATAAGGGGTTCGCGGAGATAGCGGTAGAGGGGCAAGCCCTCTTCCCTACCCTTCCTTACGGCGCAACGGCAGATGTCCCACTCGTGGTAGTTGACGGCCTTGAACTCGCCAAAATCCTCAATGCGGATGGGATAGAGATGGCACGATATAGGCTTGCGGAAATGGACTTTGCCTGCCTGCCAGGCGCGCTCTATGGCGCAAAGGGTAAGGCCGCTGTCCTGGATGGCATAAGCACATTGGCGGTTGTCGACCAATGGGGTACAGGGGTGGTTGTCGTCGGGGTCCAGGTCCGAGACACCCTGTTGTTCAACCACGGCGATGCCTCCGGCTTCCATAAAGGGTTTCACCATAGGGTAGATGTCCTGAAGGATAGCCACCTCGTCGGCCTCTAAAGGGGCGCCGCCGTCGCCCTCCACGCAACAGGCTCCGTGGCATCTGCTCAGGTCGCAGGCGAAGCGGACATCGGCGATATTGTCGGATATAATACAGTCGTCAACTATCAGCATTGCAAAGCATTTAAACAATCAGACATTTTGTCGGCCAGCACGGCGGCAAGTTTATATTTTGATTCAACGGTCCACCCGGCCACATGAGGTGTCAACACTGTGCGGACTGACTGCTGAAGATATCTGAAGGCGCGAGGCGTCTGCTGCCCGCCGACAGCATCCTTGGTCATATCCTCATATTCAATCACATCAAGAGCCGCACCCAGCACCTTGCCCTTTTCCATAGCCTCCACCAGGGCATCGGTTTTCACCACAGCGCCACGCGAGGTATTGATGAGATAGAACGGTTTTCGGAAAGCATTGATGAAATTGTCGTCCACCTTATAATGCGTCTCGTCGGTGAGCGGCACGTGGAGGCTCACCACATCGGCCTCGTGCTGCAGTTCCTCCAGCGAGAGTTCGTCGACGTAGTCTGGCGCATATCCCGAGGGTTTGTATTTGTCGAAGGCCACGAGGCGGCACTCGAAGCCCCGCAGGCGCTGGGCGAAAGCGGCGCCCATATTGCCGAAGCCCACTATTCCGATGGTTTTGCCCTTGACTTCGAGCCCCCGGTTGGCTTCGCGCCGCCAGAGCCCCTGCCGCACCTCGTGGTCGGCGGCAGCCACCTTGTCGAACAGCGCCAGGAGCAGCCCCGTGGCATGCTCGCCGACGGCATCGCGGTTGCCCTCCGGCGAGTTCAGGCAGCGTATACCCAAACGTTCGGCATAGTCCACGTCGATGGTTTCCATGCCCGCCCCCACGCGGCCTATGCAGCGCAGGTGGCGCGCATGGTCCAGGAAGTTACGGTCGATGACGATTTTGCTGCGCACCACCAAGGCGTCGTAGTCCTGCACGGCCTGCAGCAACGTGAGGTAGGTGCAGTCGGTCCACACCCGGCAAAGGTGGCCGGCAGCTTCAAGCCTCTGCTGCAGCACCGGATGGCAGTCGTCGGTTATAAGTATTTTCATTCAAAGTAATTGTTAGTATTGTTGCTGAATTTTTCGAAGCGTGGGGCCGGGGCACGGAAGGAGGCCACATTTTGGCCGCCGAAGACCCCTATGCCGCCGCTGATGTTGCAGTATACCTGAACGGGCTCGCCGAACAGCTCATCGAAATCGGACTGCTGCGAAGTGGTCTGAATATAGCGGTACAGCTCGGGCGAGAGAGCCCGAATCTCGACGTACAAAGGCATTTCAGCAACGCGTAGCCCTTGGTTGACCCAAGCATTGAAAGTCACGGTGAACTCATGCTCGTCGTTCCGGAAAAGCTCGTTGGAGAACAACATCTCGTTGCCCCAGAAGCCCTCGTTGTCCAAATTGATATTCGACGCAATATCAAGGCTGTTGACCACTGCGTCGTTGCATTCGAAATAGACCTCCTCCAAATAGTCGGTATCCCACACCGGTTCCTCATCATCGCCGCCATTATAGGCCCTCCGGATTCGGACGCTGTAGTAGCATTGCTCGTCCGGGCTCCTGACCTTGAAGCGCAGACGGAAAGAGAAATCACCACCATAGTAGTAGCTTCCGTAGTAGGAGGTGTCGACCACATAGTCGGTGATTGTGAGATTGGGGGTAAGAGGGATGCGTGTGCCTGCCGTCAAGGGTTGCTCGGTGCCGGGGACGACGGCGCTGACCGTAAGGGTGTCGCCAGCCTGTGGCCTTACAGCGAAACGGTAGCCGCAGCTGGCATAGCCGTTGAACGACGGTGTGTAAACGCCCCGATAGGGCGTGCCGTTGACGGTGAGGGTCAGGGAGGCGTCGCTCACCCCGGTCCCGTAGTTGTCGTTGTCGAGGAAGAAACGGCTGCGGCTCATCTGCACAGTCACAACCTCGTCGTTCTGCGGACGCGACACGAGGACAGTATAGGGTTCGACGTTGTCGGGCTTGAAGTCTATCACTTCAGTGCACCCCACCATAAGAATAGCCAGAGGCAAGAAGAAAAAATATTTCAGGCGTGTCATATATGTATTTCCTTTAAAATGTTGCGAGTTAGCATTAAGTGTTCGTTTCGTTGTCTGCGTTTCGCTAAAATTTATAGCTGAGGGAGAGTGACGGGATGATGGGGAAGAGCGAGAGCTTCACCAGAGCCGAGCTGTAGTGTTGGCCGTCGAGAACATAGTGGGTATTGGGGCGTTCGAACACCAGGAAGGGGTTCTTGCGATTGTAGAGGTTGTAGACGCTGATGCTCCATGTCAGCACGCCATGCCTCTTCTGGCTGTGGAAATTGACGCCGGCGTCGAGGCGGTGGTAGACGGGCATGCGGAAATTGTTGCGCGACGCCACATAGCTCACCTCCTGGCCCGTCACGGGGTCCACATATTCTTGCATGGCCAGCGTTCCGGTGTTGCCCGACGAGAGAATCCAGGTGGCGCTGGCATCGAACTTCTCGCTGGGTTTGAAGCTCACCATAATCGCAAGGTCGTGCCGGCGGTCGTACTTGGCCGGGAAGGGGTCGCCATTGTTGAGCATCTGCCCCTCGCGGTCGAACTGCCGCATGGTGCGGCTCCAGGTGTAGCCCACCCAGCCGGTGAACTTCCCTATGGTGCGCTGCAGCAGCAGCTCCACGCCATACGACCATCCGTCGCCCATACACACCTTGTCTTCCCAGGCCGCCGACGAGCCTAAGAACGAGGCCCCGTCGCGGTATTCAAGCATATTGCGCATTTTCTTGTAGTATAGTTCCATCGAGAGGTCGGCCAGCCCTAAGAAGTTGTAGAAAACGCCTGCCGCCACCTGATGGGCATACATGGGAGCGATGCGGGCCGTCACTGGCACCCAGAGGTCGGTGGGCAGACTGATGCTGCTGTTGGAGAGTTGGTGCATATACTGCGTCATGTAGCTGTAGCCCGCCTTGATGCTGAGGTCGTCGCTGATAAGCCATCGTCCGCTGAGGCGCGGCTGGAGCGAGGGGTAGAATTTGCCCTGCACCAGGAAACCGCTGAGATTGACGCCGCAGTTGAGTTTCAGGGCTTCGCTGATGTTCCAGTCGTCCTCGATGAAGAGCGACATCTCGTTGGCGTGCACTATGCTTTCGCCGAGAACGGTGTCGATGACGGGCTCGTCGGTGTTGGTCTCCATACGGTTGCCTATAACGTCGGGCTGGAAGATATGGTGCAACACCTGGCCGCCGAACTTCACCGTGTGGTCGGGGTTGGGCTGATAGTCGAAATCCACCTTGGCGGTGATGTCGCGGATGCCCGACTTATAGTACACCTCGGCCTTATAGTAGTCCATGTGAGTGTCGTAGAACTCGTTGTCTTCCATCGTAATGCTGATATTGTTGCGATAGCGGGTGTAGGCGCCGGTGAGGTTCATGAAAAGCTTGGGGTTGATTTCGTAGTTCCAGCGCAACGAGCCCACCATATTGCCCCATTTGTAGCCGAGGTCGAACCGTTCCTCGTAGTCGCCCGACGAGAAGCCCATACCGGCATAAATCTTGTCGTCGCCGGAATACCAGCTGCCAATCAGGCGGCTGCGGTCGTTGAAGCGGTGAGTGACTTTGGCGTTGAGGTCGTAGAAGAAATAGCCGAGTTTCACCTTATCCAATGCAGGGTCCGCAAGGCTGACGAGAGCCAGGGTGGGTTTGAGCATCAGGTCGGCATAGGTGCGTCGCACGCTGACGTTGAACGTGGTCTTGTCGCTGAAGAGAGGTCCTTCGATGTTGGCTTTGGCGGCGATGAGGCCAATGCTGACGTTGCCATGAATGCGCTTGTCGTTGCCGTCGTTGGTGGTGATGTCGAGCACGCTGCTGAGGCGTCCGGAGAAGCGTGCGGGAAAACTGCCCTTGTAGAGGGTGACGTTCTTTATGGCGTCGGCGTTGAAGGCCGAGAAGAAGCCCCCCATGTGGTTCACGTTGTAGAGCGGAACGCCATCGAGGAGGAAGAGGTTCTGGTCGGGGCCGCCGCCGCGCACATAGATGCCCGACATACCCTCCGTGCCGCTCTGCACGCCGGGCAGCAGCTGCAGGGCTTTCAGCACATCGCTCTCGCCGAAGAGCACCGGGATGGCCTTGATATGCTCGATAGGGACGTCGATGGCACTCATCTGCGACGACTGCGGCGAGTTGATTCTGTCGGCGCGGATGGTGACGGTCTGCAGCGTCAGGCTCGACACCAAGGCCACGTTCATCTGCCGGTTGGCGTCGAGCAGGAAAGTGTCGTACTGGGTGTCGTAGCCCACATAACTCACGCGGAGCACCACGTCGCCTTTTGGCAACGTGAGCGAGAAACGGCCTTGCGCATTCGTCAAAGCCCCCTTGCCGGAAAGCATGTCGTAGACGGTGGCGCTGATGAGGGTCTCGCCAGTGAAATAGGCTGTCACCGTTCCGCTGATAGTATAGCTTTGAGCCATGAGTGGGGCCATCAAGCCAAGCCAGGCCAATAGTGGTATTAGTTTTTTGAGAAACATATAAAGTCCGGTTTTTTATAGAGAAATATCAACATTCGCATTCATTCGCCGGTGAAGAAGTCGTTGATCCATCCAGTAGGCTGGGTTTTGCTCAGCAGGGTGCCACAGTAGCGGCAATAGCGGGCATCGGGGTCTTCCTCGGTATGGCCGCAGTGGCTGCAATAGCGACGGTCGGCAGCCGCATCGGCGGCCTCCGGCTCCGCAACCGGGGCGGATTCCGGCTTCCTATCCTCATATTCATTGTATTCGTCAGGTATCGTTTCATTCTGCTCTTCACGGCCTTCGCGCCTGAATTCACTGATGGTTTCGCCGGCCACTATTCCCGTAGGGACAGCAATGACAGCATAACCCAGCAGCATGACCAGCAGCGATATGAACTGCCCCACGGGCGTCACCGGCGTGATGTCGCCATATCCCACCGTAGTGATGGTCACCACAGCCCAATAGATGGCCTTGGGGATACTCGACATGGCGGGATTCTTGGTGTTCTCGAACATGTAGATCACCGAGCCAAGAATGATAGCCACAATGAATACGAAAAGCATGAAGATGAGCACCTTGGTGATACTGCGACGCAAGGCATTGAGCAAGCGAAAACTCTCGTGGAGAAAACGTTGCATATTGAAAATACGGAAGATACGCAACGTTCGCAGAACGCGAAGCACCGTGAGAGTCTGGGTGGCCGGAATCAGCAGGCTGAGGTAGGCCGGCGCTATGGAGAGGAAGTCGATGATTCCGTAGAACGAGAAGATGTATTTCCACGGACGCTGAAGGCAGTAGATGCGCAGATAATATTCGAGGGTGAAGACGATGGTGAACAACCATTCCAGAGCCAACAGAATCCAGCGCAGATTGGCATGGACGGTCTCGAAACTGTCGAGCATAATAACCAGAAGGTTTAGCCCGATGATTATCAGCAACCATATATCAAAGCGCTTGCCGGCACGCGTGTCGGCCTTGAAGATGATACGGTAAATCTGGCGTTTGGTGATGCCCCGATATTTCTTAGGCAGCAGCACCTTGAATATCAGCCAATGGAAGAAGCCATCAAGTATATGCACTATCCGCCTCCCTATCTGCGGGTAGTTCAGCCCGCTAAGCTTCTTCCATATCCACACGAAAGGCCGGCTCATGCCATAGCCCATCACCATAAGCAGCTTTATAATGAACGGTTTATCTTTCTTCTCTGTCATTTGTTAAAATATGATATCAGTCCACAATTTTCTCGACTCTCAGTGTGCTGAGGTTCCCCGGGCGGAACAATTCCGCGGCCACACGGCGTATGTCGTCGGGCGAGACCTCGCGATAGAGTGCCGGCTCGTTGTTTATCCACTCCAGATGTCCAAGCCACTGATAATAACATAGTCCCATAGCGACATCCAACGATTTGTATTGTGAATAGACGAAAGTGGATTCATACTTGTTGACCACCTTTTCCAGTTCCTTGTCCTGTAAAGTCTCGGCCGACAGGCGCCCCAATTCGTCCGCCACGGCCTTTTGTGCCTGGTCGAATCCCACCCCCTCTATCAGCTTGCCGCTAACCACGAACAGGCCGGGGTCGCGGTCGCCCGTTATGTAGGCATCTATCTCGCTGAAAAGCTTCTGGTGCTTCACCAGCTCGTTGTATAGTCGCGACGACTGTCCGTTGCTCAGCAGGTCGCTCACCAAGTCGGTGGCGCAGAAGTCAGCCCCCAAACGGTCGGTGGTGTGGTAGCACATATAGAGCGCGTCGGCCGGCACATGACGACGCACGCTCTGCCCACGTGCCGCCTCCTGGCGTGGTTCGGTGGGCAACTGGCGCAGGTAGCGCCCCGTGGCGGGGCGTATGTCGCCATACCATTTCTCTACCAGCCGCGCCACCTCGTCGGCATTCACGTTGCCTGCCACAGCAAGAATGGCATTGTCCGGGCGGTAGTGGAGTGCGAAGAACTGCTCAACGTCGACAAGCGTGGCCTCCTGCACGTGCCTTATGTCGGCACCAATCGTGCACCAGCGGTAGGGATGCTCCCTGTAGCAGAGGGGACGCAACAGCAGCCATACATCGCCGTATGGCTTGTTGATGTAGCGGTAGTTATACTCCTCAGTCACCACCGACTGCTGCACCGCCAGGCTGCGCGCCGAGAGGTCCAACTGCCGCATGCGGTCGCTCTCGAGCCACAACGCCGTCTCCAGGAAACGGGCCGGGACAGTCAGATAGTATTGCGTGAAGTCATTGTTGGTCATGGCGTTCGATTCGCCACCAATGTCGGTCACCACACGGTCGTAGTCGGGCACATGGCTGGTACCCCCGAACATCAAGTGCTCGAACAAATGCGCGAAGCCGGTGCGCGAGGGCGTCTCGTCGCGCGAACCGACGTCGTAAAGTGTGGCCACCGACACAAGGGGTGTATTAACGTTCTCCGACACGAGCAACGTCAGTCCGTTGTCCAATACATATTTCTTATAGTCAATCATTGTTATAAAAACGCGCACTGCCAACAATTATTTTGTTCGGTGCGAAATAAAAGTATTCTCTGTACAAAAAAAAATATTTCTTTGCAACAATAATTACATTTTTTTTGCGTTTTCAAAAACATTAATACAATCAAGAATCCCATCAATACAACATTAGAACACAATGCGTTACAGTAAGACACCAATCTTGGCAACATTTCTTGCCTTCTGTTTCTTATCGTTAACCCTTATGGCACAGCCCGGGGGGCCGGGAGGCTTTCCTGGCGGCGGCCGTCCCGGGGGCTTTCCTGGCGGGCGACCTGGCGCGCCGATGGGCGACAGGCAGATGCAACAGACGCAGCAGCGCAGCACCACGGTGAAACAGAAGAAGAAAGTCAAGCAGGGCGACACCTTCAAGGTGGTTGGCTCTCTGATCGACAGCGCCAAGATGGAGCCCCTTATGTACTGCAACGTCACCATCCTCGAAAAGGAGGACAGCTCATTCGTCAAAGGAGCCTCCACCGACCTCAACGGCTATTTCGAGGTGAAGGATGTACCCGCCGGCGAATACTGGCTCCGCATCAGCTATATTGGCTACGTCACACGCTTCGTGCCCGTCAGCGTTTCCAACAACACAGCCCTCGGCATCATCAACATGAGGCAAGGGGCCGCAGCCCTTAAGACAGTGAAGATCACCGCCGAGCGTCCTCTCTATGCGCAAGATGGCGAAAAGATGGTATATAATGTGGCCGACGACCCGGCCATACAGACCGGCACCACCGAGGACGCTCTCCAGAACGCCCCGGGCGTGGAAGTCGACGTGGAGGGCAACATCACCCTGCGCGGCGTCAGCAGCGTGGAGATATGGATCAACGACAAACCCTCTAAACTCACCGAGGAGAACCTCAAGACCTACCTCCAAACCCTCCCGGCCAACGCCCTCGACCGCATCGAGACCATCACCAACCCCTCGGCCAAATACGCCACCGACGCCGAGGCCGTCATCAATATCATCACCTCGGCGCACGTCAAAAGCAACAAATTCGTCAGCTTCGGCCTCAACGGCTCCAACCAGCCTTTCATAAGCCCCTGGGTTAGCTACATGTGGGCCAAAGAACGCCTTAGCATCAACCTCTTCGCCAACGGTCGCTATTCCTATCGCGACAACGAGGCCGCCAGCTGGGCCATACAGCGCAAGGACGGCACCCCCCTCATCAATGGCAACGACACCACGCCGACCTACGACACCGTGATGCGCGACACTACGCGCTCCACCTCAGGCAACCGCAGCCTCAGCGGCAACATCTTCCTGAACCTTAACTACGAAATAGACTCAATGACCGACCTCTCGGTCGACGGTGGCGGCTTCTACAGCCGCAACCGCAGCGTTGCAGACCGCCATGTGGAGCAAACCTATTGGCCCCTAAGCAACAACGACCAGATGATATACTCCATCAACGACTCCACCATCAGCCCCTCCTACTTCACCCACCTCGGGGCCGACTACACCCACAAGTTCGACCAACTTGGCCACAACATACGCCTTGGGGCCAACATGCACCTCAACCACAACGGCAGCAACGAATGGTACCAACGCGACTACACCAGCTACCGCCTCCTCGCCGACCCCGACGCCAAGGACGAGAACCGCTACCTGCTCACCGACAACTACAACTACAGCGCCGACCTCGACGTCCGCTACAACCGTCCCTACAGCAAAAACGGCGAGCTCAGCTACGGCTTCGAAGCCAGCAACCAAACAACCAACAACGACTACCAACGTTGGAACGACCTTGACCAGGCCACTATCGACACCCTCCGCACCTACCACTTCGACGGCCGCGAGACCGAAGTGGGTGCCGACGTCAACTGGACCCACCGCTGGGGCGGCTTCACCCTCTCCTCCGGCTTGGGAGCGCAATGGAACAACTTCAGCTACGCCTACCTCACCGACATGAATTTCGCCGACGACTCGACGGTCAACACCATCTCCCTGCGGCCCTCCATCCACCTATCCTACCGCGACGAGAAGATGAACAACTACAAGCTCAACTACTCCATGCGCATGCGTCATGCCGGCGAGGAGCAACTCACCAGCTTCCGCATCTACGGCGAGGACAGCTACCGCACCGGCAATCCCGAAGGCCTCAAACCCTCCTTCACCCACTCTGCCGAAGCCGGCTGGAGCCGCTATTTCCAGACTTTCGGCAACATCGGCATCGAGGGCTACGGACGCCTCTCCACCAACGAGATAAGCTCGCTCACCGATGCCGAGTACGATACCTTCCTCGACCGCTTGGTCAACTATTCCGTACCCTACAACATGGGCACCTCGTGGCGCTATGGCGCCTCGGCCAACGTCACCTACCGCCCCAGCGGTTTCATCAACGTGCGCCTCTATGCCAACATCTACGACTATGGCTACCGTATGGAATACTACCGCGAGGACGAGCTGGGCAACAGAACCCTCAAGTCCGACGAGCGCGACAAGGTCTCCTGGAGCGTCCGCATCAACGGCTGGGCCAAAATCTTCAACCAGTACCAGTTGCACCTCTCCTTCAACTACAGCTCGCCAACCTTAAGCCTCATGAGCGAGCAAAAGGCCCGCTACTGGTTCAACATGGGTGTCCGCAGCGACTTCTTCAACCGCAAGCTCTCTGTCTTCGTCAACATCCAGGACCTTTTCAACTGGGGCGCCAAACGTGGTTTCGGCTCAGAGAACACCAACCCCTACTACCTCTCCTCTTCCACCAACTATATGGTCAACAGCCGCTATATCTCGGCCGGCGTAACCTTCCGCTTCGGCAAGATGGAACTGGAGCGTAACGCGCAAGAGGGTTCCTCCGACACTGGCGACACCCTGCAGTAGCTACACAAAAAACAGACAAGCCCCGCATACGCTGATGACGGCGCCGACCACTTCGCGCAACGTCACCTTCTGATGGAACAGCCATGCCGCCGGTCCTATGATCAGCACCGGGGTGAGCGCGAAGAGCGTCTGTGCTATGCCCGTCGAAGTATATTGCGTTGCCATCAGCGACAGGCTTACCCCTACAAAGGGGCCGAAAAACATCGAGCCTAAAGCACTGAGCATAGCCTTGCGGTCGCGCAACGCCTTGCTTGCCTGTTCAGCACCGTTGTTCGAGAAGAGCAACAGCAGCAACCAGAAGCCCACAAGCCCCATAATGCCGCGTATCATGGTCGACGCAAAGGGGATGCTCACACTGACGGGCAGCGGCAAGAGGGCTCCGTCGGGAACTGTGGAGCCATCCACGCCCTGCGCCAGCAACGCGGCATCATAATGCTCCAGCCCTATCTTGCTCAGCACCAACCCCGCACCCTGGCAGATGCCTGCCATGGCGGCATAAAAAATGCCTCGGGGCGATATGGCGAAATGCACCCCTCCCTCCGCCTCCTTCCCCTTAGAGAGTACCGAAAGAGCTATGCCCGAAAGGGTTATCGCCATGCCCATTATTGCCAGCGGACGCATCTGCTCGCCTATGAACAGTCTGCCCTGTATTGCCGCCGTAGGAGCCGAGAGGGTCATGAAAAGCTGTCCAAAACGCGACCCAATAATGATATAGCCTTGCATCAGGCAATAGTCGCCAACGACATAACCCACCACCCCGGAAAGCAGAAGCCAAAGCCACGTAGAGCAGTCGGCATAAAGAGGATAAGGAACGCCCATCACCAGCCATAACGTCATGGCCAAGAACAGGATTGACATCGACATACGTATGGCATTGAACGGCAACGACCCCATACGTTTCGAACCCACCTCGGCAAACAGGGCGGTCACGGTCCACGACATCGCCACGAGCAACGACAGAAACTCTCCGAACAACATTTCTTAATAAAGTATGATGGAGGCTAAAGTGCCGCTTCGGGGCTTACCTCGTCGAAGCGTTCGAGGTTGTAGCCGCGGATCTGGAGGATGAGGAGGTGGAGCGTGGTGCCGGACGAGAGTGCCTTGACGCGTGCGGCGGCGGCATAGCGGCGTATCTGCTCCTCGGCTTGAAGCCACTGCTGCTCGGCTTGCGCCGGGGTGGCACTCACGGGCAGGTATTTCAGCTCCAGAATGTAGCTGTGCGCAACCATGGGGTAGCGCCGCAGGTCGGGCATCAGGAAAAAGTCGCAGTAGCCATGGCTCAACTCCATCTCGGGAGCCAGCAGCCAATAGGAACTCAGCGAGAGGTAGGCGTTCATGAAACCCTGCAGGCTGCGCTCGCCCTCCGCCAACTGGCGCACACTCGTGGCTTTGCTGTAGCTGTCGGCAATGGTCTGCAGCATCGCACGCCACTCACCCTTGATGGCTGCAAGGGTGAAGTCCATCTCGAGCCCCGAGATGTCAACCCGCGCTATGCTCTGGTACTCGTTCAGCAGAAACTCGTAGTACTGCTTGCGGACGTTGTTGTTGGGGATGATGAGCTTGGTAAGCGTGCCGAATGTCCCGCCGATGGTGAGCATGCCATAGTAGAGCAGCAGGCTCACGAAGTTCTTCTCGTCGGCAAGCTCCTTGGCAGGAAACGACTCCACCGGCGTGGCGTAGATGTAGCCATCGTCGGCTATCTGGTGTATCACCCCGCGGCGCGAGTTGCTGAGACTGTCAATCTGTATCAGCTTCATCATCTTGTTGTAGTCGGTGCGCATATTGGGGTCGATCATCTGTTCGGGGCTCCTGCCGCACCGCATCACATAATTGAGGTAGTACAGCACCATGTCGGGGTTGAACATCTTGGGGTCGCTGTCGACCACGGCACGAGCAAAACAGTAGTTGTCGTACCACGGCTTCATCTCGGCTATGAGCTCCTCCTCGTCCCTCTTCAGCACCCCGAAGCCCTGATAGTAGCGTATCATCTGCCGCACGTCGGTCTCCGAGAAACCCAGCATGAGGTTGAAATCCTCGTTGAACGAGATGTTGGTGGCTATGTTGTAGCC
>JAFSQF010000046.1 GCA_017446745.1 Bacteroidales bacterium
CGAATTGTTTTCGTATTTTTGCAGTGTGGCATGGAAATATTAGGCTTTAAAATTATTTTGCAAAATTACTAATTTTTAGTAATATACACAAGTTTTCATGCCACTTTTTTTTGAAAAATTTTACTCCCGAAACTTGAATCATAAATTATTTGTCGAATAATTGCTGAATAATTGCTGAATAATTGCTGAAAATTGCTGGCAATTGCTGTTAAAAAAATAATTGCTGTTAAAAAGTAATTAATGATAATTGCTGAAAAATTGCTGAAAATTGCTGGCAATTGCTGTTAAAGAAATAATTGCTGTTAAAGAAATAATTGCTGAAAATTGCTGTTAAAAAGTAATTAATGATAATTGCTGGCAATTGCTGTTAAAAAAATAATTAATGATAATTGCTGTTCGAAAAAGTGTTAGTATCATTGCTTTTCATTAATGTCTGAGAAAATGAAAAAGTTATTTTTATTATTGATGTTCATTGCTGTTTCCTGGATGGGAGTGGGACAGCATACACGCGAGGCGTTGACACACCCCGGATATGACGAGTACAACCTGCGGGCATGGCCACGGCAAATAACAGTGGTACAGAAATATGATGGTGGCAACGACGTCAACTTCCAGGAGACCTACATGTTCGATTCCACGGGCCACCTCGTCGAGTACCGCAAGCGCGGCTTCGGCGGCGAGCAGGTGGTGGCCTACCCCCTGGCCATTGCCGATTCGGCAGGCTGGAGCCGCATGGGCCAGCGCCTCTACCGTTTCGACTATGACGACGATGTCCTGGAGCTGCGACAGCTCGACCTCCGCGGACGCCTCTACAGCTCCACCCATTGCATCTATGCCGAGGGTGGCAACCTGGTGCAGAGCATAGAGTACACCTATGCCCCCGACAGCGGCGTGGTGACGAAGCGCACCGTCAGCACTTACGACAAGCACGAACGCCTCGCCACCGTGGAGCAGTACACTGCCGACGAGCTGCTGCTCTGGAAAGAGAAACGCAGCTATGACCGCAAGGGGAACCTCTCGAAACGGGTGCAGACCTTCTACAATGACGACGAGACCACCGTCACCACCGAGCAGCGCAGCTACAGCTACGACCGCCATGGCAACTGGACCCATTGCCGCTACTCGCTCAACGGCAAGCAGCTGTACACCATTGAACGCCAGATTGTGTATTACGGCCAGTAGGAGGTCGGGCTTCCCAGCCCGACCAATGCTGCTTCGTCCCAGCACACATCGCAGGCGGGACGCCCGCGTACCAAAGGCTCGCAGGCGGGACGCCCGCGTACCAAAAGGCTCGCAGGCGGGACGCCCGCGTACCCTCCTACACTGTCCACCGCACTTGTTGATAACTATTGAAACATTATGGCACGCCATAATCAGATTTCTTCGTATTTTTACATTTTCTTTCTCACTACATAACAACGTTGCAGTATGCCTTATTTCACACACTTACACGTCCATTCGCACTATTCTATCCTTGACGGAATGTCGAAAGTGCCCGACCTTATAAAGAAATGTAAAAAGAACGGCATGTATGCCATGGCCCTTACCGACCACGGCAATATGTTCGGCATTAAGGAACTTGTCGACACCGTGGGCCAGGAGAACGGCAAGGTGAAGGATGCCATCAAGGGCCTGAATGCGGAACTGGCGAAGGTGGAGAGAATAGGCACTCCCGAGGCTGACCCGGAATACGAGCTCCCCGAAGGCAAGACCAAGGAGGGGCACATGGTGGACCTCCAGCTGCAGATCGACAGCCTCAACACACAGTTCTTCAAGCCCATTATCGGCATCGAGGCCTACTGCGCCCACCGCACCCTTTACGACAAGGATGCCAACATCAAGGAGCGCGACCCCGAGACGGGACGAGACCGCATCGTGGACCGCAGCGGCTACCACCTTATCCTCCTTGCCAAGAACAAGCAGGGCTACAAGAACCTCTGCAAACTCAGCTCCTTGGCATTCACCGACGGCTTCTTCTACAACCCCCGCATCGACCACGACGTGCTGCGGCAGTACCACGAGGGCATCATCTGCTGCTCGGCATGCTTGGGCGGCGAAATACCGCAGAAAATCATGAAAGGCGACATCGAAGGGGCCGAAGAGTCGGTGCGTTGGTTCCACGACCTCTTCGGTGACGACTTCTACCTTGAGATGCAACGCCACCAGACCGACAAACCCAACGCCGCCTACGACACCTTCCCGCGCCAGCAGATGGTGAATAAGCACCTTATCGACTTCGCCCGGAAATACGGCATCAAGCTCATAGCCACCAACGATGTCCACTTCGTTGAAGAAGAGCATGGCGAGGCCCACGACCGCCTGATTTGCCTCAGCACCAACAAGGATTTCGACGACCCCAACCGCATGCACTACACCAAGCAGGAATGGCTGAAAAGCCCTGACGAGATGGCCGCCATCTTCGCCGACATCCCCGAAGCCCTTGAAAATACACGTGAGATAGCCGATAAAGTGGAGGTTTACAGCATTGATTCCGACCCCATTATGCCCGTCTTCCCCATCCCCGCCGAGTTCGGAAGCGAAGAGGAATACCGCAGCCGCATCACCGAGCAGGAGCTCTTCGACGAATTCACGCGCAACGAGAAAGGCGAGGTGGTGATGAACGAAGAAGACGCCAATAAAAAAATTGCGAAGCTGGGCGGCTATAACAAGCTGTACCGCATCAAGTTCGAGGCCGACTACTTGGCCAAGCTGGTGTGGGAAGGCGCCTGGAAACGTTATGGAGTGGTGGAGAACGCCTCCGAGCGTTCCGGCGCGCCACAAAACCTTTCAATAGAAGAGATAAAGTCCCGTCTGAGCGACGAGGTTACGGAGCGTATCATCTTCGAGCTGCACACCATCAAGACCATGGGCTTCCCCGGCTATTTCCTCATCGTGGCCGACTATATACGCGGAGCTCGCGAAGAGCTGGGCGTCAGCGTGGGCCCCGGACGTGGCTCGGCGGCAGGCAGCGTGGTGGCCTACTGCCTATGGATCACCGATATCGACCCATTGAAATACGACCTCCTTTTCGAACGTTTCCTCAACCCCGACCGCATCTCGCTGCCGGATATCGACGTAGACTTCGACGATGCCGGCCGCGGCAAGGTGCTGGAATGGATCACCGAGAAATACGGCAAAGAGAAAGTGGCCCACATCATCACCTACGGCACCATGGCAAGCAAGTCGAGCATAGCCGACGTGGGCCGCATTCAGAAAGTGCCTCTCAGCAAGGTCAACGAGATCAAGAGCTACATCCCCGACCGCGGCTTCCCCGACAACATCAAGGACGAGAAGGGCAAGTCGCCAAAAGTGAACCTGAAGAACTGCTACAAATACGTCCCACAGCTGCGCGAGATCCTCGAAGGCAGCGACGAGAACCTGAAGTCGATGCTCATCTATGCCGAAGAGCTGGAGGACACCAACCGCCAGACCGGCATCCACGCCTGCGGCGTCATCATTGGAGCCGACGACCTCACCAACTTCGCCCCCATGTGCACCATCAAGGACAAAGACAGCGGCGAGGATGTCCTCGTGACGCAGTATGATGGTCATGTGGTTGAAACCGTGGGTCTTATCAAGATGGACTTCCTTGGGCTGAAGAACCTCTCCATCATCAAGGATGCCATCAGAAACATCAAGAAACGTCATGGCATCGACATAGATATAGACCACATACCCATCGACGACGAGCTGACCTACAAACTCTTCTGCGATGGCAACACCGTGGGGACGTTCCAGTTTGAATCGGCCGGCATGCAGAAATACCTCCGCGAGCTGCAGCCCCACGTCTTTGAAGACCTCATAGCCATGAACGCCCTCTACCGCCCGGGTCCTATGGACTATATCCCCGACTTTATCGACCGCAAGCTGGGGCGCAAACCGGTGGAGTACGACATACCATGCATGGAGAAGTATCTGAAGGACACCTATGGCATCACCGTCTACCAGGAGCAGGTCATGCTCCTCTCGCGTCAGCTGGCCAACTTTACTCGCGGCCAGAGCGACACGCTCCGTAAGGCTATGGGCAAGAAGCAGATAGATAAGATGATTAAGTTGGAGAAGCTCTTCTATGAGGGCGGTGAGAAGAACGGTCATCCACACGACAAGCTCCACAAAATCTGGGAGGACTGGACGAAATTCGCCTCCTATGCCTTCAACAAGAGCCATGCCACCTGCTATTCCTGGGTGGCCTACCAGACGGCCTACCTCAAGGCGCACTATCCGGCAGAATACATGGCTGCGGTTATGACCTCGTCGCTCAGCGACATCAAGCGCGTCACCGAGCTCCGCGAGGACTGCCGCCGCAACGGCATCGACATCCTCACCCCAAGCGTCAACGAGTCGGAGCTCGACTTCTCGGTCAACGACAAGGGGCAGATACGCTTCGGCCTCGCTGCCATCAAGGGCATGGGCGAGGCCGCCGCTATGGCTATCATCAGCGAACGCGATAAGAACGGCCCCTTCGAGGATATCTTCGACCTCCTCGACCGCATAGACCTCAAGGCCGTCAACCGCAAAAATCTCGAAGTGCTCGTGAAGTCCGGCGCCTTCGACCAGCTCAAGGGCATGCACCGCGCTCAGTATATGGCCAAGGATGTGGCCAGCGACAATGCACCCTCCTATCTCGAGAAGCTGGTGCGCTGGGAAAGCCGCAAGCAGGACGCCGCCAACAGCTCGCAGATGTCTATCTTCGATATGAGCGACGACATCAAGGCCGAGGATCGCCCCCCCATCCCCGACTGCGAACCATGGACCAGCGTGGAGCAGTGCAACTATGAAAAAGAGGTTATAGGCTTCTATATCAGCGGCCATCCCCTCGACGACTACAAGTACGCTATGGACAACTACACCAACATCAGCGTCACGCAGTTGGCCGACCTACAGTCGCTCGTGCCGCGCATGGAGGTGAAGTTCGGCGGTGTGGTCACCGACGCCATGTCGGGCATCTCGCAACGCACGGGCAAACCTTACGGAAGCCTTACCATCGAGGACTTTGAAGGCTCCTACGAGCTGCGCCTCTTCGGCGAGGACTGCATGAAATACAAGTCGTTCTGCGAGAGAGGCGTTTTCGTCTTCGTCCAGGCCATGGTGAAGCAATACACCATCAAGAAGGATGGCGTTGAAGAAAAAATGCCGCCGCGGCTTAACATCACCAAGATGATGCTCCTGAGCGATGTGGAGGACGAATACACCAAGTCAATCAACTTCCATGTCGACATCCGTCATATCACCGAGGATTTCTGCAACCGGCTGAAGAAACTGGCCAATCAGAACCGCGGCAAAGCCAAACTCTCGGTACATGTCGACGACCGCGAGCACGAGATGTCGCTCTTCATGTCGTCCAGCGATCTCAGTGTGGAGCCCGGCACTTTCATCAAACTCCTTGAGCAAATGCCAGAAGTTGAACGTATATCGTTGAATAGCAAGTAGTGACTAACGCCTTCGAGCGTTGATAAAATAGAGATGCAAACTATCAAACTATACACCTCCGTCCCCACCCCCAGAGCCCCGTTCAGCATCAGCCACGACGACCCCGTGCTACTCATTGGCTCGTGCTTCACCGAGGCCATGGGCCTCAGGATGCGCAGTCTGGGCTTCGACGTCCACGTCAACCCCTTTGGCATCCTCTACAATCCCATATCCATCGGCCGCACCCTACGCCATTGCCTCACCGATAGCGAGATAGACACCTCCTACCTTGTCTGGCACGACGACCTATGGCACTCGTGGCATCACCACGGCTCTTTCTCCCGCTCCGACCGGCAGGCCTGCCTCGATGCCTGCAACGCAGCCATCCACGACGCCCATGCCTTCCTCCGCCGTTGCCGCACCATCGTCTTCACCCTTGGCTCCGCCTACTGCTTCTCGCTTGCCACCCAGGCATCCCGGCCCGCGAACACTGTAGTGGACAACGCCCCCGAGCGTTGCAAGAATGACCTGTCAAGGGTTGTCGGCAATTGCCACAAGGTGCCGGAAAAAGAGTTCGTTAAAACACTCCTCTCCCCCGACGAGATAATGGAACACCTTGGCGGACAAGTTCATGACCTCTTGGAGGCTGGCTTCCGTCTGGTCTTCACCGTCAGCCCGGTGCGTCATGGAGCCTATGGCCCCCATGGCAACCAGCTCGGCAAAGCATCACTCTTGCTCGCCGTGGAGGCCCTCTTCTCGAAATCTGATGCCCATAAGTCCCAGCTATCCTATTTCCCGGCCTATGAAATCATGGTGGACGAATTGCGCGACTACCGCTTCTATGCCGACGACCTCATACACCCGTCGCACATGGCCGAGGAGCTTATATGGCAACGCTTCCAGCAAAGCCACATGACAGAACAAACCATGGCGCTCTGCGATGCCCGCGAACGCGAAAACCGCCGCGCCGCACATCGCCCGTTGCGTGAGGGAGGGCGACAAAACTACCAGCAATTCAACGATTAACCAATTAACCAACCCATCCAACAATTAACCCACCTAACAATACAATAATGAAAAACATAGCACTAGTTATGGGAGGCTTCTCCGGCGAACATCTTGTGTCGCTTGGCGGAGGCCAACAAATCTATCAGGCTATCGACAAGTCCAAATATAATGTCTATCGTATTGTTGTCGGCAAAGTGCTGAGCCACAATGCCGACAATATGCTTACCATCGACCGCCAGCAGTGGTATTGGATCGACCCCCATGGTGCCGAGCTCCCCGTCGACCGATCCGATTTCTCCATCACCGCCGAGGGGGAGAAGGTCCATTTCGACCTTGCCTTCATCATCGTTCATGGCAACCCCGGCGAGAACGGCGTCCTTCAGGGCTATTTCGATATGCTCGGCATTCCTTACACCACGTGTGGCTTCTACACCTCGGCGCTCACCTTCCACAAAGGGTTCTGCAACGCTGCCGTGCGCAGCTTCGGCATCGTCGATGTCGCCAAGTCGGTGCTGCTCTATAAGGTGCCGTCCGACATCAACCATACCCCCGTCACCGAGTTGCGCTACCCGCTCTTCGTGAAACCCGCCGCCGGCGGCAGCAGCGTGGGCACCACCAAGGTAAAGACGTCCGACCAGCTCATGCCCGCCATCGAGCTGGCTTTCAAGGAAGACACTCAGGTGATGGTTGAAGAGTGCATCAACGGTCGTGAGTTCGACTGCGGCGTGATGAAAATCAAAGGCAAGAAGTACGTCTTCCCCATCACGGAGATCATACCCACCGAGGGCCATGAGTTCTTCGACTACGAAGCCAAATACAACGGCTTCAGCCAAGAGGTCACCCCCGCCGATGTGGAAGAGCCTGTCGCCAAGCACATCCAGGAGGTCTCCTCGCGCCTCTACGACCTCCTGCAATGCCGTGGCGTTGTCCGTTTCGACTATATCTACGACGTCGCTCAGCGGCGCCTCTACTTCCTCGAGGTCAACACCATCCCCGGACAGAGTGCCGAAAGCATTGTCCCCAAGCAGGCGCGTGCCATCGGCATTACCCCCGCCCAGCTCTACCAGATGCTTATCGAGGACGCTTTACTGTAGGAGGTCGGGCTTCCCAGCCCGACCAATACCACATTAGCAAAGCTGAAGGCTGTAGGAGGTCGGGCTTCCCAGCCCGACCAATACGATGATTAAATTACAAATAAAGACTTTATAATATGGATAATGATTTCTTGAAAATGCTTCGCGAGCGGCGTAGTGTGCGCTCGTTCAAGAGCGAACAGATCTCCGACGACGAACTCAATGCCGTGCTCGAGGCCGGCACCTATGCCCCCACAGGCATGAACTATCAAGACCCCTGGATCGTGGCGGTGCAGAACCCCGACCTGGTGCAGCGGCTCTCGCGCATGAACGCCGCAGTGATGAATACCGACAGCGACCCCTACTATGGCGCCCCCACCATCGTGCTGGTCTTCGCCTCGCGTCCCGAGAAATGGCCCAACGGTATGGCCGACGGCTCGTTGGTGCTTGGCAACATGATGAATGCAGCCCACGCCATTGGGCTGGGCTCGTGCTGGATAAACCGCGAACGCGAGATGTTCGACACCGACGAAGGCCGCGAACTGCTGCGGCAGTTCGGTTTGCCCGACAGCCTCATGGGCGTAGGCGCTTTGGCCTTGGGCTATCCCGCTGCTCCAGCCCGTCCGGCACGTCCACGCAAAGATAATTATTACCGTGTTGTAAGATGAACGGAAAGAGGAAAACAAAAAGCGTAGTGCAGACTGTAGGAGGCGAAGCTTTCAGTTCTGCCAACGCGAAGACCGAAGACGGAAATCAGGTTGTGGATGCTTCAGCCTCACTGCTGCGCGAATACGCCGAACGTTACGAGACCCCCGATTTCCTGACTGGCGACCCCTCATGGTGGATGCACCAGGTGGAGGGTGCTGAAAACCAAGAGGCCATGGCCTTCGTTGCCGCCGGCCTCAGCTATGGTAGCCGCAAACAGTTCATGCCCAAGATCGGGCAGCTGCTGGAATGGAGTGGGGGAGAGGTCGATGCTTGGGTCCGCTCTGGCCAATATCAGAGCCATTTCAGCCCTGGCGATGTACGCTGCTTCTACCGTCTTTATAATAATGACTGCATGTGGCGCTTCCTACAGGCCTACCGGCAGCTGCTCTGCCAGCATGGCACCCTCGGACGCTATGTGCGCTCCAAGGCATCAACGGGCATCGAAGCCGTCGAAGCCATCTGCACTTTCTTCCGCAGCCACGACGGTGGACCCGTGATTCCCAAGGATGCCACGTCGGCCTGCAAGCGTATCTGTATGTTCCTCCGTTGGATGGTGCGTAGTGGCTCGCCTGTCGATCTCGGCCTCTGGGCCGACTTCATACCGCGCAGCACCCTCATCATGCCCCTCGACACCCATGTCGTCGCCGAATCCGTAAGGCTCGGCCTCATGGCTAAGTCTGCCACCTCAATGCATGCTGCACAGGCTCTTACCGCCACCCTCGCTCTCGTCTTCCCCGACGACCCCCTCCGTGCCGACTTCGCCCTCTTTGGCTTCGGAGTGGATGGAAACTAAATTGATAAATGGTTGATATAGAAAATTATTTGAAACCTTGTCGCATTGGCGAAGCTGGGAAGCTTCGCCTCCTACAGTCGGGATTTCCCATCCCGACCAATGCAATGACACTCCACCACGTCGCATCGGCGAAGCTGGGAAGCTTCGCTGTAGGAGGTCGGGATTCCCATCCCGACCAAGGAGACAAGCAAGGTGACCTTCGCATTCTGCGAAGGTGTAACTTTTATTGGCGAAGCTGGGAAGCTTCGCCTCCTATCCCAAGGAACCCTTCGCATTCTGCGAAGGTGTAACTTTATTGGCGAAGCTGGGAAGCTTCGCCTCCTATCGCAATCCTTCGCATTCTGCGAAGGTGTTCCTGCTCCGTTAGGGTGGTCTGCCACGATGTCGCCAGCGTGCACAGAATCGTGAAACGCTGACAGTAATCTGTCCGACAATTATTTTTAATAGCTTATTATGTTGCTTTACAATAAAATGTAATGCAAGAATCGTAAATATGATAATTTTTTTTACAATTGATTGTTCATAATTCGGAAAAATGTAGTAATTTAGCAGTGCGTAAGAAGTGGGAAACTTACGTAGAAAACGTGTAATAATTAATTAAAATTTAGTAATATGGAAGCAAAGAAATCAGAGAAGGCTGACCTTGAAAAAAAGAAAGGTTTGTTCCTTGAGATTGGTTTGGTGACAATCCTCGCCCTCGTGCTTGTGGCTTTCAACCTCCGCAGCTCCGACAAGGACGACAGCGGCCTCATGATGCAGCAGGCCTCCACCGAGATGGAAGAGGAGATTATCCAGACCGAGGAAGAGCAGCCCGATGAGCCTGAGCCCGAGCCCGAGCAGCCCGAGCCGGAAGTCACTACTGAACTTGAAGTCGTTGAAAACGATGCCGAACTGACGAACGAGCTCGGTATCGTCGATGCTGGCGACAACGCCAACAAAGAGCAGACCGAGGTGGTAATCGCCGACGTCAGCGCTGAAGAGGAAGCCGCAGAAGAGGAGATCTTCGTCTTCGTCGAGGAGTTCCCCTCCTATCCCGGTGGCGATGAGGCTCTCTACGCCTACCTTGGCAAGAGCATCCAGTATCCCGAACTTGCCCGCGAGAACAACATCACCGGCACGGTGGTAATCAAGTTCGTCGTCGAGAAGGACGGTAGCATCACCAAGGCCTCTATCCTCCGCGAGATTGGTGGAGGCTGCGGTAAGGAAGCTCTCCGCGTCGTCAACGCCATGCCTAAGTGGAAACCCGGCAAGCAGAGCGGCAAGGCCGTGCGTACCGAGTTCACCCTCCCCGTGCAGTTCGAGCTCCACTAATCATGTCAGTCTCTAATCCTAATTCTAAGGCGGACCCCAGTGTTCGCCTTTTTTATTGATTGTCACCCCATCACGAATAACTAATCGTGCAAAAATAGTTTACATATTGGGATGCTATTTAGAATATTATTTATAATATTTTTTTCTCCGCTTCGCTATCGAAAGCTTCACTGGAGCTTTCTTCACACCTACGGGGCTCAATGTAACTGCCTGGTTTATACCGTGGGCTTTCGCCCACGGCTAATATATGTCGCCCCTACGGGGCTACGACAAGAGGTAATTTAATTTTGAACAGTTACTTAACCAATCACCAATCACTCTTCACTCATCACTCTTCACTCGCCACCATGATCTCCATCAATAACCTCTCTGTGCAATTCACCGGCGTCGACCTCTTCGACAACGTCACCTTCAACATCGGCGACCGCGACCGCATAGGCCTCGTGGGCAAAAACGGTGCCGGCAAGTCCACGCTCCTCAAGATCCTCTGCCGTCAGCAGGAGCCCGAGACGGGCACCATCGTCATCGCCGCCGACCAGACCGTGGGCTACCTCCCACAGGAGATGATCCCCGACAGCGTAGGCACCGTACTGCAGGAGACCCTCACCGCTTTCCACCAGCTCGACGCCCTGGAACGGCAGCAGGAGCGCCTCTCGCAAGAGGTGGCCGAGCGCACCGACTATGAGTCGGACGACTACGAGCGCCTCCTGAACCGCCTCAACGAGGTCACCGAACAGCTTACCCTGCTTGGCGGCAACAACCGCCAGGAGCTGGCCGAGAAAATCCTCCTCGGCCTGGGCTTCCACCACAACGACTTCAACCGCCTCGTGGCCGAGTTCAGCGGCGGATGGCAGATGCGCGTGGAACTCGCCAAGCTGCTACTGAAACGCCCCGACTTCCTCCTCCTCGACGAACCTACCAACCACTTGGACATCGGCTCAATACAGTGGCTCGAGAACTACCTCTCCACCTATCCCGGCGCCGTGGTGCTCGTCTCGCACGACCGCACCTTCCTCGACAACATCACCAAACGTACCATCGAGATAACCGCCGGAAAGATCTACGACTACCGTGTGCCCTATTCAGAATACGTGGTCTTGATGCAAGAACGCCGTGCCTCGCAGATGGCACAGCTTACCAACCAGCAGCGTCAGGTGGCTCAGATCGAGGCCTTTATCGAACGCTTCCGCTACAAGGCTACAAAATCGAAGCAGGTGCAGTCGCGCATCAAGATGCTGGAGCGCATGGAGGAGGTGAAGGTCGACGAGGTCTCCACCGAGAGCATCCGCTTCCAGTTCCCTCCGGCGCCGCACAGCGGCAAGATCGTCATCGAGGCCAAAGGGGTGGGCAAGGCCTATGGCGACAACCAGGTGTTCGACGGCGTCGACTTCCTCATCACCAAAGGCAGCCGGCTGGCTTTCGTGGGTCGCAACGGCGAGGGCAAGTCCACCATGGTGAAGTGCATTGTCGGCGAATTGAACGACTATACCGGCACCCTGCGCCTCGGACAGGGCGTCCAGATTGGCTACTATGCTCAGAACCAGGCCGCCATGCTCGATGGCGAGAAGACCGTGTTTCAGACCATCGACGATGCCGCCATCGGCGACATACGTCCCAAGATCCGCAATATCCTTGGCTCTTTCCTCTTCGACGACGACGATATCGACAAGAAAGTCAAAGTACTGTCGGGCGGCGAGAAAGCCCGGCTGGCATTGGCCAAGCTGCTCCTCTCGCCTTGCAACCTGCTGGTCCTCGACGAGCCTACCAACCACCTCGACATGGATTCTAAGGACATCCTGAAAAATGCTCTGCTCCAATATCAGGGCACCCTGGTGCTGGTGTCGCACGACCGCGACTTCCTGCAAGGCCTCACCGACACCCTCTTCGAGTTCCGCGACGGCGGCGTGCATGAGTTCAAATGCGACATCTTCGACTACCTGAAACTGAGCGCTGAGCGCGATGCCGCCGCCGCGGCTCCAAAAGCATCCAAACCTTCAGCTGATGCCCCCATCTCGCAGAACAAGCTCAACTATCAGCTCTCGAAAGAGCGTGAACGCGAGTTGCGAAAGCTGCGCAGCAACGTGGAACGTATCGAAAAAGAGATCTCCGACCTCGAAACACAAATTGCTGATAAGGAAGCTCGGCTGGCATCGGGCTCCGCCGAGGTGCTGAGCAACAAGGACTTCTATGCCGAATACCAGGCTCTTAAGGCATCGCTCGAAGAGCGTATGAAAGCCTGGGAGGATGCCAGCATCGAACTGGAGATGAAAACCAACGAATAACACGCTCGACCATGGGAAAAGGCAATCAATTGGGCTCGGAGGGCGAGGCCTTGGCACGCCGTCACCTCGACCAGGAGGGCTACCTTATCCTCGAGAACAACTGGCATTTCCATCACCTCGAGGTCGACATTATCGCCTTCAAGGACGACCATGTGGTTTTCGTGGAGGTCAAGACGCGCACCACCGACGACTTCGGCGAGCCGGAGTCTTTCGTCGACTGGAAGAAACGCCGTGCCTATGTTCGTGCCGCCAATGCCTACATGCTTGAGCACAACCGCAATGAAGAAGCCCGTTTCGACATCATCTCCATCGTCATAAATCAGAACGGCACCACGCTTAGCCACCTCGAAAACGCCTTCACCACCGCCGTCCTTTAGCCCCCCCCTCCCTCCGGCCTCTAAGCCAGAACCCCCTCACTTTTTTACCTTTAGGGGACTTCTATTAATTGCCTCGAAGAGGCACTAAATTCGTGTTCAAAAAAAATCCGTGTTATTCGTGTAATCTGTAGAGAAAAAAAACATTCGTGTGATTCGTGAGATTCGTGTTCAAAAAAAAACATCCGTGAGGCTCGTGTTCAAATCGCAGGCGAGGACGCCCGCGTACCACGTCGCATAAACGCGCGCAAACACAGTCTTTTCTGTTTTTTGTTGCACCTGTCTGATTGTATCAACTTATTTTTTGATGATTGCTTTCCAGAAAAAAAATGTTCCCTTCCCTGTAAGTTTTCCACCGCCTGAAACGTCTATTACCTGTGTGCCTTTTTGAACTATTAAAACTCATTATCGTCCGTTATTATTTTTTTTCATATATTTGCAAATTGGAAAATTACGTAACAATATAATAACTAATTTAAAATTATTAATTTAATGAAAAAACATCTTTTTATTTTCATGCTTTTTCTCTTTGCCGTCACCGGTATGAGCTTCGCTCAGTTCGGTAATGCCGGCAGCAAGAAAGAGAAAAAATCAGACCTCACCGCCAAGGTGCCTATCGACAAGAAAGTCCGTATGGGCAAGCTCGACAACGGCATCACCTACTACATCCGTGCCAACAAAAAGCCCGAAGGACGCGTTCAGTTCCGCCTTGCCGTCAACGCC
This sequence comes from Bacteroidales bacterium, assembly GCA_017446745.1. Classification (GTDB taxonomy): domain Bacteria; phylum Bacteroidota; class Bacteroidia; order Bacteroidales; family P3; genus Colimorpha. Next base: position 13,682 of record JAFSQF010000046.1, read on the forward strand.
GGCTCGGTGATGGAGGACGACGACCAGCAGGGTCTGGCTCACTTCGTGGAGCACATGGCCTTCAACGGCACCGAGTACTACCCCCACAACGAGCTTATCAGCAAGCTCCAAGCCAAGGGCGTTCAGTTCGGCGGCCACGTCAATGCTTACACCAGCTTCGACAAGACGGTCTACTACGTCAACATGCCCAACGATGCCGAGATGCTCGAGATGGGTATGAAAATCCTCGACGGCTGGGCCTCCAAACTCCTTATGGACCAGGGCGAACTTGATGCCGAGCGCGGCGTGATCCGCGAGGAATGGCGCGGTCGCCTCGGCGCCAACGACCGCCTCATGCGTCAGTATTGGCCCGTCATGCTCCAGGGCTCGCGCTATGCCAACCGTATCCCCATCGGACTGGAGAGCGTCATCATGAACTTCAAACGCCCCGTCATCATGCGCTTCTACGAGGACTGGTACCGTCCCGACCTGCAGGCTGTCATCATCGTCGGCGATGTCGATGTGGACCAGATGGAAGCCAAGGTTAAAGAGTATTTCAACGACAACAAGATGCCCGCCAACCCCAAACCCCGTCCCTACTACGACATCCCCTCCAATAAGGAACCCATCGTGGCCATCGCCACCGACAAGGAGGCCCCCTCGTGCGATATCGACATGACCTGGAAGCACGCCAAGGCTCCTCAGGGCACCGTGGGCGACTACCGCCAAATGCTGGTGCGCACCCTCGCCACCCACATGATTAATGCCCGCTTCAGCGATATGGCCGAGAAAGCCACCGCTCCGTTCCTCTATGCCCGCGCCACCTATGGCGGCTTCCTGGCTCGCCTCGACGCCTTCTCTCTGTCGGCCTACCCCAAGGACAACCGCATCGAAGAGGCCACCGCTCTCATGCTCGCCGAAATGAAACGCGTCGACGAGCATGGCTTCCTCCAGCCTGAGCTGGACCGCGCCAAGGAAAGCACCCTTGAAATGTACCGCAAATTTGCCAAGGAGCTCAACAAGACCGAGAGCAACGACTTCGCCGACGAGTACACCGACCATTACCTCGATGGCGAGGTGATCCCCGGCATCCGCCAGGAAGACCAGTATGCCCGCGAGTTCATCCCCGAAATCACCCTCGAGGAGGTCAACAACGTGGTGAAAGACTGGATCACCGACGAGAATTTCGTCTTCGTCCTCATAGCCCCGGAAAAAGAGGGCTACAATGTCCCCACCAAAGACCAACTCCTTAAGGTCGTCAACGAAAGCAAGAACGTCAAGACCGAGCCTTGGGTCGACACCTACAAGGACGAGCCGCTCTTCACCAAAGAGGTCAAGGACGTGACCCCCACCAAGGTGAAGTCCAACAGCGTGCTGGGCTACACCGAGTATGCTCTCCCCAACGGCATCCACTTCGTGGTGAAGCAGACCAACTATAAGGAAGACCAGATCATCATGCGCAGCTATGCCAACGGCGGTACCAGCAAGTACAGCGATGCCGAGGCCTTCATGGCCGGCAGCGTCGACGGCCTTGTGGCCGGCGCCGGTATCGGCAACTTCAGCCGCACCCAGCTCAGCAAGAAACTCCAGGGCAAGTCGGTCAGCGTCAGCCCCAGCATCAGCGACAACGAGCATGGCTTCAGCGGTAACTGCTCGCCCAAGGATCTCGAGACTATGCTACAGCTCGTCGACCTCTACTACGAGGCCCCGCGCAAGGACAAAGAGTCCTTCGACCGCGACATCGACAACCTCCGCACTCAGCTCCGTATGGCCAGCGCCAACCCGCAGTATAAATTCCTCGCTGAATTCATGGACAAAGCCTACGGCCACAACCCCCGTATGGTTGTCGTCCCCACCGAGGAAAACATCAACAGCATCGACTTCGAGCGCGTCCACCAGATCTATAAGGAACATTTCACCTACGCCGACGGCCAGATGTTCTTCTTCGTGGGCAACGTCAGCGACGACAACATCGCCACCATCGCCAAATACCTCAGCATCCTGCCCACTACCGGCCGCATGAACAGCGAGAAGCGCATCGATAAGGATCCTAAGATCGTCGACGGTGTTACCCATAGCCTCACCCTCGCCGGCACCGACGCCCAGGGTATGGTCTACATTATGGGCGAGACCCAGGGCTTCAAGGGCGACCTCCGCGAGCGCCTTATCGTCGACGCCCTCGGCGAAGCCATTCAGATCCGCACCACCGAGGTGATACGCGAAAAGATGGGCGAGACCTACAGCCCCTTCGGCACCGCCAGCTATGGCATCGAGTTCGACGGCAGCGTCAGCTGGATGTTCGTCCTCCAGTGCGCCCCCGAGAACTGCGAGAGCGTAGAGAAAGCTGCTATCAAGCTTATCAAGGAATTCATCAAGAAAGGCTGCGACGAGGAGACCCTCAACAAAGTCAAACTGCAGATGATCAAAGAGCGTGAGACCAGCATGCAGGAGAACGGCTTCTGGATGGGACGCATCTATGGCTCCTACTATTACAACGAGGACCGCGATGCCAGCGTCACCGACTATGAGAAGATGGTCAACAGCATCACCGTCAAAGACCTGAAGCGCGTTGCCAAGACCTATTTCGACCTCAAGCATTACGCCGTGGGTACCATGAAACCCGAAGGCAGCAAGTAATGCCGGAGTGCACGCCTCCCCGCGTGCACATACAACCAGAAACGGTGGCCTTTACGACCACCGTTTCTTTTAACCCTTTAGTGATGTACAACAACTTATTCCCTTTTCTCTTCGCACGCAATCCCGAGACCCACAAGGGCGACTACGGCCACGCCTTGCTTATCGCAGGCAGCTATGGCAAGATGGGCGCTGCTGTTCTTGCCGCTCGTGCCGCGCTGCGCAGCGGCGTGGGGCTGCTCACGGTTCATGTGCCTCGGCAAGGCGTCGCCATCATGCAGACCGCCGTCCCCGAAGCTATGCTCTCTATCGACAACGGCGATACCCGTTTCTCCTCCCTCCCGGCGAATCTTGAGCGCTACAATGCCATTGCGGTAGGCCCCGGTCTTGGCACCGACGCCGAAACCACACAGGCTCTGTTGTGCCTTTTGGAATCTCAACAGCCTGCATCGCTCAGCCATCATGCCCAACTGATTCTTGATGCCGACGCCCTCAATATCGTGGCACGTCATCCAGAGGCTATGCATCTTGTCGCCGGCTCTATTATCACCCCCCATGCCCGCGAATACGAGCGTCTGTTCGGCGATGCCGACACCCAGAGCATGGCCGACCTCCACGACCTGGTGATTGTCCGTAAAGCTCATCGCACAAGGATTTATGCCCCTCATAGCCACTTCATAGAAAACACGTCCGGCAATGCCGGTATGGCTACGGCAGGCAGTGGCGACGTGCTTACCGGCATCATGCTCGGCCTGGCAGCACAGTGGAAGGCCTATCGTTACGAAAGCTCTGCTCTGCGGCCTAGCCGGCAGCAGCTGGCGGCAAGAGCCGTGGACATGCACGGCAAAGCTGGCGACGTGACGGCAATGAGGCGTGGCAACCTCTATTCTTTGGTAGCCGGCGATATCGTCAATGCCCTTTAGCAATGCCCATCTCGTTCATCAGCTCGTCGTTGACGTCAAGTGCCTGGTATGGGTGGCTCTTCTTCTCGTTGCATAGCTTGGCCGCCTCGCATTGACAGCCGGCAGTATCGCCGGTGTAGGGGTCGCGGCTGGCACAGTGCCTCTTAAACTGGCCGTTCTTCTGCACCAGCACTTTGACGCCTATGCCCGCTATGCATAGCAATATTATTATAAAACTGATAACAAGTACTATCATAATCACAAAAAAAAGAAAGCTGCTCCATTGCAACTTTCTCTCTTGCTCCCCAAGCAGGACTTGAACCTGCGACCCCCTGATTAACAGTCAGGTGCTCTAACCAACTGAGCTATTGAGGAATATGTCTTTTTCTTCGCTCCCCAAGCAGGACTTGAACCTGCGACCCCCTGATTAACAGTCAGGTGCTCTAACCAACTGAGCTATTGAGGAATTTTTCGCCTTCTTTCTTGAAAGCGGTTGCAAAAGTACTCTATTTTTGCAATATGGCAAAATTTTTTTTTAAAAAGTTCTTGTTTTATACTTTAAATGATTGTGTAATAACTGATAATTATGTGCTATATGTCGTCATATTATTGCGTCGACAGGTGATAATATGCTTCATTTTTCATTATTTTTCTTCAAAATTGCCTTTTTCTGCAACACTATAATTTGTAAAATGATAATTATTGTTCTGTAAGATATTGAAAATACGACTGATAATAATCCTTTGTCATAAAAATTTTGTCAATAGTGAAAAAGTGTGTATTTTTGCACCCGATTTTGGAGAGATGGCAGAGCGGTCGATTGCGGCGGTCTTGAAAACCGTTGACCTGCGAGGGTCCGGGGGTTCGAATCCCTCTCTCTCCGCTTGATGAAGAGGAGAAACAGACTATATGTCTGTTTCTCCTCTGCTGTTTTTTAGTGGTTTATTGTTATGTTTTCTCCGTTGCGTCGGATTTTCCGTTGCGTCGGATTTGCAATCCGACGCAAAATAATATAAGGATTTGCAATCCGCATTAGTCCGTTGCGTCGGATTTGCAATCCAAAGCAAGATAATATAAGGATTTGGAATCCGCATTATTAGCGGACTACAAGTCCTTATAATAAGCTGAATCGGATTGCAAATCCGATTCAACGGAAACGGAGACTTGCAACCCGATTCGGGGGGAAAACTTAGCTTAACTTACTATTTTTTCAGCACGCGCTGTACCGTGACGGCGGTGGCTGTGGTGATGCGGAGCAGGTAGGCTCCGGCGGGAAGGGCGGTGAGGTCCACCTCGGTCGATGCCGATGTGGCCAGGGTGCGCCCGATTTGGTCAATGACCTCGACGCGGCTCACGGGGTCGGTGCAGTTTAAGTGCACCATCCCCGTGGTGGGGTTGGGGCTGAGGGTGGCGCTGATGGCGTCGACGCTGCCTATGCCGGCGTTGCCTTGCGTGATGGCACGTATCATCCAGGTGGCAGGCATACCATCCATTTGTATCATAAGATAGCTATCACTATTTGTGTACCACTGAAATCCGCCATTGCGGTCGTTGCAAGAGGAACTGACGGTAGCAGGAGAATTGCCGCCTTGATAATTGAATCCAATCCATAAATCTTTTGACTGGTCGAGATTCAGACCGTCTGCTATCGCTATGCTTTGCCAACCGCCCTCACTGATGGTGACAATGGTGTCGAACACCTTGTTGGCTTCGAGAGGCCTGCTGCCCTGATATACTAGAAGCTCGTAGTCGCCGGTGACGACGTTATTTGGATATTTATATATCTGAACTTCGCTCAGCGTGCTGCGTCCTTCAAGGTGCATTGCGGGGATACGGATGCCCCAAATCTCATCGCTTGACATACCTAAGGCGTTATCGTAAATATCGTCGCAATATGCGATAGTGTCGTCCCATTGGCCACGCCAGTCGAGTACGGTGACCTCGTGGGTGTCTGTGGCTGTCTGGTTGTCACGTGTGGCTGTGAGGGTGACGGTATAGGTGCCGGCCTGGCTCCAGACGGCGTCGACGGTGGCTCCGGCGGCTGTGGAGGGTGTGGCTCCCGGCAGCTCCCAGCTGTATTCGGCCCCGTAGGTGGTAGTGGCGGCACTTAGCCCTAGAGTGTCGCCAACGGCAACAGCGTCAATATAATATTGCACGCCTTGATAGTAAGGCCATTCTGCCCCGACAATGTTCGCATTTAATGTGCCACCGCTGGTAATCGACAGCTCGGCAATTTGTAGATATGAATGGAATGTGGTGGCGCCGTGATGGCGGAAAGCTATATGAATCGTCTGACCGTAGTAGTCAGAAAGATCCACTGCCCTTAGCGTCCACGTGTCGATGTCGTCAATGTCGGTTGAAAATACAGGTGTGGTGTTGAAATCGGCTATCTGAGTGCCGGAAGTGGAGACATACACACTGTAATGTCCTGTACCATAATAATAGTCCTGCCAATTGAGTACGGCATTGTCGCCATCGATGGTGATGGCCGGGCTGATGACCCAGTCGTCGGAGGCGCTACTCGAATACGAATATAGGGATATACCATCTCCCGAAGGAGAATCATACACTAACCCCCAATTTACGCCGTTGTCGTCGGCATCGATGGCAGTCCAGCAGTTGAGGGCGTTAGTTACGTCCGAGAAGTCTTCCTCGTACGGCATCGAGGCGTCGCAGTCGTTGCTGTAGGGGCTGGTGCCGAGGATGATGAGCGGGCGGAAGGTGCTGGCGGTGGGGTCGGACGGGAAGTCTTCGTAATCATAGCTTGTGTCGTCGCTTTTCTTGCTCAGTGAGCGGTTGACCGACCCGCTGCTGTTGCCGTAGAAATAGTGCAGGTTCGCGTAGCTCGTGTTGTTGTCTATCACTGTGACGGCCAGGTTGGAGGTGCCGTCGTAGTGGAAGGGTGCGTTGAGGGTCAGCGTCACCGTGGCCTGTCCGTCGGGCATAGTGACGCCCGCCGAATATACCCAGTCGAACACTGAAACGTTCACCCAGCTGTCGCTGCTGTAGTCGCTCTGTGATGTGAGGGTGAAGAAGACCTCGAACGAACGCTCTATGGCTTCGCATCCACCGTGCAGCTCGGGATGGTCTAAGTGTTCGAAGGCGATGCTGTTGATGTTGCACGGGCCACCAATCTCGCTGGCCGTGTAGATGAATTGCGTCACCGAATTTTTGTAGTAGCAGTCGGTAGGCACCGCAGTTGAATAGGCTGAGTAGTCGCCAATGGTGATGTTTGTGTTCTGCGCCTGCGCCGGCACAACGAAGCCCAGCAGCAACAACGCTGCCGCAACGACGGAAAGAATACTCGTTTGTTTCATTTTTGTAATGTATTAGTTAATAATGATTGTTTATAATTTACTGAAAATTATATATTTCTCCTAAAATAATGGTAAAAAATGGGAAAAATATTCCATTGCAAATATACATTTTTTTTCTTTTACAACTTTTTGCATGTCCACCGGCATGTTCGAGGGCATCAACAACAAAATCAAAACCCTCAAACGGGCCGCCTATGGCTTCAGAGACAACGTCTACTTCAATCTCCGGCTACTAGCTCTACATGACTTCAAGGTCGCCTAATACACCTAAGCAAATTTATGTTGAACCGCAATAAATGCTGTTGTTTTTTGGAATTGTTTGTATATTTGCAAAATGAAAGTGCGGCATAAAATTCTGCAGCTGTACTTTTAATTAATTGTGATTCAAATAATGATAATCAAATTAATGCTTATGCGAAGAATTACCCTTTTGTTTGCTTTTGCGGCGCTGATGATGGCCGCGCCGCTGACCAATGCTCAGCCCACTGAGTTCAATCCCGGAACGCTGATGCGTCCCGACATCACATCGGTGACCACCAACGAGCCCGGCTCGTCCGCCATTGAGATGACGAACGAAATGATGCCCATTGCCTATACGGGCACGCACTATTTCCGTTCGCAGTGGATTATAAACAGCGACGAGATTGACGGCTCTGGGTTTATGGTCGGAATGAGTTTCCGCTACATCCAAGGTACGGATCACCTCTCGTCGAACAATCCCAAGTTCCGTATCCGTCTGGGGCACACTGTGGACGATTATTACGAAGATCTCGAATGGATTGAGGATGGCCTGACGACGGTTTTCTATGGTGCAGCGACAACGGATTCCGATAACGATGTGCTGGGGTTTATGTTTGATATTCCTTGGCTTCACAGCGACGGAAACATCGTTGTCGACATTGAGACGTTCACTACGGGCGATATCATCAGCGGCGACGGTTTGGAAGGGCGCCACTACAACAACTCCGCTCGGTCGCAGGCCTTGAGCCTTGTCAGCATTGCCAGTCCCGTTGCCGGCACCCCGGAATCGGCTCCATACCTGCCTACGGCAACGCTGTATTTTAATTCAAATATGGAGCAGACATTGCAGGGCTTTAGCTCTTGCAACACATTCAATATGGGGGTGGACAAGTACGGATGGGCCGTTGAGACCGAAGGGATGAACGGCTGGCGTATAGGGCGCGACCTTCGTGTTGCGGGGATCAACGACGGCAACGAGTATAATACCTACGCGAGCAGTTACTCGGTGGCCTATACACCATTTGTGTCCTGCGGTGGCGAATATGCTGTGAATTACGACTGGCGCTGCGGGGGCGAGGATGGCTACGACTTTATGCGAGTACTGCTGATTCCTTCGGACGGCAATTTCCCCACAGCCAGCGAGATTACGGCGACCTCGATGCCTGCGGGAGCCATAGCTCTCGACGGGCAGTACGCCCTCAGCGGGAGCACGGACTGGCAGCACTATTCGGGGAGCGTGCGGCTTCAAGAGGGGAACTATATGCTGGCGGTGGTGTGGAAGAATGATGACAGCCAAGGCAGCCAGCCTGCGGCAGCTATCGACGACATACGCATTATGCCAGTAAGCAACGAGATGCCATTCCAGGCTGATTGGGAGAATAACCAGTATCGGCGCCTGGGCGCCTGGCATTCGGAGTTCTGGTACGACGATGAGAGTTATGATTATGGCAATATCCTATTTCCTGACGGGAGCGACCTGAAGGTGATGAGTACAGAAGGGAATGGTGCTTACGATAATGAGGTGGGGAGCTATAGTTTCTTCTACCGAATGGTGGACCTTGCGGCGGGCAGCTACGATGCGCGTTTCAGCTGGAAATGTGCCGGCGAAGGCAATGAGGGCAACGAGGTATACTACGACTATGGCGCAATCGTTCTGGTGCCCGAATCGGTGGGTTTCGCTGCAGAAAATGGTGGAGACGTTTCGGATGAAGAGGAGACCATCCACATCTCGGGCGGTCCTCTGTTCCAGCACCCGACGTGGCAGACCGACACGGTGAACTTCACCGTGCCTCGGTCGGGACGCTACTACCTGATGTTCTGCTGGTTCAACGACGACAGTGGCGGCGAGAACCCCGGAGTGGCTTTCAGCGACTTCACGATTGTGCCGCACGCCAGCAGCGCTGGTATCGATGATGCCCCTGCGCTCAGCGTCGGCATCACTCCCAACCCGGCCTCCGCCGGCTCGGAGGTGACCCTCAGCGTCAGCGGTCTTGAAGGCGAAGCCACCCTCGAGCTTATCGACCTCAACGGACGCGTGGTGCGGACGCACCACGTCGCCGGACAGGGCAGCCATACCATCAGCCTCGACGGCTTGGCCCAAGGGCTCTATCATGCACGCCTCACCTCAGCCGCTGGCACTGCGGTGCATCGCCTACTGGTGAGGTGATGTTGGATACATGTCGAGTCGTTGAATGGAACGGCCTACGATTTTGGCACGGCTGTAACTGGAGACATGACGCTGACGGCTAAATGGACTGCAACCGAGTACACAATCACATACAACGGTACAGACGAAGCGACATTCACGACTGCTAACCCGACGAAGTACACTGTCGAGACTGAGACATTCACGCTGAACAATCCGACAAAGAACGGCTCAACGTTTGCGGGCTGGACAGGAACGGGGCTTAATCAAGCGACAATGACCGTAGAGATCGCA
>JAFSQF010000047.1 GCA_017446745.1 Bacteroidales bacterium
ACGAATTATAGTTGCATTTTTTACATCACTATCGTTACACTTTTTTTTTACCGTTACTATAAGGATTTTTAATCCGTTATTTTGCGGATTAAAAATCCTTATAATATTTTGCGTCGGATTGCAAATCCGACGCAACCGAATCTGTTATTTTGCGGATTAAAAATCCTTATAATATTTTGCGTCGGATTGCAAATCCGACGCAACCGAACGTGAATGACCATGAATGACTGTGAATTATCGTAAATGTCAAATAAATTTGACTAATTACTTATCATGTGTGGCGCTGGCGGCCGTTGACGTAGATGGCGCTGAAAGGACGCGAGGGGCAGAGGAACTCGCAGGCGCCGCAGCCCAGGCATTTGTCGGTGTTCACCGCGGGACCCAGCAGGGTGGTGCTGCCATTCACTGCCACCATCGTGATGGCCTCTGCGGGGCAGTGCCGCGCACAGTTGCCGCAGCTGATGCCGTCGCGCCAGGCCAGGCAGTTGTCCTGCACCACCACGGCATAGCCAATGTGGATGTCGGTCTTTTCCTCGCGCGAGATGGGGCGAATGGCGCCAGCCGGGCACATCTCGCTGCAGCGCGTGCACTCCGGACGGCAGAAGCCACGTTCGAACGACATCTCGGGCTGCAACAGGCTTTCCAATTTTCCGCTGGGGCGCAAGACACCGTTGGGACACTCGCTGACGCAGAGCTGACAGCCGGTGCACCTTGACTCGAAATTCTTGAGGCTGATTGCCCCCGCCGGTTTCAGCGGCACGTCGCGCTTCGGGACCCTCTTCTCCTCGACGGCAGCAAGGCCGCCCTCCACGTGCTTCTCCTGTGCCGTGACCGTGGCGGCCACGGCCACGGCAGCCGTTGTGGCCATGAACTTACGCCGCGAACCATCCACGGCAGGGGCTGTGTCGGCGGCGACAGAAAACTTGGTGGGATTCAAGCGGAAACGGGTGTTGCTATATTCTAAGGCTCCGAATTTGCACTCGTCGAGACAGTCCATGCAAGCCACGCAACGCGAATAGTCAATCCGATGATTCTCAATATCGATGCACGAAGCCTTGCAGTTTTTCTCGCACTTATGGCAGTTCTTGCACTTGTCGGCATCGATCACCGGACGGAAGAGCGAGAAGCGCGACACCAAACCCAGCACCGAGCCCACCGGACAGACCGTGCTGCACCATGTACGACCACGACGGAGAGCCAAGAACCCTACAAGTACGAGAGTGGCGATGGCCACGACGAGCGAGACACCGCTCTTCAGCCACACATCAACCGAATAGAAAGCATAGCTGTCGTGACGCTCGGCAATGCCGGCAAGGAGGTTGTTGATCCACAGGTAGACAGGTTGCAGCAGATTGGTGGCGATGCGGCCGTAGGCGCTGTAGGGGGCTATGAGTATAGCAATCCCATTCAGCCCCACGACGAGAAGCACGATGAAAATCAGCAGGATACCATAGCGAAGCCACGGCAGTTCCTTCACGAAGTGGAAACGGTTGTTCTTCACCTTGCGTGCCACGAAGTTGAATCCATCCTGCATCACCCCCAACGGGCACATGATGGAGCAGTAGAAACGTCCGAAAAACAGCGTCACCAGCAGCACGAAAGCCACAACGAGGAAATTGCCAGCCAGGACAGCGGGTAGGAACTGCATCTTGGCCATCCAACCAAACCAGAGGTGGAGCGCACCACTGAAGTCCAAAAACATAGCTGTTATTGCCAAAAAGAAAACCACAGCTGCAATGCGACGTATCTTGCTTATCATAATAAAGAGTTTTTTATGAGGTTCGAGGTTTAGATCTTTCGATGATTCAAAGGAATTGAGCGAGCGAAATAAAAATGCAAAAATACTAATTTTCTGAAAAATTACTATCTTTGCACTTTCTTTTTTTACAGAAAATAAATACAAAACACTATCGCTTAAACAATTAAACAACCTTTCAATTCAACATAATCATGGCATTATTGACAACAAAGAACATAAAAGGAGACCTTTTCGGAGGAATAACGGCAGGAATTGTGGCGTTGCCCCTTGCCCTTGCATTTGGCATACAAGCCTTCGGCGGCATTGACGATCCTGCTGCCAGTTCGATGGGAGCCCTTGCCGGGCTGGTTGGTGCCACGCTTCTTGGCTTCTTTGCCTCGCTTTTCGGAGGCACCCACTCACAAATCAGCGGACCCACGGGACCCATGACGGTCATCACGGCATCGCTAATCTCCGGGGCATGGGCCACGTCGGGCGGTTCTTTCAGCCAAGTGCTAATAGCCATGAGCCTTGCCGGCCTGTTCTGCGGCCTGTTCCAAATACTCTTCGGAATCATCAAGATAGGCAAGTATGTGCGCTACATCCCCTACCCAGTCCTCTCAGGATTCATGAGCGGCATTGGCGTCATCATCATCCTTCAGCAGTTCTACCCCTTGATGGGGCTCAAATCGCCGGTGCTCACCATCGACATGATCACCGAGATGCCCACCCGGTTGGCCAGCGGCATCTCGCTCAACGCCCTCTGGCTTGGCCTTGGCACCATCCTCATCATCACGCTTTTTCCGAAAGTCACCAAGAAAATTCCCGCCACCTTAGTGGCCCTCATAGCCATGACATTGGTGTCGCTGCTCCTCGACATGCCCGACAACCTCACCATCGGCTCGATACCCTCGGGGCTACCGCTGCCATTCTTTGCCAACGAAGCCGTCAACCTTGGCGAAGTAGACTGGCTGACGGTACTGAAAACCAGCATCATTCCCGGGCTCACCCTTGCCGGGTTAGGCTCTATCGACACGCTGCTCACCTCCGTGGTGGCCGACAACATCACCAAGACGCACCACAACAGCAATCGAGAGCTCATAGGCCAGGGCATAGGCAACATGGTCAGCGGACTGTTCTGCGGCATTGCCGGGGCCGGGGCCACTATGCGCACCGTGGTCAACGTCAAGAGCGGTGGTCGCACCCAGCTCAGCGGCATGTTCCATTCGCTCTTCCTCCTGGCCATCCTCCTGGGGCTTGGCGGCCTGGTAAAGTATGTGCCCCTCTCGGTCCTGGCCGGCATCCTCATCACCGTAGGCTGGGGGATAATAGATTTCAAAGGATTTAAAGACCTTCTGAAGATACCCCGCGCCGATGCTTTCGTGCTCGTCGTGGTCTTCCTCCTCACCGTCTTCGTCGACCTCCTCACCGCCGTGGGCATCGGGATGGTGATAGCCTGCGTGCTTTTCATGAAACGCGCCAGCGACTTAGTGGAGGGCGGCTACAGCAGTACGCAGATGACCGACAGCGACCTCCACAAAGGGCTTCCGGCGCCGCCACAGGCCGATTTCGACAAGACGAAACCCTGGAACGACGAGGGCGGCCTGACGCCCGAAATGTTAGAGCACATCTATATCCAACGCCTCAACGGGCCTATCTTTTTCGGCACCATCACCAAATTCCAGGAGGTGATGAGCGACGTTCCGGAGCATGCCAAAGTGGTCATCATACGCATGCGCCTGGTAAGTTTCATGGACCAGTCGGGGCTCTACGCCATGGAGACGGCCATCAAAGACCTCCAGGCCCGCGGCGTGATGGTGCTAATGACCATCATCCAACCGCAGCCAATGTATATGCTAAAAACGATGAACCTGATACCCGCCGTTGTTCCCGAGGAGCACACCTTCAAGACTTTCGAGGAGTGCACCGAATTTTTGAAGAAATTACATTAAATTGTGTATCATAGCGTAGACAGCAAGACCGGCGACAGATTTGATGCCGGTCTTGTGCGTTATGTTCTTGCGGTGAGAGTTGACAGTATGCACCGAAATGTTCAGTTTGTCGGCGATTTCCTTGCTGCTAAGCCCTTTGGCAACAAGCACAAGCACATCGGTCTCGCGATCGCTAAGTTCGTAGCTCTCTGTGTTTTCTGCGGGCTCCTCGTTTTCGGCATAGTCGTCAACGACGGACTTTAAGAGACTTGCTATCTCGCTGCGCGTGCGGCGGATATCGAGCCTGTATTTGAAGAGGTCCATCAGCGCCTCATCCACATACTGATAGACCAGAGCCACCACCGGCATCTGAGGGCGCAACGCCATCCATGACGACAATTGCTGTCTGGGCGTGGCGGAAAGCAAGGTGGGGTTGACAATCAGCAAGTCGGGGCGCACCGACGGAAGTTTCTCGTCGAGCAACGTTGCATCGCTCATGGGCGAGAGGACATTATAGGAGCCCGTCTCCTCCAGGATGCAGCGTAAGCCATAGAAGATTATCTCAGAGGGTTCAACAATCAAAACCGAAGTCAAAGCTTTCATTTCATGCTCCTTTCCATCCAAGCAATGTAGGGCGTCAGGATTTTGTCCTCGATCAGGGCATGTTTCTGGATGTCGGCAGCCAGCTGGAGGATATCGAACACCAGCTCCATGGTTTCCTCGGGCAAGACATTGCCGGGCAAGTACTTGTAGACAATCTGCGTCAAGTCGTTCATTTTGTCGACCAAAGTGCTATGAGACTTGTCGTGGTGCTGCGGCAGTTTGCGATGGTCGGCCTGCCCTTGTTGAAGACTTATAAGTTTAGGGAAATCAAGTTGTTCTTCTATCTGGAAATGTTCAGTAATCTCGTTACGGAAATCGCCATAGAACTGTTTTAGGATCTGCCCATAGCGCCCTCCTACCCTATCGGCGATATGATGGAGATGAGCCTCGATGTGTGGCAGACGTTCATCGGTGTAATATTTGTGCGATTCGAGCAGATAGTGAATCAGGGGACTCATGTCGGTGTTTTTCAGCACCTCGATGTCGGGGAGGTAGTCGTCGAAGGTGTAGACATTACAAATCAGCAACATGAAGTCGGCGGAGACGCCGGCGGCATCGCACACCTCGCCCACCGACTTCTCGCCGAAGCCCAGCGGGATGCCGAAGCGTGGCAGCAAGAGGATAATGTTATGATTGGCGGCGATAATGTCGGCCAACTTCATTTTTTTCGAAAAGAGTCTGTTGTTCATGGCGTTATTTATTAATGAATTATTTGTCGACGAATTAACAGGGAGTTATTATTGCATGAAATGGGTTCTAATATGCAGATTATTGTAAGTGGCTGACATAAATTAACTTTCATTATCTTTGAACAGCAATTGCCATAAATGACCAGCAATTACCATAAATAATATTTATAGAACGTGAATGTCGGTAAATGTGCAGGTGAATTATCATAAATGTCAATTAAATTTGACCGGTTACTTATCATTCAGCATCTGAGATTCAGTTATTCGGAGACGTAGACCCTCTTCACCCTTGGCGATACGGCGGTGAGGAGCTCGTAGGGAATTGTACCGGCGGCCATAGCCATGCGGCAAAGGCTTTCGGCCGAGCCGAATATGACCACCTCGTCGCCCTCGTGGCAGTCGATAGAGGTGACGTCGACGAAGCACATATCCATGCATATACTTCCGATGATGGGAGCCTGGCGGCCAGCGACCTCGACGCTGCCATTGCCATAGCCCAGATGGCGCGACAAGCCGTCGGCATAGCCCATGGGGATGATGGCGATGCGGGAGTTGCGCTGAGCAATCCATCGACGGTTGTAGCCCACGCTGTCGCCGGCAGGAATATCCTTGAGTTGCGAGATGCGCGAAATGAGGCGGCTTACGGGGCGCAGCAACCGTTGCACGTCAGGCTCTGGCGAGATGCCATACAGGCCGATGCCGAGGCGCACCATGTCCATCTGAGCCTCGGGGAAGCGGGTGATGCCCGATGAATTGAGGATATGGCAGAGGATGTCGGTCTGCTTCAAGAGGTTTTTAAGGCAGTCGGCCCCTTGCCGGAAGGTGTTGATCTGCTTGTGGGTGAACCAATCCATTGCGGGGTCTTCGCTGCAGGCCAGATGGGAGAAGATGGAGCGCACGCGCAGGGGCATATCGGAGGCCAGGAGTTTCTCGGCCAGCACAGGCATATCGGAGGCCGAGAAGCCCAGGCGGTGCATGCCGGTGTCGAGTTCGACATGGATAGCTATCTTATTGTCGGTCACGCCATAGTTGCGTGCGGTGTTGGCCAAAAGGTCGAGGATGCGGAAGCTGTAGATGTCGGGTTCCAGATTGTAGCGGATGATGTTCTCCAAGCTTTCCTCCTCGGGGTTCATCACCATGATGGGGATGGTTATGCCGTTGCGACGCAGCTCGACGCCCTCGTCGCAATAGGCCACGGTGAGATAATCGACATGGTTGTATTGCAGCGTATTGGCCACCTCCACCTTACCAGCGCCATACGAAGAAGCTTTGACCATAGCCATGAGCTTGGTGGATGGATTGATGCGCGACCGGTAATAGTTGGCGTTGTGCATCAAAGCATCAAGGTTCACCTCCATGATGGTCTCGTGCCGCTTGCGTTGCAGCACTTTGGCAATTTTTTCGAACGAGAATATGCGAGCACCTTTCAGGAGGATAGTCTCGCTTTGGAAAGAGTCGAACTTATGGTGGCTGATAAAATCGTTGGTGGAGCTGTAGAAAGAGGAGTCGAGCCAATCGAAGAGGTCGCGGTTGCGCGCCAAGGCATCGCCGATGGCCACCAGCTTGTTGATGCCATGTTGTCGGATAAGAGCAGCCACCTGCTGGTAGAGGTCGCGCTCGGGCAGGCCGGACTGGACGAAATCGCTGATGATCAGCGTTTTGTTAAAATGTTGCTGCTCGTATTTCACGAAGTCGAGGGCAATAGCCAACGAATTGAGGTCCAGGCTATAGCTATCATTGACCAGCAAACAGTTGTTGATGCCTTCGTCCATTTCCATACGCATAGCCACGGGTTGCAGCTTGGAGCAACGGCGCGCAATCTCGTCGGGCTGATAGCCGAGGTAGGCGAGCAGCGAGATGCAATGCATTACATTCTCGACCGAGGCCCTGTCGCAGAAAGGAATAGAGATGACCTGCGTAGCGTTGTTGCAGTTAGCGAAAGCTACGGTAAGCAGAGTGGAGTGGCCTGCGAGGACGGTGTCGAGGAGGCGGACATCGTCGGATTCCGACGAGCCCCACATGAAGCGGTTCTGATTGCGGAGGTTCTCGTTTTCGAGCAACACAGTCTGGATATCCTTATGGTCGCTGCAGCATATCAGAGCCTGGCAATGGGTGAAGAGGAGCAGCTTCTCGGCAATTTTCTGGCTGCGTGTCAGGAAGTTCTCGTCGTGGGCCTGCCCGATGTTGGTGAAGATGCCAATGGTAGGGTTAATCACATTGCGCAGGGCGTCCATCTCGCCGGTTTCGGAGATGCCGGCCTCGAAGACAGCGAAGTCGTTGTCGGGGGTAATCTGCCAAACCGACAGAGGCACGCCGATTTGTGAATTGAAGCTTTTAGGGCTTGCCACGACGTTGTGGTCGTCTTGGAGAAGTTGTACAATCCAGTCCTTTACAATCGTCTTTCCGTTGCTGCCGGTGATGCCCACCACGGGAAGCGAGAACTGAAGCCTATGGAAGGCCGCCACCTTTTGCAGCGCCGCCACGACATCCTTCACGATCCACACATTGGCGTCGGCAGGCCATTGCCTGTCGGCGGTGTCGTCGACGTTCTGGACCACGAAATTGCGGACGCCGGCGGCATAGAGAGCCGGGATGTAGCGTGCGCCATTGTTGCGTTTGGTGACGATAGCAAAAAACAGCGAAGACCGAGCGTCGACCACCTTACGGCTATCGGTGAGGAGGCGGGAGAAAACGGCCTCGGGCGCCACCACACGAGCGTCGGCCGCACTGATGATATTAGTTAATTCCTTAGCTTGCAATATTTAATATAATTTTATTGATAAGACGATAGTTAGTTGTTGAGAGGGAGGCTCGACGAGCCTCGGGGGAAATACTTTAGGAGCCTGAAAGCCAGATGGCAGTCGAGGCATCGTTTGCGGTTGCAGTATTCATTATAGCGTTCTATCAAGGCTTGAGACTGGAAGGCATCGTTTGGGACGATATCGAGGCGTTGCCAAAGGCGCACGATGCGGTTGTCTTCGGGAGGCAGTTGTTCGAGGAGAGCGAAGGCCTGGTCTTTGCGGTTCTGGTCGTCGTGCATAACGCCGTATTGGAACAGCAGAGGCACCCAAGCGTTGATGATGATGGAGTCCACGAGAGCGTTTCCCATGATTTTTGGGCAGGGAGCTGCCGGCTTGTCGAACTGGTAATGGTTATGCCAATAGTCGCTGGCGCCGACATCGAAAAGGCTGCGGAGCAGCCTGACGTCGGAGGTGTCGAGGAGACGAGAGAAGAGGTTGTTGGAGCGGACGATAAGAGTGGCGAACTGGCTGATGCGCAGCGTTGGGAAGCTTGGAGGGCGTAGGCGGAAGAATTTCCACAGATGACCGGGCATAGGAGTTAGGTTGTAGGCGGCGCTTTGGTAGGAGTACTCGTGCTTCATGGCACGAGGATAGTCGTCGGCGAAGTCCTTATCGAGCATGCCGGCCTGACCGAAGAAAAGCGATTCGACGCGGAAAGGGTTGTCCTTGAACTTGGCGAGGACATTCATGGGGGTGACCTTGGCGAGGAGTTCGAAGGCGAAAGCGTTGGTCTTGCCTCCAAAATAGTGAGCCGTAAGCCAATAGCAGGTTTGTTCCCAGCTGCCCTTAGTCTGGCGGAGCAGGCGTTTCACATCGCCCGACTTGCGTTCCATGCGTTCCACACTGAGGCGTTCCTGACCAATCTTGAAAAGGAAAGGTGGTATTTCTTTCAGGCGAGGAGCGCAGGGGATGTCGACGTCGGCGGCGGGGTTCATCAGCTGGTTGTAGTTTTCCCACACCCGTTCGGGGATATTGTCGGCGATTGACAAAGTAGCCACGCGGGAGCCGTCCTCCAGAACGATATCAGCATCGGCTACGTAAACCACATGAAGGATAACATTGTTGTAGTTCTTGTCGGAGGAATGGTGATGCAGTTTCCAGTCGGAGGCTTTGATGTGGACTTCGACGTTGCCAACCCAGAGCACGCCGTCGATCAGGAGGCGCGCGGCGAAGAAGTCGGGGCCGGCGTCGCGGTTCAGCTCGCCGGCACGTTCCACAACGACAGGCAGCCCGTCGACCGTAGCCAGCGGGCCCTCGAGCAGCCCATGCTGCCACACATATTGCAGAAAAGCCTCATTCATGGGTAGATTGTTGGAAGTTGGGCTTTGAGATCACTAATTAAACAAGTCCTTCATTTTGTCGAAGAAGCCCTTTTCCTGCTTGTTGGGGTTGGGTTGGAAATTGGGATGCTTGTTCAGTTCTTCAAGCAGGTTTTTCTCGTCCTTGGTCAGGTTCTTAGGCACCCAAACGTTGATGCTTACTAGTAGGTCGCCGCGAGAATAGCCGTTGAGGTCGGGCAAGCCCTTGCCACGCAGGCGGATAACCTTACCCGACGGGGTGCCGGGTTCCACTTTCACGCGCACCTTGCCGCCGAGGGTAGGGATCTCGATAGAGCCGCCCATGGCCGCTTCGCCGAAGGTGATGAAAGCATTGTAGAAGAGGTTGCTTTCCTGGCGTTCGAAGATGTCGTGGGGTTGTTCCTCGACCTGGATTATGAGGTCGCCGGCCACGCCGCCGTGAGGGCCGGCATTGCCTTGACCGCGCATAGAGAGCTGCATGCCGTCGCTGACGCCCGCGGGGATTTTTATGGTGATAACCTCATCGCTCTTCACGATGCCGTCGCCATGACAGTCGTGGCACTTATCCTTTATAATGCGCCCCTGGCCGCCGCAGTAGGGGCATGCCGACTGGGTTTGCATCTGGCCGAAGACAGAGCGACGGATTTCGGTGATGACCCCGGAGCCGTGGCAGTGCGAACAGGTCTCGAAGCTGTTGCCGCGCGCGCCACTGCCGCCGCAGCTCTTGCAAGGCACAAATTTGCTTACCTTGATTTTTTTCTCCACGCCCTGGTCGATTTCCTCGAGTGTCAGTTTCACCTTGATGCGGAGGTTGCTACCGCGCTGCACGGGGCGGCCGCCGCGCTGCTGCCCGCCGCCGAAGCCGCTAAAGCTGAAGCCGCCACCGCCACCGCCACCGAAGAGGTCGCCGAAAATGCTGCCGAACGACGAGAAGATATCGTCCATGCTCATGCCCTGGCCGCCGAAGCCGCCGGCGCCGTCGAGGCCGGCATGACCGAACTGGTCGTAGCGAGCCTTCTTGTCGGGGTTGCTGAGGACATCGTAGGCCTCGGCAGCCTCCTTGAATTTCTCCTCGGCCTCTTTGTCGCCGGGATTACGGTCGGGATGGTACTTCAAGGCAAGCTTACGGTAAGCCTTCTTCAGATCTTCCGGCGAAACATTCTTGTCGACACCCAAAACTTCATAATAATCTCTCTTTGCCATTTATATCGATTGTTTTATTGTTACGATTTATGAACGGAGACCGGCCAGCACGTTCGAGAGCCGGGGTCACCACAAAAAAAACATCTAAAGCCCAGGAATGCTCAGCATCCCACCACCACTTGGGCGAAGCGAAGCACCTCGTCGTTGAGGAAATAGCCTTTTTTCACCACGTCGATCACCATGCCTTTGGCCTCAGGCGAAGGGGCCGGGATCTGGGTTATAGCCTCGTGGAAATTTTCGTCGAACTTTTGACCTTTGGCATCCATAGGCTTAAGGCCCTTCTGCGAGAGAGCGTTCAACATATTCTTATGAATCAGTGCCATGCCCTCTTTGGCGGCGTCGCCGTCGGCCATATTGGCAAGTGCGCGTTCCATATCGTCGACAATGGGGAGCATGAGCTTGATGATATCCTTGCCACCGTTGAGGATCAGGTCGGTTTTCTCCTTGCTGGTACGCTTGCGGTAGTTGTCGTATTCAGAATAGACACGCATATACTTTTCGTTCATTTCCTGTAGCTTAGCGCCCATCTGCTCCACTTTCTGCGTCAGTTCTTCCATCTGGCGTTCGGCATGGCGCCGTCGCGCACGGCGACCGAGGCCGCCATCTTTTTCCTGGCTGTCGTCCTGCGCTGCATTCTCGGAGTGTGCCGAAGCCTCGGGATTGACATGCATATCGTTGGAATCCTTATTTGGCTCATTATTCATAGCCTCGGGGTTCTCAACGTTTTCGTTGCTGTCTGGCTTCTCTATATTATCTTTTTGTTCCATATCGTGTTTTTATTATTTTTTACAGATTAATGTTCAACAAGGATTGTGCCGATGCTGCGATTCTGCCATTTTGTCACCATGCCACTTATCCACGGAGCAGGCTGTCATGCCATCAATCACCTCCACACCTCGGCGGGCGAATGAGGTCTGATGGCGTCGCGCCACTCGAAACCTTGCATACGCCTCTCGTTCTCAGGCACCTGGTCGGGGGGATACATCTTCATATCGGGGTTGCCGAAGGTGGAGAACCGTTTGGGTTCGCGGTTCTTGAAATAGATACGCATATCGGAGCCCACGCCGATGTTGACGCCCACCAGGCGTTGCTCGGTAGTTTCGCCAATCTTCACATCCTCAGTGACATAGTAGACCATCTGAGCCGAGCCAAGAATATCGGCCCAGCGGGGCTCGCTGTCGTCAAGGAAAACCTTACCGTTCTTGCCCCGCACCTGGTTGAACTTCTGCGCGTCGACCTTCTCGATGGCGAACATATTGTTTTTCAGCAGCACCAGCTGCACGCCATTGCTGTCGAAGTGGCACTCGATGGTGTCGGCCGAGCACTGGTAGTCCTCGTACCATACCACGGGGTTGAAGAAGAGAGACACGCACGAGTCGGGCATGGAGAACCACACCGAGTCGCACACTGCCTGAGCGTCGGCGCGGAAGATGCGCACGCCACGATAGGCCGAGGCGGCCTCGAACTGGTTGCTGTCGTTGTTGAAAGCCCATATAGTGTCGGCGTGCATATAGAGCGTATCGCCCTCATCCACAAAGACAATAAGAGCCGAATCGGTGACGAACGAGAAATGCTGCTTATGGTCGGTGATGCCCATCTGGCCATAGCAGGTGACGTTGTTGGAGGAATCGAAGATAATGACGTTGCCGTAGGCCTCGCCGTGCTCGCTGTTGTCGTTGAAGAAGAGGGTGTCGGCCGTGAGGCGCGTGGCGCCGTTGGTGAGGCGTGTGGCGCGGTAGCTGCAGGCGTCGTGGGAGGAGGAGTTGTAGGTGCCCTCCTCGCTGTAGACCGTGCTGCTGTCGCTGACGATGGTGGTGGGAGAGATAAATTCGGCCACGTGGCTACGGGTGTTGTAGAGGAGGGTGTCGGTGTAGAGCCAAGCATTGCTGTCGTGGAGCACCACCTGGTCGAAGAGGTAGATATCGTGCGAATCGCTGTGGTAGTAGCCCTTATGGCTGTCGAGGGTGGAGCTGTCGTGGACGGTATGGCCCCAATGGAAGTAGGAGGCGGTGCTTTGGTTGCGGTCGTAGCTTAGCAGGTCGGTAGTGAGGATGGTGCGGCCATCGATGAGTGTGACGGTGTCGCCCCACACGTCGGCGATGCGGGAGGAGCCGTCGTAGAGGGCGTTGTCGCCATAGAGGGTAGTGGTGTCGCTGATGACGATTTTGACGTTGCGCATGGCCCTGAAGGTGTTGTTTTTGGTGTCGAAGGTAGCGGAATCAGCATAAAGCGTCATGCCTTCGTGCATGGCCTTGACTTTCTGAAAGAGCACCCAGACATCACTGTTGGCGGGGTCGCGCGAGCCCATGCCGGACTCGTAGGTGATTACCCTTTGGGCCTGAAGAGCCACGCCGCAGAGCAGCGAGAACAACGGCAACAATATAATTTTCAACAGTTTCAAAAGCGTAATATATTAAAGAAAAAGTTTACAAAAATACACAAAAAAACGTAAATACCATTATTTTGAATTTTTTGCCTATAAACAACGAGGGATGGATAGGCCCATTTTGGTGGAATATAAAGAAGTAGATACAATGGGGCGCGGGATGGAGGTTGGCTATTGAACGGTATTATCCCCTACGGGGATTGGGTTGGGACGCGGGATGGACATGGGCTATTGAACGGTATCCACTACGGGGATTGGGATGGGGTGCGGGATGGACGTGGCTATGCTGCCTTTTTGGTCATAGACGAATAAAAAAAGCGGCGAACACCGGTTTCATCCGATGTCCGCCGCTCTATGGGTGGTGCATATATACAGTCTCCCAGGGCAGATATCGCTATTCGATTTCCGCCTCGGAGGGTCTTTGTTCGTTATGTGTAAATTCTTGTCATAGAAGACATTCTAATTTTTATTCTCTGCACTATTGCAACTGCAAAGTATGGCTGAACTTCACCACCGGCTCAAACTCCCCCACAACCTTGCTCACCGGCGAGGAGGCGTAGATATACACCTTCCCCACCTTCTGCTTGAATATGGCCTTGCGGAACTCAAAGCGTTTCTTTCCCGCCTCAATTTCCGCCACATATTCCGGTTTTATGGACAGAATCAAGTTCATATCCTCTCCAGCACCATTTTGGGTATATACGAATTCTTCTCTGCCATTCCGCCAAGTCCCAGCCTCGGATACACCCAGCCGCCAATGCCGGGCAGCACCTCGCTGCCCTTCTTCTCGTCATCAACGGCAAAGGTCAGGAACCTGAACTTGCTACTTATCACCTCCGGAAATTCCTTCTGCAGGTTCTTTTCTCCGTCCACATACATCACTGGTGCCACAATGGCTATCTTGTCCGGATTCACCTTCCCTATAAGCCTTGTCAGTTGCGTCTTCACCACACACGAGGTGCTGATAATAGATTTCACTATCACCAGCAGTTCACACTTCTCTATCTTTTCCTCATAAGCCTTCTCTATAGGGGCAATCTCAATCTTCTCACCGTCCTCGCTTTCATATATTGTCTCACGAGAACTCCAGTAAACCGATTTCTTCAAGTCGCCTTTACCCATACCAGCCTCCACACCACTCGCCAGCCAGTCCGCATCCTCCGATGCACACACCAGCATGGTCGCTCCGGCCCGGGCATCCCGGTATTCTTCACCAAGCAGCCTTCCCAGTTCCACGCCCAGGGCATAGAATGCATTACGATACGCCTCCACATCAGTTTCCTTGTCAGCCAGCGCATTCAGCAACTGCTTTATCTTTCCACCATCACCGCATTGCAGGTTTAAATACTTCCTCATATTTGCCTCCTTTCTTAAAACAGTGAAATGAATTCTCTTTTTGTCTTTGGTCTCTGCATCACAATCCCTTCTTGAACCTCTACACTCCACGGATAACATCCGCTCATCAGACCGATGGACCAATACAGCATTCGCCCTTTTACGTAGAACTCCAACCCGTCAATGCCCTCTAAAATGCCATAGCATTCTTCACTCATCTCCTCCGATGGATGGATTGCCAGGTTAAAGTGTTTCACACGCTCTGCCTTCTCAACAATCTCAGACAGACTCACTTTTTCCTTCCCGCCATTGGCCCTCCACACACCCAGGAAAACCGTTGCTATTTCACTCAGTTCGTCGTCCGAAGAGTCGTTTCCCCTTGCAGAAATCTGTCTCAACACATCCTTAAACTCCGTACTGATCAGTATCAGGCTATTCAGGTCATCTTGATAAGGGAAGTATTCCGCCGTCGTATATTTGCTGATACTCGCAGGCACGTTAGTAGCCACATTGCAGCCTATCGCCGAATAAACCAGTTTCAGGGCAAACGTCTCATCATTGTCTTCGCAGTCTTCAATCTGCTTCTCAAAATCAGAAACAACCGTCCTCGAGCCGTTGGGCTTGGTATTCCAACTCAACTGCTTAGTATTCTTCAATTGGTGATACACATTTATCTTCGGATGCTCTATCAGCAGGTCATCCACAAACGTATCTTCCAATTGTGTCTGAAAAGCCACTCCGTCCAATTCGCGCTTGTACTGGGCAATACAGGCCACCATCTGATAGACTGCATAATAGTCCTCATACAAGCCGCCTTTCACGTTGGCCTCTCCGCCTTTATGCTTGTTGGCTAAGTAAACCTTATCCTCTTCACTTCTCATAAGCTTCCTCCTCTGTTATTTCCGTAAAGCGTTTGATGGCGTGTCCGTCTCTTTCCACTGTTCCGAAAAACATATCCATAGGCCGCACCCATATCTGGTGGTCTCCGTAGAGGGCCTGATAAACCACCACATTCTCCAGCGATTCGCTGTCCTGTCCTATGGCCACAAGCTTATACTTCCCGCCCTTGAAGTGGCGGAAATACCTTGTCTCCATGCCTTTTATGTTTTCTACAGGAGCCATAATTCACCCATTATAATGCAAAAATAACGATTCTCCTCCAATTTTATTGCATCCCTTCACAAACTTTATCCTCTTTTAACAAACAAAGGGGCCAATGCCCCTCCAACTCTAAACTCTAAACACTAAACTCTAAACTAATCAAACACCATATCTCTAAACAGCTCTAAACTGAAAAAACTACTCTAAACTCTCAACACTGAACTCTAAACTAATCAACTGTACTGATTCTTATGCTTGTTTGCCTTCATGAGGAAAAGCACCTCCTTAAATCTCGCAAGTCGATCTTCCCTCATCTCCCCCGCATTCATTCTCTTCCTGTTCGCCTTCACCCAGTTCAGCATGTCATGCTCCTCGATGCGGTGCTTACTCGGATTCCGCTTATTCGACTGAATAAACGCAACCACCTCATTGTACCTTGTCAACCATCGTGTTTCTTAATCCATCTTACATCTTCCCTCTTTCATCTGACATCTATCGCCACTTTTCCTCTTGCGCCATAATCATGAACCTTTAACCATGAACCATGAACCGTGAACCCTTTTCCTCCTGCGTCATAATTCGTGAGATTCGTGTTCAAAAGAAAGTTATCGTTAAGGTTAACGTTATCGTTGCCTATTCCTCCCCCATTGCGGCACAAAGAGGTATGAGCAAAACGCCCATACCCCCTTCAAAAACTTCTTCATCTTTCGTTATCGTTTTCGTTACCCAACAATTGCCGACTTGATGGTCTCCACAATATACCTCACATCATCATCCGTCACATACGGACCGGCAGGCAGGCACATGCCCACCTTGAAGATGGATTCAGAAACGCCGTTCAGGTAGCACGGCACGCCCTTATAGCAAGGCTGCTTGTGCATAGGTTTCCACACCGGTCTTGCCTCAATCTGTGCCTGATCCATTAGTACACGCAGTGCCTCCACGTTGTCATTGGGCTGACAGTCCGTAGTAGCACTCTCCGCCATGTGAATCACACCGGCAGCACCACCCACGGCACCCTTCACAATGGTCTTGTACGCATTCTCCTGTCCTTTAATCTTCACATCCTCATCAATCGTAATGGTGCACAGCCAATAGTTACTGTCATACTCGGGAACCTCATTCGTGTTATTCGTGAGATTCGTGTTCGGTTGAGAATGCACATGGATACCTGGAACATCCGCCAGAAGTTCTTCATACATCTTCTGCACGTGTTTATGATGAGCAAGATGGTCATTCACAACCGTCATCTGTCCTCGACCAATACCAGCACAAATGTTACTCATACGGTAGTTGTAACCAATCTTCTCGTGCTGGTAGTAAGGATAGCTCTCACGATACTGAGTGGCATACATCATAATCTCGCGCCAATGGTCTTCATCCTCAGTAATCAGCGCACCGCCGCCCGAGGTGGTAATCATCTTGTTTCCGTTGAACGACAGCACACCATACTTGCCAAAAGTTCCCAGCGTCTGTCCTTTATATTTCGAGCCAAATCCCTCAGCAGCATCCTCCACCACGGGGATTCCATACTTGTTCGCTATCTCCATGATGCGGTCTGCCTTGTACGGCATTCCATACAGAGCCACCGGCACGATAGCCGCAGGCTTCTTTCCCGTCTTCTCAATGCGGTCCTTGATAGCCGCTTCCAGCAGTGTCGGGTCCATATTCCACGTGTCCGGCTCCGAGTCAATCATCACCGGTGTTGCACCCAGGTACGTAATCGGGTGTGTCGAAGCACAGTAAGTTTACGGTGAACGCCCCCCCCCCGCCACACATTAGAGGCGATGGACGGCTGTACCGGCCGCTTGGGCTGGCACAGTTATGATATCTACAGATGATTGATGATGTTGAAAATTTCGTGAATCTATTCCGTCCACTCGCCGGGCAACAGGCGGTGGAGGTCTTCCGGCTTGGCAGAGCCGATGTGCTTCAGGACATGGGTGAGCCACTTCCCGGCATCCTTCCCAAGCGCCTTGCACG
>JAFSQF010000048.1 GCA_017446745.1 Bacteroidales bacterium
CGATATGTCGTCAATATGTTGTTCGCCCTCAAGGAGGCTGTTTAAGAATTCGATAAGGAGGCTTTTATTTACCTCTTGGCCGAAGATTCGTTTAAAGCCTACGTCGGTGAATGGATTGATAAATTTTGACATGATAAACGAGGCGTGCAATTGTTTTTTCAAAATGCAAAAATACAACAGTTTTATGGAATGACAAAATTTTTTTGCATATTTCGTTTTTTTGTATTTTTTCGCAATGATGACCCTCTTTCATATACAAGTTAGTGATGTTGCCGTCGTTCTAAACGGCAAAAAGGCTGCCAGCGTTTGAAATTACCAGCAACCTGTACTATCATTTTGCAAAGATAGCATTTATTATAATGATTATCCGCAAACGGCACAAATTTGAAATCGCGTCTCTTATTCGCTGTATTTGATTTTATTCAGCGGTGCTCATCACCCTTTTAGTGGCCGAGACTCTGGGACGGGTTTGATTTACAGTCCCCCAGACTGCACTCTGTTTGTCTGGGGTTATTAAGATAAAATGCCACGCGCAGGGCTTCTTTGCGCACTCCACTGGAGTTTGCACCCGTCTCCGAGGCTTCTTTGTGGAAAATGCGGATAATCATATTCGTGTTAATTTGTAGACAAAATAAGCATTCGTGAAATTCGTGTTAATTCGTAGACAAAAAAGCATTCGTGTAATTCGTAAGATTCGTGTTCAAATCGCAGGCGGGGACGCCCGCGTACCAATCTGCGAAAAAAAAACTATCGCAGGCGACAAAGTGGGGGGGGTAAGATTCACAAGATTTCTGCCGCTTGCGGCAAGGAGAAAAAACCAGAACCACGAGATTGGCGGTTTCGTGAATCATAATCGCGGCGCCTTTTTTGGGGCTTTCTCTTCGCGCAAGAATTCAACAGTTGATTAAATTTTGTATTTTTGCAAATTAAATCTATTATATACTGTTATAGTTATTCTTTTATATGGAATTTAAACTCAACACTATAGAAGAAGCCTTAGAAGATTTTCGCGAGGGCAAATTTGTCATTGTTGTCGACGACGAGGACCGCGAAAACGAGGGCGACTTCATTATTGCAGCAGAAAAAATCACTCCCGAGAAAGTTAATTTTATGCTTAAGAATGGTCGCGGAGTGCTCTGCTCGCCCGTCACCGAAGAACGCTGCCACCAGCTCAACCTCGACATGCAGGTGCACGACAACACCTCGCTTCTTGGCACGCCGTTCACCGTCACTGTCGACCTGCTCGGAAATGGCTGCACCACGGGGGTCAGCATGCACGACCGCGCCATGACCATCAGAGCCTTGGCCGACCCCAACACACGCCCCGAGGACCTCGGACGTCCCGGCCACATCAACCCCCTCCGCGCCCGCAACGGCGGGGTCCTGGTACGTGCCGGCCACACCGAGGCAGCCATCGACCTGGCACGCCTCGCCGGCCTCAACCCCTGCGCCGCACTCATCGAAATTATCAACGACGACGGCACCATGGCTCGTATGCCTCAGCTTCAGGAGGTGGCCAAACGCTTCGACATCAAGATTGTAACCATCAAGGACCTTATCTCGTACCGTATCAAGCACGAAACCATGATACGCAAGGAGGAGGAGGTGTTCTTGCCCACCGAGTGGGGCAACTTCCAGCTTATTGCCTACACCCAACTCGACAACGGAGCCACCCACTTAGTGCTGAAAAAAGGGCAGTGGGAAGATGGAGAGCCCATCATGGTGCGCGTCCACTCCAGCTGTGCCACGGGCGACATCTTCGGCAGCTGCAAGTGCGACTGCGGCCACCAGCTCCATCAGGCCATGCAGATGATAGAGAAAGAGGGCAAAGGCCTGGTGCTTTATATGAGTCAGGAAGGCCGTGGCATTGGTTTGGTCAATAAGCTGAAAGCCTATCACCTGCAGGAACAGGGGCTCGACACCGTCGATGCCAACCTCAAGCTCGGCTTCAAAGCCGATGAGCGCGACTACGGCATCGGCGCCCAGATCTTGCGCGACCTCGGCGTGAACAATATGCGCCTTATCACCAACAACCCCGTAAAACGCAGCGGCCTCGAAGGCTATGGCCTGAAAATTGTCGAGACCCTCCCGATCATAATCACACCGAACAAATACAACGAAAAATACCTAAAAACAAAGCAGGTCCGTATGGGGCACACCCTCAACATCAAATGAACACCCTTTAAACAGCAACCTCTCAAGCCAAGCATATAATCCTAATTCCTCGTCTGTTACACTTTTTCAACAATCAGCGGTTAACATTATTTGTCATTTTTTTTTGTTATTCGTCGAGAATTTGGTAATTTTGCAGCCGATTTTTTTTGCGTAAAACAATCACGCAATATAAAGTTATCGTCAACTATTAAACCACATTGTGGTGACTGATTTAACCTTTCGAATTGTAATTAACAATTGTATATATAGATGTTTATATGTTTGATTTTGAGACCTCTCTGAGTGGAATAGAATTCAAGGTGCGTAGGCTGGTGGAGCAAAACAACCAGCTGAAGGAGAGGCTCTTAAGTATGACAGAAAAAAATGAGGAATTAATAGAACAAAACAAAGAACAGGAAAAAAAAATAAAACAATTAACAGAAGAAACACAAATAATTAAACTCAGGAACACTCTTGTTGACAAGGGCGATTCAGCGGAAATAAAACTCAAGATCAACCAGTTGATCCGGAATATTGATAAAAGTTTGTCGTTATTGACTAAAGTGGACTGAACAAACGATGCCTAATGTCTCTGTAAATGTCAAAATATTGGAGAGGACGTTCAAGCTCTCCATCTCCGACAACGAAGAATGTTTTCTTCGCGAGGCTGCGGCGCTGATTGATGCACAAGCGCGCCTCTTCAAGAAACAGTTCAGCCAGCGCGACAACCAGGACATCCTCTCCATGGTGGCTCTGATGCAAGTAACGGAACTCGTTAAATTGCGTAACAGCCTAAAATACAAAGACGACGAGCTGATTAGTAAACTTACAGAGATAGACTCTCTATTAGATAAAAGCCTGCACCCAACCCAAAACAGTTTGTAAACTCAACACCTTCTACAAACCGAGTAGGCTCATGGGTGGGTAGGTGGCCCGCACGATGGAACACCACTGTTCCTACGGACAATAGACGCTGAGACACCCGGCACTCAAATCCTTTCTTTCCAGAGTTTACCATAACTCTCGGAGGGTGACGGTGCAGGTTTTTTTAAACTTTTTCCGCCTAAGGAAAGAACCCGCGTTAAGCAGGACTTGTTCCCCTCAAAAACATTTTTTCTACAACCATGTACATACTAATGATTATCATCGGTCTTGTGGTAGGCGCCGGCGCCGGCATAGGTGCCACCACCACAATTCTGAGAAACAAACTGCTCAGCAAAAGCCAGCAGGTTCTGAAGGACGCCGAAGAGAAAGGCGAAGTGATCAAGAAAGACAAAATACTGCAAGCCAAGGAGAAATACCTGCAGATGAAGAGTGAATACGACAAGCAGGTGGCCGAGCGCAACGGCAAACTCCAGCAGCAGGAGCAGAAACTTAAACAACGCGAACAGTCGCTGGCTCAAAAGGTCGAGGACCTCCAGAAGAAAAGCAACGAGCTCAAGAGCGCCAGCGACAACCTCAACAACCAGATAGAAGTGCTCAACAAACGTAAGGCCGAGACGGAGAAGATATACAAGGAAAGCATTGAGAAACTGGAACATATTGCCGGGCTTACCGCCGAGGAGGCTAAGCATAATTTGGTGGAGATGATGACCGACGAGGCTCGCGCCGAGGCATCGAACACCATCATGGACATCGTGGAGGAGGCCAAGATGACGGCCAACGAACAGGCCAAGAAAATAGTTATCGAATCC
Organism: Bacteroidales bacterium; assembly: GCA_017446745.1. GTDB lineage: Bacteria > Bacteroidota > Bacteroidia > Bacteroidales > P3 > Colimorpha. Next base: position 3,849 of record JAFSQF010000048.1, read on the forward strand.
ATCCAACGCACAGCCACCGAGCACGCCATCGAAAACACCGTCAGCGTCTTCAACCTGGAGAACGAAGAGGTGAAAGGGCGTATCATAGGGCGCGAGGGGCGCAACATACGCACCCTCGAGTCGCTCACGGGTGTTGAGGTCATCATCGACGATTCACCCGACGCCATCATCCTCTCGGGGTTCGACCCCATACGCCGCGAGATTGCTCGCCTGTCGCTCCACAAGCTTGTTACCGACGGGCGCATCCATCCGGCCCGCATCGAGGAGGTGGTGGCCAAGACCCGCCGTCAGATTGAGCAGGAGATTGTCGAAGTGGGCAAACGCACCTGCATTGACCTGGGTATCCTCAATATGAACCATGAGCTGATGCGTATGGTGGGGCGCATGAAATACCGCTCCTCCTACGGACAGAACCTTTTGCAGCACAGCCGCGAGGTGGCCAATCTTGCCGCCACTATGGCTTCCGAGCTGGGGCTGAACCCCAAGTTGGCCAAACGCGCCGGTCTGCTCCACGACATCGGCAAGGTGCCGGAGAACGAGCCCGACCTGCCGCATGCCATCCTTGGCATGAAACTGGCCGAAAAATATAAGGAGCACCCCGACGTGTGCAACGCCATCGGCGCTCACCACGACGAGACGGAGATGACTTGCCTCCTCGCCCCCATCATCCAGGTGTGCGACGCCATTAGCGGTGCCCGCCCGGGAGCACGCCGCGAAGTGGTCGAGGCCTATATCAACCGCCTCAACAAGCTGGAAGAGATGGCAATGTCCTATCCCGGCGTGGTAAAGACCTACGCTATCCAGGCCGGCCGCGAGCTGCGCGTCATAGTTGGAGCCGACAAGATCAACGATGTTGAGGCCAACAAGCTCAGCTACGACCTCTCGCGCCAAATCCAGAGCGAGATGACCTACCCCGGCCAGATCAAGGTCACCGTTATCCGCGAAACCCGTGCTGTGAATTACGCCAAATAATGCACCGACTATGATCAATTTCATCCACTGGAACGTCGACCCGATCATCTTCAACATAGGCTCGTTCGGACTGCGATGGTATTCGTTGGGTTTCCTTTGTGCTTTCCTGTTTGGGTACTTTGTCGAGCTGTCGATGTTCAAACGCGAGAAGGTCGACACCAAGCTCCTCGACACCTTTGTGGTCTATGTCTTCCTCGCCGTGCTGATAGGGGCGCGTCTGGGGCATTGCATCTTCTACGAGCCGGGCTACTACCTCAGCAAGGAGCATTTCCTGGAGATGATACTGCCCTTCGGCCATGATGCCACAGGGTGGCATTTTACGGGCTATCAAGGCCTCGCGAGCCATGGCGCCGCAGTGTGCGTGCCCATTGCCATCTGGCTCTTCTACCGCAAATATCGTGTCAACCCCGTCTGGATGGTGGATCGTGCGGTCATTGCCATTGCCCTTGGCGGAGCCTTCATCCGCCTTGGCAACCTCTTCAACAGCGAAATCTACGGCATTGAGACCACCCTGCCTTGGGGTGTCATCTTCGAGCGTAACCACGAGGTGATGCCGAAACATCCAACCCAGCTCTATGAGTCTATCACCTATTTCATTATCTTCCTGGTCTGTTTCTTTGTCTACCGCAAGAAGGATGGCAAGCTGCGTCCCGGCGTCCTCTTCGGATGGTGGCTCATAGCCCTCTTCGGAATGCGCTTCCTCATCGAATTCATCAAAGAAGAGCAGGTGGACTTTGAACGCGGCATGGCCCTCGACATGGGGCAGTGGCTCAGCCTTCCCCTTATCGCAGGCGGCATAGTGCTTCTCTTCTTCGCCTACCGCGGCTACTTCAACGACAAACCCATCCTTAAGAAACCTAAAATCCGCAAACATTTTTAACATTTGTTCAAGTATTTTTTTTAAAAAGCATAAGTAGTGTTGAATTCAATATAAGGTGCTTAATATTAATAATTTATATATATTCATACATAACTTCCCCCTCCCCAAACAGGGGGGTGGGCTGTTTTTTTCCGTAAGAGGAGCCGCCTACACTTGTAAGGACAGGTAGGCTCTGTTCCGCGTGAAGAGCCGGAGTATCCGTTTGGCTCCGCGGTTCACCCACTTGAACGGGACCGAGATGAATGAGACCACGAATCTCTTCACCCTCGAGGTGACTTCAAGCCCGTAATCCTTGCCGGCGACCAAGCCGAGGAAGAATCTGTAGAAATTGTGGATGAATGCGGTGAGAATCATGAAGACAGTGTTGGACTTCATCTCGGAGCACGGCAGGTGGCTCCAGCCGAAGTCGTTATTCATACAATCGAAGCAGCGTTCGGTGGACGCCCTTTGGTTGTAGAACACAACGACTTCCTCCTCGCTCATGTCGTGGTCGTTGGTGAGGATGCAGCGGTAGACGTACTTGCCGTCAATGATGTCGGTCTGGCCGTTCTCGCAAAGTGTCCGCTGCACCACGAGCCGGTAATTCCTTTCGCTGAAGAACGACTCGAACTTGATGCTGGTCAGCCAGCACTTCTGATAGTTGATCTCCTTCTCCACCCAGTCGGACTCAGGAATTGCATGGATGCGCTCGCGCAGAGAATCACACATCATTGCTCTGATATAGAAAAATGTACAGTGCTTGCTGACAGTGTCTATGATTTCCTTGGAGTATGAGCCGCAGTCCATGCGGGACCTGTAGAACACTATGTCTCTGGCCTCCGCGGCCTCGAAAGCCCGGCGTAACGTCTCCGACTGCGCAAGCTTAACGTTGGCGTTGCCATCCCTGCCCTCAATATAGAACGGAAGGCCATCTATTTGGGCAATGCCCGGGAAATAGCCGAAAGCTTTTTTGTATGAGTATCTGGAATCGTATTTCTCTGTGGCTATGAACTGGTTGTCATAGTCGAAAATGTGTCCTGTACTCCTGTCGATTTGGCCGCACTTCAGAAGTCCGTCTATCAGAAGCTTGCTAAGCCTGTCGTTGATATTGAACTTGTAGCTTTTACCATCCTTTGAATCCACATAAGTGTCCTCCGACGCCTTGTCGGACAGCATTTTCAGTATCGTGTCGGGGCTGCACAGCTTGTAACCTTGCGATTTTTCAGAAAATTGGGCCGAAAGTCTATGGACATCTTCGATTCTGGACATTCCTGTGAGGTATATGGCCATCATA
>JAFSQF010000049.1 GCA_017446745.1 Bacteroidales bacterium
AATCCCTTGGACGCATACATGGCCTATGACTCACGTTGGGACATCGAAGTGATTTTCAACCTTTACAAGAATATTATCGAACACGATACCGTGAATGTTCATTCGGACTATAGTGTCATCGCCACGGAACTTGTCAACTTCATATCCACAATAATCTCTTCCCGAGTCAAGACCGACATCGTCAAGAAAGAAATAAACAAGGTCTATTCATTCAAACAAATATTCAGATACTTGTCAAAATACAAAAAAGTAAGGTCGTCCGAAAACGGTGCATGGAAGTCTGCAACTATGCTCAAATATATCGAAGAACTCGCATCCACACTTGGTGTATAGGGGTCAAATTTGGAGTTTCTTTAATCAGTATTTTTCTTTTTCGCCATTGTGATTCAGCGTTTCCAATAACAACTTCTATAATACAACTTTGTATTTATCACGTTTTGTTTGAGTTAAGACAGAGCCCAAAACTCAATGGATGCTGCAAAAGTACACATTTTCCGCGATATGGCAAAATGTCATTGGTTGTTTAGCCCAAGTTCACCCCTTGCTTAATCTAACTATCCTGTCTTGAGCGATTTGGCGCTTCGGAGTTTCATGTTTGGGTACTACAGATTTCTATGTCATAGTATTGTGATATCGAGGGGTATTTACCCGGCGCACGCGCGACGCGCTCTATGTCCACCATGGCGGGCAGGGACTTGGGGTCGGCGGTGTTACCCTCGAGTATCGAGGAGTGGCGGACGAAGCCGTCGGTGTTGATGCACAGCGCAAGCACCAGCAGGCGGTAGTCGCTGCGCTTCTCCTTGCTGCGCTCGAATTTGGCCTTGTGGCTCGCGGCCTTGCACCCTTCGAAGTAAAAATTCGTCAAGTCGAAGAGAATGTTTTCGTTAAGCCGAATGCAGAGGGCAAATCACGAAGTGTTTGCACTATGCTGAGGCGAGAAAACGGCCCTTGAAAAGGAACAATATTTCATACGCTCTGGGTAGTACAAACCAACTTTTGCTATTTTGCGGACTATGTATTATTATAGATCAACACTTTACAAATCTGATTGGTTGAGAAATGCCCCAAAAAAAATCAGGGTTGAACTTGGGTTAGATTTGGAAGTGGTTTCTGCTTATATTCATATACTGTTATGTGTTAGTTTGTTTTTGGTGATTATAAATTATTAATAAACTTTCTTTTATGCTGTTTGGTTTTTGTTGTACAATATTTGAATTCATTTCACGTTATACTTTTTGAATTTTAAACAGCAGTAGTTATGACAGCAATGGAGGTTAATGCGGAACTCTTCCGCGAATTAAGCGTTATCGCCGAAGATGAGGGAATGATGAAGAAAGCCTTGAAGGCCATTAAAAGGCTTTCGGCCCAGAAAAAGGCGATGGAGGAGACAGAATACATTATGTCCTCTCCAGAGATGGTCGAAATTCTTCGCCAAGGCGACGAAGATATCAAGAACGGCAAAGGTCGGGTCGTAAAGCTGGAAGATTTATGGAAATAAAGATTCTTCCCAAAGCTGAAGAAGACCTTGCCTATTGGAAAAAGATTGGCGACAGGCGTATTATGAAACGCATTGAGACCTTGCTGGCCGATATTTTGCAGCATCCCTTTACTGGCATAGGAAAACCCGAACCGCTGAAAGGTACCAACGGAAAGTGGAGCCGACGAATCACTGACGAACACCGTATTGTGTATTCTGTCAGCGGCGGATTTGTCTATGTGTATGTTTTTTCTCTGCGATACCATTATTCCAAATAAATTATAATGTTTAAAAATCGCGTCTCTCCGAGACGCAACTAGGGGACTGCTTCCAATCCCCACACTGCGAAAAAATGGGTGGGGTTTGCTCCCTTCGGTCGCAGTCCCCACATTTTTCTTGTATGGGTTTATTGAGATTAAGCCTCTCCGAGGCTTCTTCGGTACAATACGGATAATCATTTGGTTTTTGTTTTCATTTTGTCACGAACGACCGCTCTTCGCCATAGGCAGTGCCATTGGCATTGGTGGCGTAGGTTCTCACATAATAGGTGGTGGAAGGCTGCATTATGCTTCAAGTCAACGTTCTAATGCGGTGTACGTAACTTCGCTGTAGGCGAGAAGCTTCATGTACTATCCGCTACTTCACTTTCTTTTTGCGAGCCTTGGCTTGTGTGAGGAAGGCGGCAAGAACGACGATGAGGAATATGCATCCGCGTAGGCATTCCAGCGAGAGGATGAAGCACAAATAGATGGAGACCATATAGATCAGACCTATCATGAGGCCCCAACCGAAGCTCTTGGTGCGGCGAGTGTCCATGACGATTTTGTAGACGATGAAAGCGAAGAGCAAGGCGGTGGTGGCCAGAAGCATCCACGACGAGACTACGGCGTTGGAGATAAGCGAGGCCGTTGTCAGCAGCGCGCCGACAAGCATGATGAACACTGCCACTTTCCACTCTTTCCACGGCTTTGTCTCCATGCTCATGCCGGCATGAACGCTCAGCTCCGCCACGGTCTGCATTACAGCCGACAGAATGCTGTAGATGACAAAAATGAGGAGCACCAGCGAAATAAGGGCTTTCCCCCATCCCACTATGCCGGGCATACAGAACCATCCGATGAAAGGCTGCGAGTCGAATTCTGTTGAACGGAAACCGACACCTTCAATGTGATTGCCTTCGCGAAGGAAGGAGCCATCGATGAAGCAGTAGTAGTAGCATACTGCCAATGTCAACCCCAGGAGGGTGTAGAGGGTAGGGTAGAGCTTCTGTTTGTCGCGATAACTGATGAGGATGTTGACGTAGAACATGCAGGCAGAGAGGATAAGGATGGCGGCACAAAGCATCCATACCGGAACGCCCAGAGGATTGCCATGATGCAGATTCAGCAGGTCGGGGAGGTTGGTGATTGGTGAATTGCTGTTGATGTATTCGATGATAGACATATGACGGAAAGTTTTGTGACGTTGAATTGTGTGACTGTTTGTCGGATTATTGGATTGCGGTATTGTCTCTACTACTTGTTGATTGGGTTGCTGTTTTGTAAATCAACAAACTAAAAAATGGACAAAGGTATTTTTGGTATGAAAATCTTTCTGATATATACGTGAAATTCGGTGTGATATTGTGTGGAATGCAAAAAAAATGTTAATTTTGCAAATTGGAAAAATCTTTAAATAATACGATTAGATAATGAAAACCAAGACATTTGCTCAGCGACTTAGTGGAAAAGTCTTGCTCGTGGTCGTTATAATTTTTATTGTTGAACTGATTGTTGTGGGGGTCACTTCCAACAGGCTCATTGCTGTGGAGGCCGAAATCTCTACACGTTCTATACTTCACGGCACCATGAGCGATTTTGAATTGCCCCTCAACGAGGTGGAGATGTCTACGCGAACGGTGGCAGCCCTGCTGCAGACCACCACCGACGTTGCCGTAGCCGAGCAGATAGTCAGCCAGACCGTGGCCATTGATTCCCTTATTTGCGCCGGTTCGGTCATCATCCCTACTGCCGAGGGGCCTGGGGTGCTCTACAGCTATGAGGACAGCACCGGGGCGGTGCGGAGCTTCCGCCAACAGGGAGGCTGGTCGGACGATTCGTGGGTGGTGCGTTGTATGCGTGCCGCTGAGAAGTACCGCCGTCCCTTCTGGGCCCCGCCCTACAAGGCCGAGGGCGACCGCAACCTGCACGTAACGGCCTATTGCTACCCCGCCTTCCGCAGGCAGGGAGCCGACAGCGTCCTAGTTGGAATCGTCACTTGCGAGCTGCCTATAGAATGGATGGAGCAACGCTGCCAAAGTCTTCGCCCCTACAAGAACTCCTTGACCACCGTTGCGTGCGGCAACGAGCTGATAGGCATCTCCGACACCGCTATCATAGCGCAGATCCGAAAAGCCATGAAGGACAACGCGGAGCTGCAAGAGCTGCAGGCCGACATGATGAAGGGCAAGGACACCATGCGCCGCATTTGGGTGGGCTCGAAGTTGAGTTTCGTGGTCTTCGGCCCGCTACACAACGGCTGGGTGGTTTCTATAATGTGCCCCTACAAGGAGGTGCTTGAACGAAGCTCTCAGATGCACGTAAACCTTTTCTTCATTGGTATTGTGGGGTTGCTACTGCTCTATTTCATCTGCCGCCGCACCATCCGCCGGATGACCGTTCCGATCACCGAGCTTTCTGATGCCGCCCTCCGCATGGCCAAGGGCGACCTCAAGGCGGAGCTCCCCGATATCAAAAGTCAAGACGAGATGAAGCACCTGCACGACTCTTTTGTCTTTATGCAGAACTCCATAACCGACTATATAGAAGAGTTGAGGACCACCACGGCGGCAAATGAGCGCATGGAATCGGAGCTCAACGTGGCGCGCAACATCCAGATGGGCATGCTCCGCACCGACTTCCCGCAGAACATCTACGCAATGCTTGAGCCCGCCAAGGAGGTGGGTGGCGACCTCTACGACTTCGTTGTGCACGAGCGTGACACTTATTTCTCAGTCGGCGACGTGTCGGGCAAAGGTGTTCCGGCCTCGCTCATGATGGCCATAACGCGCGCAGCCCTTCGGTTCGTGGCCGGGCTAAACCAATCTATGGATGCCGTGATGAGCCGCATCAACAACAGCGTCACCGACGCCAACAGCAACAACATGTTCGTCACCCTTTTCGTGGCACGCATCGACTACGAGAGCGGGCGTATGGACTTCTGCAACGCGGGGCACAACCCAATTATCGTCATACCACCCGCCGGCGAGCCTTATTTCCTCAAAGCCAAGGCAAATCTCGCCATCGGCCTTTTCCCGGACTTCCCCTACCAGTCGGAAAGCATCCAGATTGAACGCGGCACGCGTATCGTGGCATATACCGATGGCGTCAACGAGGCAGAGCGTGCCGACAAAACCATGTTCGGCAACGACCGACTGCTACAGTGGGCCAAAGGCGAGGTGGCGCGCAATATGGAATGCAGCGAGCAGCAGGTTGTTGAGGACCTCTACCGCAGCGTGAAGGCTTTTGCCGATGGCAACGCGCCAAACGACGATATCACCATCCTTAGCTTTAAATACTAAAATTCCTATTAATTCGTAGACCCCTAAGCCGTAAGCCGTAAACCGTAAGCTTTTTATATTTTTAACATTTCGTTTTGTTTTTTTTAGTATTTTTGCAATTCCAAACATGAAGAATCCGAACATAGATATAAACATCCGCACGCTTTTCTTAAATATCAAGAAAAGAGATGTTTATTGTCTGTAAGCGAGGCGCGACAGTTGTCGTCTTGCCCCCTTCACGCGATGCCATTATCGCGTGCATTTTTTATTTTTTTCTTTTGTTTGGCAATTTTTTTCATATCAACTAATAAAAAAAACAATATCATGGAACTCCCATTTGCAGAAGCTTGGAAAATCAAGATGGTGGAACCCATAAAGAAATCCACCCGCCAGCAGCGTGAAAAATGGCTCAACGAAGCCCATCAGAACGTCTTCATGCTCAAGAGCGACTACGTCTACATCGACCTCCTCACCGATTCCGGTACCGGCGCACAGAGCGACCGCCAGTGGGCCGCGATGATGATGGGCGACGAGAGCTACGGCGGTGCCCGCTCGTTCTACCACATGAAGGACACCATCACCGAACTCACCGGCTTCGAGTATGTCATCCCCACCCACCAGGGCCGTGCTGCTGAGAACGTCCTTTTCAGCTACCTCGTCAAGCCCGGCAACGTCATCCCCGGCAACGCCCATTTCGACACCACCAAGGGCCACATCGAGAGCCGCAAGGCCTTCGCCGTCGACGTCACCGTGCCCGAAGCCTACGACACCCAGCTTGAAGTCCCCTTCAAGGGCAACGTCAGCCTCGAGAAACTCGAGAAGGTGCTGCAGGAAAACAAGGGCAACGTACCCTTCATGGTCCTCACCGTCACCAACAACACCGTAGGCGGCCAGCCCGTCTCGATGCAGAATATCCGCGAGACCTGCGAGCTCTGCCATAAATATGGCGTCCCCGTCAACGTCGACAGTGCCCGTTTCATCGAAAACGCCTACTTTATCAAGACGCGCGAGAAAGGCTACGAAAACAAGACCCTCCGCGAGATAGCCCTCGAGATGTTCAGCTATGCCGATTCCATGACCATGAGCGCCAAGAAGGACGGCTTGGTCAACATGGGCGGTTTCATCGCCACCAACAAGAAAGACTGGTACGAGGGTGCCAAACTTTTCTGCATCCCCTTCGAGGGTTTCCTCACCTATGGCGGTATGAACGGACGCGACATGGACGCCCTTGCCGTCGGTCTGAAAGAGAACATTGAATTCGAGATGGTAGAGACCCGCATCAAGCAGGTCCACTATCTCGCCGCCAAGCTCGACGAGTATGGCATCCCCTACCAGCGTCCCGCCGGTGGTCACGCCATCTTCGTCGATGCCGACAAGGTCCTCACCAACATTCCCAAGGAGGAATTCCCTGCCCAGACCCTCACCTGCGAGCTCTATCTTGAGGCCGGCATCCGTGCCTGCGAGATTGGCTACGTGCTGGCCGACCGCGACCCCGTGACGCGCCAGAACCGCTTCGGCGGCAACGACTTCGTCCGCCTCTGCATCCCGCGTCGCGTCTACACCAACAACCACATGGATGTTATAGCAGCAGCCCTCAAGAACGTCTACGACCGTCGCGACACCATCAAACGCGGTCTGGAGATCACCTGGGAGGCCGAGCTGATGCGCCACTTCACCTGCCAGTTCCGTCGCCTCGGCTGAGCGTGACGCTCGGAACTAAAGCAATAATGAAAGGAGCAACCATAGGGCTGCTCCTTTTTTATGAAGGCATACTTAAGATTTTTTTGCATGTGGTTCAACAATAAATCATACAGTGCTACGTTATGGAAGAAGAGTTATAATGTATAAAATGTTTTATTAATTCTTAAAATTACTCATTATGAAGAAATTAGCATTGTTTACTGCCGCCATGGTTCTCTGTGCGGGCATGGCTTTAGCACAGTCGCCGGTAAAGAAGGCTCCTGCCACCGCTGCAAAACCCGCCGCTTCGCAGGTGGACAATTCGAAGAAGCAGGCTCCTCAGTCGGCCACCAAGCAAACCCCTAAGGACGAGGCCAAGAAAGAGGGTTGCGGCAAGTGCCCCAACCACGGTCAGTGCCAGAAGAACAGCCAGAGCGCGAAGCCTGCCTGCAACGGGAACGCTGCAGTGCAGAAACCCACCAAGTCTGATGCCGGCGTGGCGAAAGACAACAACGGCCCCAAGAAAGAAGGCAAGCAAAACCGCGACCAGAAGAAGGTTGCCGGCAACGCCAACAATTCGAGTGTGACCAAATAAATTACCGGATTGTAATTCGAAGAGAAATGGGGGGCACACCGCCCCCCTTTTTGCAATAACTAAATAAATCAACTCTTCCGCTTTGAAAAATATTCGCAATTTCTGTATCATCGCACATATAGACCACGGCAAAAGCACACTTGCCGACCGCCTCTTGGAGGTCACTAACACGGTAAGCCAGCGCGAAATGCAAGACCAGGTGCTGGATGATATGGACCTTGAGAAAGAGCGTGGCATCACCATAAAAAGTCACGCTATCCAGATGAACTACAAGGACTATGTCCTCAACCTTATCGACACTCCGGGCCACGTGGACTTCAGCTATGAGGTGAGCCGTTCGATAGCTGCATGCGAGGGTGCCCTTCTGGTGGTTGATGCCACCCAAGGCATTCAGGCGCAGACTATCAGCAACCTCTACTTGGCCTTAGAGAACGACTTGGAAATCATTCCAGTGATGAACAAGATTGACCTCGACAGCGCTATGCCTGAGGAGGTGGCCGATGAGATTATGGACCTGCTGGGCTGCGAAAGGGATGACATCCTTGCGTGCAGCGCGAAGACTGGCGAGGGGGTGCCGGCCATCTTGGACGCTATCGTCGACCGCATCCCCGCTCCCGAAGGCGACATCCAGGCACCGCTTCAGGCACTGGTGTTTGACTCGGTCTTCAACCCATTCCGAGGCATCATCAGTTACTTCCGCATCATGAACGGCACACTTCGCACGGGCGACTGGGTGAAGTTCGTCAGCACCGAGAAAGACTATCATGCCGACGAAATCGGCGTGCTGCGCCTGAACATGGAGCCGCGCAAGGAACTCATGGCCGGCGACGTGGGTTATATCATCAGCGGCATAAAAAGCAGCAGGGAGGTGCGTGTGGGCGACACCATCACTCATGTGCAGAACCCCTGCGAGAAGGCCATTGAGGGCTTCGAGGCTGTGAAACCCATGGTCTTCGCCGGTGTCTATCCGGTGGATACTGACGACTATGAGGAACTCCGCGCCAGCATCGAGAAGCTGCAGCTGAATGATGCCTCGTTGACTTTCGAGCCGGAGAGCTCGCTGGCCCTTGGCTTCGGCTTCCGCTGCGGCTTCCTGGGACTGCTGCACATGGAGATAGTGCAAGAGAGGCTGACCAGGGAGTTCAATATGGACGTGATTACGACGGTGCCCAACGTGCAATACAAGGTGAAGCTGACCAACGGCACCGAGATTGATGTCTACAACCCCTCGGGGATGCCCGAGCCCAACAATATCAGCGAGGTGTATGAGCCTTATATCCATGCCCAAATCATCACCAAGGCGGATTATATAGGTCCGGTCATCAAGCTCTGTATGGACAAACGCGGCATACTGAAGAACCAGAACTACCTTACCACCGACCGGATAGAGATCACGTTCGACCTGCCGCTTGGCGAGGTGGTGTTCGACTTCTACGACAAGCTGAAGAGCATCTCGAAAGGTTATGCGTCGTTCGACTACTACCTTAATGGCTTCAAGCCCTCCAAACTGGTGAAGTTGGAGATACTGCTGAATGGGGACCCCGTGGATGCCCTTTCGACGCTGACCTATGTCGACAATGCCTATCCCATAGGGCGAAAGATGTGCGAGAAGTTGAAAGACCTCATACCGCGCCAGCAGTTCGACGTGGCCATACAGGCGGCTATCGGCAGCAAGATTATAGCCCGCGAAACGGTGCGCCAGGTGCGCAAGGATGTCACTGCCAAATGCTACGGTGGCGATATCACACGCAAACGAAAACTGCTTGAGAAACAGAAAGAAGGCAAGAAGCGTATGCGTCAGGTGGGCAATGTGGAGGTGCCGCAAAGTGCCTTCCTCGCCGTCCTTAAACTGGATTGAGGCCAACAATCAATAGGTGTGCAATCTATCAATTCAACAAATAAACAGTTCAACAGATAAACAACAGATGTCTACTATTTCAATTGCTATTATTATTGTCCTGACGGCGTTGCTTAGTGTTGCCGTCACTGGTTTTCTTTTCTACAAGATAGTGAAATCCTATCTCGACAACCAGCAGAAGATGCAGATGTTGCAGATGAAAATCGACGAGCACAAGGAATCGCTAAAGACAGTCACTCCAATACGTCTGCAGGCCTATGAGCGCATGGCTCTCTATCTTGAACGTATATCGCCCAATAGCCTGATACTTCGTACGTTTCGTCCGGGCATGGACATCAAGGCCCTGCAAGTGGCCATGACGAAAAACATACGCGACGAGTGGGAGCACAACCTCTCGCAGCAGGTGTATCTCAGCACCGAGTCGTGGAACCGCATCCGCGAGGCTAAGGAAGAGATGATCAACCTTATCAACGCTTCTGCCGTGAAGCTCGCTGCCGATGCAGACCCTTCAAGCCTTGCTGGAGCCATTTTCGAAAGCGTTGCCAAGAGCAAAATACCTACCGACGAAGCCATCGAATTCATGAAATCCGAGATTCAGGAACGTTTCGCATAGGAGGTAGGGATTTCATCCCGGCCTACTACTGTTTGGCGTTGCGTGCAAGCTCGAACAGGGCCACGGGAAGGTGGCAGTAGCCATTGGGGTGCTTGTCGAGATAGTCCTGATGGTATTCGTCGGCGGGGTAGAAGTTGCGCAGTGGCTCCACTTCCACGTGCAAAGGCTTGTCGTATTTCCTTGCCTCCTCGGCCACCACCTCGTCGATTACGGCGCGGTCGGCGGCATTGCTGTAATAGATGCCGGTGCGGTAGCGGGTGCCTTCGTCTTCGCCCTGCTTGTTGAGGCTGGTGGGGTCGATGGCTTTGAAATACATCTGTAGCAGGAAGCGGAGGCTTACTACGCTGGGGTCGTAACGCAGGTGTACTGTTTCGGCGTAGCCTGTAGTGTCGGTGTAAACCTCTTCGTAGGTAGGGCTTTGGGTGTTGCCGTTGGCGAAGCCCACTTCAGTGAAGGTGACGCCGTGTATCAGTTTCAGATATTTCTCAGCCCCCCAGAAGCAGCCGGCGGCAAGGTGGATTTCGGCCGCGGGGTGCTCTAAGGCATTGGCTTTCCGGGTTGGCAGGAGTGCGACGATTTTCTCTGTCCAGCGGGCGTCGGTCTCGTCGAAAGTCCCCAGTTCGCGGCTGTCGATGTCGAGCACGGCCACCACGTCGGCATTGCTGAATATTGGCACCACTATCTCGCTGCGGCTCTCGCTGCTACAGGCTATATGCCCCGGAAATTGCTCTACATCAGGCACCACAACGGTGCGCCGCTCTTTCCATGCTGTTCCGCATACCCCTTTCCCGAAGCCTATGTGCATGCATGCCACCGGGCCTTGGAAAGGCCCCAGAATAAGCTCGGAATGGTTATCGTTTGATTTGGCGTTGTGAGCCACACGGTAGAAGCCGGTCCACCAGAAATGGAATGTGTTGTGCAGCATCGCCGCCATGTTCGACATGGCGGCAATCATGTCGTCTTCACCGCTCAATAGGCTTTCTATCTGCTTGTATAGCAACTGGTAGGTTTCTTCTTTCTTCATTGCAAATTGATTTCCTCTTTTAGGGTCTTACAATATGTAGCTGTTAACGTTGGCGGTGGCTGTTTTATTGCAGATGCGATAATTTTTGGTGTAATGGACAAATTTTAGGCTGTTTTAGAGACGCGGTGTTCTAATGGACAAATTTTAGGCTGTTTTTTTGGGAAGAAATTTTGTGGGTTGTAAAAAAGTTAGTACTTTTGCGCCGCCAACAGAAGCGGAGTTGG
>JAFSQF010000050.1 GCA_017446745.1 Bacteroidales bacterium
AATCGGAAATTTTATTGAAAAGTGTAGTTTTTTCGTTATAAAAACTATTGAAAAGTGTAGTTTTTAACTACGAGAAATTATTGAAAAGTGCGATTAAGCGAGCGCAGAGCCAAGCATCTTATGCTTGAGCTATGCCGAGCGGAAGCACTTTGGACGTAAGTCGAAATTGTAAATCACCATGCTATACCGCAAGATTACATCGTATCTCGAAAAGCACCTAAAGTCGGGCGCCGACAAGATTCTCATATTACAAGGTGCCCGTCAGATTGGCAAATCGTTCAGCATCCGCGAGGTGGGTACGCGGTTGTATAAGAACTTCATTGAAATCAACTTCGTGGAGGATGACGAGGGCGACCAGCTTTTCAAAAACATCCACAAGAAGGAGGACTTCTACTTTACCCTCAGCATGGTGGCGGGCGACCGGTTGGGCGACCGCAACGACACGTTGGTCTTTCTCGATGAGATACAGCACTACCCGCAGTACCTCACCATGCTGAAGTTCCTGCGCGAAGACGGCCGCTACCGCTACATCACCAGCGGCAGCTTGCTGGGCATCACTTTGCAGGACGCCACCTCCATCCCCGTCGGCAGCGTCATCCCCAAGGAGATGTTCCAGCTCGACTTCGAGGAGTTTCTCATTGCCAACGGCTTCGGCACAGAGGCCATCGATATGCTGCGTAACGCCTACGAGAACCGCCAGAGCCTTTCAGTAGAGCACCACAACCACGTAATGGATCTCTTCCGCCGCTATCTGCTGGTGGGCGGAATGCCCGATGCCGTCAACACCTACCTCGAAACGCACAATATCGTCCGCGTCCGCGAGGTGCAAGAAGGCATCCGCACCCTCTACGCCTCCGATGCCTCCAAGTACGAGAAGGAGCAGAGCAAGAAGCTGCTCATCCGCCGCATCTACGAGATGATCCCTTCGCAGATGGAAAACAAGAAGAAACGCATTGTGGCAAAGGAGATTCGCGGCAAGAAGGGCGACCGTTTCGAGCAGTACCAGGAGGAGTTCGAATACCTCATCTCCTCGGGCATCGCGTTGGCCGTTCACGCCATTGCAAATCCTGTTTTCCCGCTGAGCGAGTCGCTGCAGAAAAACCTGCTGAAACTCTACCTGAACGATGTGGGATTGCTCACCGGACAGCTCTATAACAACAACATCCGCCCCGTACTCGACGACATACGCAGCATCAACCTCGGGAGCGTCTATGAGAGCGTGGTGGCGCAGGAGCTGCGTGCCCACGGGCACAAGCTCTTCTACTACGACCAGCGCAAGCAGGGCGAAGTCGACTATCTGATTGACAACCACACGGCCATGAGACCCCATCCCATCGAGGTCAAGTCGGGCAAGGACTACACCGTGCATAGCGCCCTCAACAACCTCTTGGGGAACCCTGACTATCACATCCCGTCGGCCACCGTCGTCTCCAACGAACGAGAGATATACCAGGACGGCAAAGTTACATATATGCCCGTCTACCTTGTGATGTTTATGGAATCCAACGCGCCCGCCGAAGATGAATCAGAATATTTATTCTAACATTTACGTCCTATTTTCATATTCATCGTATATTGTTTTACGAAGCAATATTATATTAACCAGTTGCAGAAAAGCATCAGCGACAGGCTTGTGCTTAAAACGGAGCAAACCCACCCCAAAAAGGACACCTTGTTCATCGCAATTGTCCGAGGGAATTAAAATTTTTTAATTGCTGCGGACAATTGCACCTCCCCACTTTCATTTATCTGCCTAAGATGATAAACAATATCTGGTATCGTCACATTAAACAACTCCGACATCCGCTTCTGCGAGAGCCAAAAGGTCTCGTTGCTGAACAGCACATTCACATTCACTTTGCCGGTGTTCGAACGGTAAATCAGCACATTGCCTTCTACGCTATTGGCCAGTTCCGCGGAGTTCATGTCCTTCATGAAGTAGTCTCTGGCTACTTTTACTATAGGTTTCTTTTGGTCAGCATTACTGGCAATGGCCATGCAGGCTTTTCTTGACAGCACGACAGACTTCACCTGCCGCCAGCCACCGTTGTTCAGCTGTGCCATCTCCTCAATCTCCACCATGTGGTCCTTAAGGTCCAGCCCCTTTTGCTGTTGCAGGAACGCCGTCACCTTGTCCATCAGCCGCTCGAAGTTCCAATACTTCATATAGCCCATCAGCCGTGCCAGCCGTCTGGAGTTCCACCACTCGCGGCCGTTTTCGTCAACATCTTTGATGGCATCAAATGGCGACTGCATCTCTTATTGGGCAAACAATGTATTATCTTGATCGTTCATATCCTAATAACGTTTTCTTCGTTTTTTTATTGCCAACCGAACACCTTGAACCTCGAGCCATTAAGCCAAAACCAAAGTATACTTCTCTACAATACTGGCCTGACGACAGTTTTCCAATCTTTTATGGGGGAGCGTACCTGTGGACGCTTGCATGGATTGCAAAGGTGTGCATTTTGGGGGATACAGAGACTTTGTTATTTTAACAAAACGCATTATCACAATGCAAAGCAGATAAATAACGACGAGATATTCGTTTTTATTCTGTTTGGTTTTCACACGGAAAGCAGGGAAAATGACAAATAAAGATGACTGATTACTTACTAAAAATTGTCGGCATTTGCGTTCGTTAAGCAATAAGTAAAAAATAAGGTGATACAATCGGGTAGGCGCAAAAATGGTAAAACGATTGTTTTTTTGGGGGTCTACGAATTAGCACGAATTGGCACGAATTACATGATTTTCAAGATATGCGACACTGAATATAAAACTATTTTTTTCGCAGGCGAAATGAATTTACACGAATTATAGTTGCTTTTTTTACATCACTATCGTTACACATTATTTTTTTACAGTCACTATAAGGATTTTTAATCCGTTATTTTGCGGATTAAAAATCCTTAATGATTATCCGCAAACGGCACAAATTTGAAATCGCGTCACTTCGAGACGCAGGAACGGTTTTGATTTACAGCCTTCCTGGCTGCTCTTTGTTTGTCTGGGGTTATTAAGATTAAGTAATAATTAAAAAAGAAGTTGATACAATCAACACTTCGGTAAATTTTTACCGTTACTTAATATGCCGCCCCTACAGGGCTCATATAGGATAGGGTAATTCGAGTCCCGTGGGCTCGCGCCCACGGCTAATATATGCCGCCCCTACGGGGCTCAGTTAGGTTAGATTATCGTTACATCTTATTTTTTTAATGTCACTAAGCCTTTCCGAGGTTTCTTTGTGGAAAATGCGGATAATCATTAATCCTTATATTATTTTGCGTCGGATTGCAAATCCGACGCAACCGAAATCCGACGCAACCGAAGAAGTCCTTGGGAAGAGGTCATTGAAGGAAAAGAACATTTTGTTTTTTGGGGAAACAAAAAAAGGTGCCTCTTGGGGAAGAGGGCACCTTCTTTTTGTTGCTAATATTTCAAGAGTTATTGTTTTAGACCTTAGGCTTTAGGGTTTAGACCTTAGGCTTTAGGGTTTAGACCTTAGGCTTTAGGGTTTAGACCTTAGGCTTTAGGGTTTAGACCTTAGACCTTAGGCTTTAGGCCTTGGGCTTTAGGCTTCGGGCTTGATGTTGGGTTCTTCGAGGCCGAGGTGTTTCTTCTTGTCGACGGCCTTGAGATAAATGCCTATGAGCAGAGCGGCGACGCCGAGGCAGGCGAGCATCACAAGAGCCCAGGTGTAGTTGAGCTCGTGAGCATCAGTGCCGGCAGGATTGGTACTGTCGAGCACCTTGCCGATAAGGAGCGGGAAGAGCCACAGGCCGATATTCTGGATCCAGAAAATGAGGGCGTAGGCGGAGCCGATAATCTTCTCGTCGACGAGCTTTGGCACCGAGGGCCACAGAGCGGCGGGGACAAGCGAGAACGAGGCGCCCAGAACCAGGATGGTCACATAGGCCACAATGGTGCCGCCCACGGCGCTACCCTTGCAGAGAGGCAGGATGAAAGCGAAGGTGAGGTGGCAGAGCACCAGGAGGATAGAGCCAATCATAAGCATCGAGGCGGCCTTGCCTTTATGGTCCACATAGTTGCCCAGGATAGGCGTGATAGCCACGGCGAGGAGCGGGAAGACGGCGAAGATGGTCTCGGCAGTGCCACGCATATAACCCATGTAGCAGTACACCACCAGGGCAATGACGGCAAAGATCATCAGACCATATTTCAGGTTCTTATTCTTGGAGAAGTTGCTGGCGAAGGCGCACACGGCGACGAGGAGCATGACAATGTACTGGACGATGGTCACTACGTTACCGCCCCAGAAGGTGTTGGGGTCGGCCTCGGTGAGGGTGAGGTTGCACTGGAGCATATTGACAGCATATTTCTGGAAGGGGAAGATAGCGCTGTAGTAAAGCACGCAGAGCAGAGCCACGAGCCAGAAGCCAAGGCTGGAGAGGATTTTGCCGATGTCGGAGATTTTGAAGGGGTCGTCCTTCTCCTCGGCCTCGCCGGTCTGCGAGTCGAGCTTCTTGTCCATGAAGAAATAGGTGACAAACATGATAAGAGCGATGCAGAGCAGTACGACACCGAACTTGACAGAGTTCTCGACATGGACAGAGCCACCGAGCTTAGCGAAGTAGGGCGAGAAAATCATGCAGGTGGCCACGCCGAGGCGAGCCAAAGCCATTTCAGAGCCCATGGCCAAAGCCGTCTCGCGGCCTTTGAACCACTTGACGATACCGCGGCTGACGGTAATACCAGCCATCTCAGCGCCGCAACCGAAAATCATAAAACCACAAGCTGCGAGCTTTGCCGACGCAGGCATGCCTTCATAGAATGGTGACACGCCAAGTTGCTCAAAGACAGGAATATGATTCAGGTGGGTATTGAACCAGGTCTCAAGGCCAGTGCCCATAAAGCTGGGACTAACGGCATAGAACTTGATCAAGCCGCCCACGAGCATCACAGCGCCGGAGAGGACAGCCGTGAACCGGACGCCCATCTTGTCGAGAATGATTCCCGCGAAAATCAGGAAGAAGACGAAGACGTTAAGAAACGTCTCGGACCCTTGCATGGTACCGAAAGCAGTGGAGTCCCATCCCCTTCCGCCTTCGCTCACGGGAAGCATCATCAAATCCTTGATAGGCGAAAGGATGTCCATGAAAATGTAGGCGCAGAACATGGCAAGCGCCAACAGCAAGAGAGCAATCCAACGCATTGCCGCATTGTCTCTCAACGTTTTAATACCAGTTTGTGTCATAAGTTAATTTTTTAAAAAATTTTTGCAAAAGTACGAAAAAAATTCGTGACACGGCAGAAAAAAAATATTAATTAAGTAATCGTGCAAAAATAGTTTACATATTGGGATGCTATTTGGATTATTATTTATAATATGTCGCCCCTACGGGGCTCAATGTAACTGCCTGGTTTATACCGTGGGCTTTCGCCCACGGCTAATATATGTCGCCCCTA
>JAFSQF010000051.1 GCA_017446745.1 Bacteroidales bacterium
ATTGTCGACGTGCGCTGCACCGACGGCCGTGGCCGACAGTTCATCGTCGAGATGCAGCTCTACTGGAACCCCTGGTTTCAGCAGCGCGTACTTCTCAATGCATCCAAGGCCGTCATAAAGCAGCTCGACAAGAACGAGAACTACAGCCTCATTCAGCCCGTCTACTGCCTCAGCCTCATCAACGACATAGGCTTCGAGAGCGGCCCCGACGAGTTCTATCATGACTACGCCATCGTTAACACCATCCACCCCGAGCGCCGCATCGAGGGATTCCGCCTCGTCTTCGTCGAGCTGCCCAAATTCAAGCCCAAGACCATCGCCGAGAAGAAGATGGCCGTGCTCTGGCTCCGCTTCCTCACCGAGATAGGGGAGCGTACCGTTGACGTCCCATCCGAACTGCTCGACAACAAGCTGACAAGCAAGGCCCTCGGCATCATCGAGAAAGCAGCCATGAGCGATGAGCAGCTCAACGCCTATGAACATTTCTGGCTCGCCGTCCACGACGATGAGGCCATACGCTATGGCCATTACATTAGGGGCCACGAAGAGGGCCTCAAAGATGGCCTCCAGCAGGGCCTCCAGCAGGGCCGCGAGCAAGGCCTCCAGCAGGGTCTCCAGCAGGGTCTCCAGCAGGGTCTCCAGCAAGGCCTCCAGCAAGGTCTCCAGCAGGGTCGCACAGAGGAGAAAACGGCAATTGCCAAATCCCTGAAGCAAATGGGTCTTCCGGTCGACCAAATCTCTTCAGCCACAGGCCTCACCCCTTCCGAAATCGACGCACTGTAGTAACCAATAGATGAGCGGAGAATAAGGCACTCTCATAAATTATCATTGTATTGCCGTATCTCTTCGCTTTGTCTTCGCACTGGTCGGGATGGAATCACGACCTCCTACATTTTAGCCCACACTTGTTTTCAGTAAAATGTGCATTTATTTGTTGAACTTAGGACATTCTGGCAATTCTGTCTACATACTACTAAACTTCGATTTGACAAGTTACACCCCATCAGTAGCAAACTCCGTCAGTGCCTCTTTGATTTCTTCCTCTGTCGGTGGGTTAGGAATGAGCCAGTCCACAGTCTCAGTATAGTCAATATCATCAAAATAGCAGAGTTGGGAACGGAACAATTTCTCGGAAAAGAGCTCGCCGAAAATTCTGGTGGCAACAGAGGAAAT
The DNA here is from genome assembly GCA_017446745.1 of Bacteroidales bacterium. GTDB lineage: Bacteria > Bacteroidota > Bacteroidia > Bacteroidales > P3 > Colimorpha. The sequence goes on from JAFSQF010000051.1 coordinate 1,174, forward strand.
GTCTGCTATAGTGAAGTGGTCACGCAATAGAAAATACAGGTCAACGTAGTCTTTCCACTTGGAACGCCGGCCAAGTGTATATGCTTTCATTGCGGCCAGTTGCAGCAGAGACGGCAAACGGAAACAGTTCTCAAACTTTGCCGTTGGCTCAATGGGAAAAGGATATTGGAAGAAAGTAACCTTCACGTCGTTGACTATGAGATTCATTTGCTCCGAAACACGTCGGGTAACGACATGAGCGAACGACGAAGCTGTAATCTTATCAAGGTTACGCTTGTGGTTGATAGTCGACGGCTTGAACAAATCGAAGTCGATAGAGCGACGATGCCCAATGTAGAGAGCAATGGCTGTGCCACCAACCAAATAATACTCACGTCGGAACTGAGCCATCAACGTGAGCAACCTCTTCTGATTATCGTTCAATATTTCGCTATGCATATTTCTTCAGAACAAGAGAAAAGAAATGATAAATCTCTGGGTAGTAGTTCTGCCTTTGACGGCCTTTGGCCGAAAAGAACACCTCAGCCACACGCTTGCCTCCAAGCGTATCTATCAGTTCACGGTAATCGTCTAGCGTACCGTCGTTCAGTATGCGTTCAACAAGCATATCGTCGCTGATATTCTGTTTCTCTGCCTCCGGCGTGTACCAGAAGAGGCTCTTGTGCTTTTCTATGATTTGTTCACGTGACATATTGTAATAATGTTACTATCGTCTACAAAGATAATAGTTCATGTTTCGGGAGCATATTTTTAGCATAAAAAGTGGAGTAAAACCTTGTGTATGTTATTAAAATTCAGTAAATTTGCAAATGATTACAATATTTAACATTCCCCATGCCATACTGCAAAGGTACGAAAATAATTCGACCTGAAAAGTTGAAAATGGTATGTTTTTTATTTTAGATAATTTAAAAAACAGGGAAAGGCCAATGAATTGGTAAGTTGTCTGGAAAGATAACCGGGATTGGAGAGCGTACCGTCAATGTCCCCGCCGAGCTGCTCAACAACAAGCTGACAAGCAAGGCTCTCGGCATCATCGAGAAGTCGGCCATGAGCGATGATCAGCTCATGGCCTACGAGCATTTCTGGCTCGCCGACCACGACAACGAAGCTTTACGCTCACAAAAAGTGAAGCCTTCCCTCTGGAAAGGGTGGGACAGATGGGGCTTTAAGTCCTGAGCCTAAAAGAATTGAGCTGCGGAAAATAATAGCCTCGTCGTAAAGGCCTTCGGCAATGAACGCATCGAGAATCCTGCGGCCTCCTTCAACAATAAGGGACTGAATCTTACGCTCGAATAGTTCAAGCACCACTTCGCCAAGCGTCTTGCAATGAAGATGGAGCCAATGATCAGGCACATCATGCAATCGGCCGCGTCGGTCCAGAACAACAGGTTGCGGATTGTTGCCTGCAAAAAGGCGAGCCGTCAGTCTGGAGTGGTCATCAATATAGGTCTGAGAACCGATAAGGATAGCAGCTTCGGTAGTGCGTAGCCGGTGGCTCATCAAGGTCTGGTAATCATTGCTGATCCAATAAGATTTATCGCTATCGGGGGCCATGAAACCGTCGGCGCTCTCGGCCCATTTCAAGATAATATAAGGCCTCCTTTTCTCCATGAAGGTGAAGAAACGACGGTTCAGCTCGCGGCCCTCCTCTTCCAGAACGTGGCGCACTACCTCGATGCCGGCATCCTCAAGTTTCTGGAAACCACGTCCTGCCACAAGGGGATTCGGGTCGTCGTTGCAGCACACCACACGGCGAATGCCGCTCTCCACAATAAGGTCGGCACAGGGAGGCGTCTTGCCATAGTGCGAGCAAGGCTCCAGGTTGACATAGAGAGTGGCGCCACGGAAGTCACCACGTCGCAGAAGGGCGTTGCGCTCGGCATGGTTGTGACCGTACTCCTGATGAAATCCTTCGCTAAGAACATGTCCATCTTTAACGACAACACAACCAACCAGCGGGTTGGGGCGAGTGCGCCCCATCCCGTTGGCGGCCAACTGCAGGCAACGCCGCATGTATATTACATCAATGCCAATTTCCATCAATTAGAACTCGGCAGTCTTCGGAGTACGTGGGAAAGGAATGACATCGCGGATGTTGGACATGCCGGTGACGAAAAGCATCAGGCGCTCGAAACCGAGGCCGAAGCCGGCATGGGGGCAGGTGCCATAACGGCGCGTGTCGAGATACCACCACATATCTTTCATGGGTATATTCAGTTCGGTGATGCGTGTCATAAGCTTGTCGTAGTTCTCCTCGCGCACCGAGCCGCCAATGATTTCGCCAATCTGCGGGAACAGCACATCGGTGCCCTGCACAGTCTTGCCGTCAGCATTCTGCTTCATGTAGAATGCCTTGATCTCCTTGGGATAGTCTATCATAATGACGGGGCGTTTGAAATGCTGTTCCACCAGATAGCGCTCATGCTCCGAAGCCAGGTCGACACCCCAGCTGACGGGGAACTCGAACTTGTGGCCTTTGGCAACAGCCTCTTCCAGTATCTTTATGCCCTCGGTATAGGGCAGACGGACGAAGTCGGTGTCGATGACACTCTTCAGACGCTCGATGAGGCCTTTGTCTATCATATTGTTGAGGAACTGTAGGTCGTCCTGGCAGTTGTCGAGGGCCCAGCGGACAAGGAATTTGATGAATTCCTCCTCGAGAGCCGTAAGGTCGTCGAGCTCGTAGAAAGCCATCTCGGGCTCCACCATCCAGAACTCGGCAAGGTGGCGCGGGGTGTTGCTGTTTTCGGCACGGAACGTGGGGCCGAAGGTGTAGATCTTACCCAACGAGGTGGCTCCCAGCTCGCCTTCCAGCTGGCCACTGACGGTCAACGCGGTCTGCTTGCCGAAGAAGTCCTGCTCATAGTCCACCGTGCCATCTTCTTTGCGCGGCACATTGTTGAGATCCAGCGTAGTGACCTGGAACATCTCGCCGGCTCCCTCGCAGTCGCTGGCAGTGATGAGAGGCGTGTGGAAATAGAAGAAGCCGCGCTGATGGAAGAACGTATGGATGGCGTAGGCCATCTCGTGGCGCATACGCATCACGGCACCAAAAGTGTTGGTACGTGGACGCAGGTGGCCTATCTCGCGCAGGAACTCCATAGAATGGCCTTTCTTCTGCAGCGGATAGGTGTCGGGGTCGGCTTCGCCATATATGACTATATTCTCCGCCTGGACTTCAACCGACTGGCCAGAGCCCTGGCTCTTCACCAATTTCCCCTCTACGCAGAGGCATGCTCCTGTGGTGATGCGACGGAGCAGCTCATCGTCGAACTTTGCCAGGTCGACCACAATCTGCAAGTTGGTGATGATAGAACCGTCGTTGAGGGCTATGAACGCCACATTCTTGTTGCCACGCTTGGTGCGGACCCATCCCTTGACACAGATAGTGGTGTCAATCAACGCACTGACATCCTGTTTAAGCAAATATTTTATTTCTTGATGTTTCATGATTGTATATTATATTTGTATTTTTTCCCATAGTTGAGCAAAACGAGGTACAGCCTTTTTTTTAGGCCGCCTAATTCTTCAGCGATTTCAGCACCTCCACATCGCTGCTATACTTCATCAGCTGGTCTTCTTGGTCGCGGCTACAGATGATAAGCGTGTCGGCACCAGCAGCAATGATATAATTATCAAGCCCTTGAATCACGGCATATTTGTCGGAGTTAAGATGAACCACGCAATTGCTTGTATCGTAGGTCACCACATGACCCGACGAGATAGCGTTACCATGCTCGTCCTTTGGCATTGCCATAGCCAGCGAATCCCACGTCTCGACATCCGACCAGCCGAACTCCGACTCCATAACGTATACGTTGTCGGCTTTCTCAATAATACCGTAGTCGACGGAAATGGTTGGGGCCTGCGTGTAGACCTCCTTAAGCACTTTGGCCGGGGTGTCGGCAGCAAGGGCGAAGAATTTCTCGGCAACGGCGGGGAGATGACGTTCAAAGGCTTTTTTCAGGACCGGGAGCCTCCAAACGAAGATACCGGCGTTCCACAAAAACTCGCCAGAATTGATGAACTGGCACGCCATATCGTAGGGGGGCTTCTCGACGAATGTTATAACCTTATGGACCCGCGAAGAGGTGTGTTGCAACCCTGCCTCGCGGAACTGGATGTAGCCATACTTGACATTGGGATTTACCGGACGTGCGCCGAGCACCACTATCCAGTCGTGCTGGTCAACCAGGCTGATGGCATCGTTCATATTGCGGAGGAAATTGCTGGTGCCGAAAATGGCATGGTCCGAAGGGGTAACGACGATGTTGGCATTGGGGTTGATTTGGCCGACAACCGAGGCGGCATAGGCCACACATGGCGCCGTATTGCGGCGGAAGGGCTCGCAAAGCACCTGATAATCCAACAGGTTAGGTATCTGCCTACGCACCTGGGCCTCATGCGCCTTGGTGGTTACAATAATGATATTCTCGCGGGGACAGATAGCCTCGAAACGGCGAAAAGTATCCTGAAGCATCGACTGCCCCGTACCCATGAGGTCAATGAACTGCTTGGGTTTGTTCACCGAACACAGAGGCCAGAAGCGACTGCCGAAGCCACCTGCCATAATGACGCAGAAATTATTCGGATTCAACACTTTACCATTAAGCATATTATTTCACAATTCAATCATTTTCTTATTATCAATATCTTAAATATCGGGAGGTCACACCGACACCTCGCCCTTGATGTGCGGATGAGGATTGTAATTCTCCAGAGTGAAATCCTCGAAATCGAAATCAAAAAGGTCTTTCTTCGCGGGGTTAATTCTCATGGTAGGCAGTGGCCTGGGATCGCGCGAAAGTTGCAAACGGCACTGGTCCAAATGATTATTATAGATATGAGCATCGCCGAGGGTATGGATGAAATCGCCATATTGCAGGCCTGTGGCCTGAGCCATCATCATTGTCAGCAGCGAATAGCTGGCAATGTTGAAAGGCACGCCAAGAAAGATGTCGGCGGAACGTTGGTAGAGCTGGCACGAGAGGCGCCCTTGGGCGACGTTGAATTGGAACAAGCAATGGCAGGGTGGCAGTGCCATATCCTCTATCTCGGCGGGATTCCAAGCCGTAACCATCAGCCGGCGGCTGTCGGGGTTGTGCTTGATTTGCTGCACCACATTGGCAATCTGGTCGATGGTACCGCCCTTTCCGTCGGGCCACGAACGCCACTGGCTACCATATACCGGCCCGAGGTCGCCATTCTCGTCGGCCCATTCGTCCCATATCGTCACTCCATGGTCGTGCAGGTAGCCTATGTTGGTCTCACCGCGCAGAAACCACAGCAGCTCGTAGATGATGGAACGCAGGTGCAACTTTTTGGTGGTCAGCAGCGGAAAGCCCTCGTCCAGATTGAAGCGCATCTGATAGCCAAAAACGCTGCGTGTACCCGTACCCGTGCGGTCGTTCTTCTGCACGCCGTTGTCAAGCACATGCTGCAAAAGGTCAAGATATTGTCTCATTACGGCTCGTAGTTTCGTTATTTTTTTGGTCAATTCACTTTAGTGGAGCGCGCCTTCGCCCCCACCCTATTTTTTCATTCTAATTATAGGAAACGCTATTCATAAAAAATAATTGTGTAGCATCGAAAAAAACTTATTTGACACATAAAGACACCAAAAAATACAGAATTTGGCATTTTCAAACAAAAAAAGATATAAATATAAATATATATCAATCAAACCATTACAAAAAATCACAAATCATTCTTTTTAAAAAATGGCTAAAAATCAAAATATTCTTCGTACTTTTGCAACTCGAAACGTGAGCAGGGGGACGCAAGTTCCCCTCTTTTGTTGGAGTAGAACAGCGAAAAAAAACGAATAACGATGATTGACAAACTACACGTGCTAGAGGTGATCGACACAACCCTCAGCGGTACCGACAAGTTCCTCGTCGACCTGAAAATATCCACCGACAACCGCATCAATGTGGCCATCGACGGCGACAACGGCATCACCATCGACGACTGCATCGAGCTGAGCCGCGCCATTGAGAACAGCCTGGACCGCGACGCGGAGGACTTCGAGCTCAACGTGGCCTCCGCCGGGCTTGACCAGCCCCTCAAACTGCGCCGCCAATACAAGAAAAACATCGGGCAGGACCTCACCGTCACCACCTTCGACGGCCAGACCATAGAGGGTCACCTTGCCGATGCCGACGACGACCACATCACCCTGAAGCTGCCGCGCAAGAAAAACCCCGGCGGCGAACCCCTCGTCATCGCCTACCCCGACATCAAGACAGCCAAAATAGTAATAAAATTCGATTAACAGAAACCCCAAAGAATAGCTTGAAAACCTGAAAATCGCCACCGACTTTCATTTTTCGAACGACAATCTTCAATTTTTATGAAAACGTCAGACCTTATCGATTCCTTTTCGGAATTTAAAGACTTCAAAAACATCGACCGCGAAACGCTGATGCATATCCTCGAGGAGGTGTTCCGCACCGCCCTTGCCAAACGTTATGGCACAGAGGACAACTTCGACATCATCGTCAACATTGACAAGGGCGACCTCGAGATCTACCGCAACCGCCTCATCGTCGAGGATGGCCATCTCACCGACGACAAACGCGAAATCGAATACTCGGACGCCATCAAGATAGAGTCCGACTTCGAAGTGGGCGAGGAGCTCTCCGAACCCGTCCCCCTCAGTGTCTTCGGTCGTCGCGAAATCCTCGCCATCCACCAGAACCTGGTGGGCAAGATTCAGGACTACGAGAAGTCTCTCATTTTCCAGAAATATAAGGACCGTGTGGGCGAGATAGTCATCGGCGAAGTCTACCAGCCTTGGAACAAAGAAATACTGGTACTCGACGAGGAAAAGATCGAGCTCGTGCTCCCCAAGAGCGAGCAAATCCCCGCCGACCGTTTCCGCAAGGGCGACACGGTGCGCGCCATAGTCCTCAAAGTGGAGCTCAAGAACAACAACCCCGTCATCATCCTCTCGCGCACCTCCCCCATCTTCCTCGAACGCCTGCTCGAGGCCGAAGTGCCCGAGATCTACGACGGCCTCATCACCATACGCAACATCGTCCGCGTGCCCGGCGAACGCGCCAAAGTGGCTGTGGAATCCTACGACGACCGCATCGACCCCGTGGGCTCCTGCGTGGGCATGAAGGGCAACCGCATCCACGGCATCGTCCGCGAACTGAAGAACGAGAACATCGACGTCATCAACTATTCCAACCGCGCCGACCTGATGATTCGCCGCTCACTAAGCCCCGCCGAGATAACCAAAATCAACATCAACGAAGAAAACAAGACAGCTGAAGTGTTCATGGAACCCGACCAGGTGTCGCTGGCCATCGGCAAAGGCGGCCACAACATCAAGCTGGCCAGCAAACTCTGCGGCTACGAAATCGAAGTGTACCGCAACACCGACGAAGACCTCGATGATGTCGACCTGAAAGAATTCGCCGACGAGATAGACCAGTGGATCATCGACGAGTTCATAAAAATAGGGTGCGACACCGCCAAAAGCGTCCTCGCTCTGCCCAAAGAAGAACTCATCAACCGCACCGACCTTGAAGAGGAAACCATCGACAACGTCCTCGAAATCCTCAAGGCCGAATTTGAAGACTAACATTGATATTATCGGACCATCAGATGTTCGTACGGAAAACAGAACCGAAAAGAACCGTACTGTCAAATTTTTCACACCGATAATACATCATTTCATTAATCCGACTGTCTGAAATCTCCCAGACATCAGAAAATCAACAAAAAGGAGGAGTGATAATGTCAGAAGAACCAAAAAACATCAGACTGAACAAAGCCGCCAAGGAGCTCAACGTCGGCATCCCAACGTTGGTGGAATATCTGGCCAAGAAAGGGCACCAGGTAGAAACCAACCCCAATGCCCGCCTCACTCCAGAGCAGTATGCTTTGTTGGCTACGGCTTTCCAGGCCGAACGCCAAGTGAAAGAGAATGCCGACCGCATAGAAATAAGCACCGGCAGCAGCGTCGTCATCGAAGCCACCAACAACGGCAGTACGGAGGAAATCAAAGACTATGGCGACGAGGTTATTATCAAAAATTTCAGCCCCTCCTCTATTAAAGAAACACTCCATAAGGAGTATCAGCAATCCAACGCCAAAAACCAGGCTGAAGATAAAGAGGATTCCGCAAAGCCGGAAAAGACCGAAGCCCCGGAGCCAGCAGAGGATGTTGACAATTCCGACAACATAGAGACCGATGAGATTCCCGATACCGCCGAGAAAAACGAGGAACCTGCCACCCCGGCATTCGAGACCAAGGTGCTGCGCTCCAGCGTGGCAGGAGCCAAAGAGGGCAAAAACGCCTTCGACGCCGAGGTGCGTATCGTGGACAAGATAGACCTCAACGCCATCAACCAACGCATGAGGCCCAACAAGCTCTCCAAAACGGAAAAGGCAAAGAAGCGCAGCCAGCAGCAAGCCTCTCAGCAACAACCCGCAGCCCAACAGCAGCAAGCTCAGGCACCTCAGCAGCCACAACAGCCCCAACAGCCCGTACAGCAAACACCTCCTGAGCCCCCGGCAAAGAAAGAAGTGGAGTTCATCGAGACGCAGTACCAGAAACTTGAAGGTCCCAAGGTGGTAAGCAAAATCGACCTGGCACAGTTCGACAAACCCAAACCCAAACGCGACGACGAGAAAAAACGCAAACGCAAACGCATCAAGAAAGACGGCGGCGTAAAGGTTGACGAAAACAACCCCCAAGGCTCCAAAGCCGCTGCCGACAAGCAGGGCAAGAACAAGGACAAAAAGAGCGAGAAGAACAAGAAAGCCAAGGGCACCGACAAGAAAAAGGTGGAGGTGGATGATGCCGAGATTGAAAAACAAATCAAAGAGACCCTGGCGCGCCTGAGCCCCATGGGCAAATCCAAGACCTCGAAGCATAACCGCGAGAAACGCCAAAAGGTACACCAGCACATCGAGGAGGAGCAGATGCGCGAGCTGGAGAATCAGAAAACCCTCCAGGTTACGGAGTTCGTCACCGCCAACGAATTGGCAACCATGATGAACATCCCCGTGACGCAAATCATATCCACCTGCATGTCGGTAGGCATCTTCGTAAGCATCAACCAGCGTCTGGATGCCGAGACCATACGTCTCATTGCCGACGAGTTCGGCTTCGACATCAGCTTTGCCAGCACCGAAGTGGTCGACACCATCCACCGCATCGAAGAGGCGGACAATCCCGACGACCTCATCATCCGCAACCCCATAGTCACCGTTATGGGCCATGTGGACCACGGCAAGACCTCGTTGCTCGACTACATACGCAAAACCAACGTCATCGCTGGCGAAGCCGGTGGCATCACACAGCATATCGGTGCCTACGAAGTCACCGTAGCCGACGGACGCAAGATAACCTTCCTCGACACCCCCGGCCACGAGGCCTTCACAGCCATGCGCGCCCGTGGCGCCAAGATGACCGACATCGCCATCATCGTCATCGCTGCCGACGACAAGATAATGCCGCAAACCGTCGAGGCCATCAACCATGCCCAAGCCGCCGGCGTCCCCATCGTATTTGCCATCAACAAAATCGACAAGCCCGGCGCCGACCCCGACCGCATCAAGACCGAGCTGGCCAATATGAACCTGCTGGTCGAGGAATGGGGCGGAAAATACCAAAGCCAGGATATCAGCGCCAAAAAAGGCATAGGTGTCGACGAGCTGCTTGAAAAGGTCATCCTTCAGGCCGACATCATGGAGCTGAAAGGCAACCCCAACAAGCGTGCCAAGGGCACCGTCATCGAGAGCTCGCTCGACAAGGGGCGCGGTTATGTGGCCAAAATCCTCGTCGAAGACGGCACCATACGCAAGGGCGACCCCATAGTGGCCGGAGCCATCAGCGGTCGCGTCCGCGCCATGTACAACGAGCGCAACCAGGAAGTCATGTCGGCAGGCCCCTCACAGCCTGTCCTCCTCCTCGGCCTCACCGGAGCCTGCCAGGCCGGCGACACTTTCAACGTCACCGAGAACGAGAAAGAGGCAAAGGACATCGCCAATCGCCGCACCCAGCTGCAGCGTGAATTAGGACTGCGCACCCAGAAGCACGTCACCCTCGACGAAATTGGACGCCGCATAGCCCTGGGCAACTTCAAAGAGCTTAATATCATCGTGAAAGCCGATGTCGACGGCTCCGTCGAAGCCCTCTCCGACTCGCTCCTCAAGCTCTCCACCGACGAGGTGCAGGTCAACGTCATCCACAAAGCCGTGGGTCAGATCACCGAGAACGATGTCCTGCTGGCCGAATCGTCCGATGCCGTCATCATCGGTTTCCAGGTGCGTCCCTCTGTGGGAGCGCGCAAGATGGCCGAGACAGAGAAAATCGACATACGCCTCTACTCCATCATCTACGACGCCATCAACGAGCTCAAGGATGCAATCGAGGGTATGCTCTCGCCCGAAAAGCAAGAAAAAATCACCGCCAACCTCGAAATACGCGAGACCTTTAAAATCAGCAAAGTCGGCACTATCGCCGGATGCATTTGCCTCGACGGCAAGATTGCACGCAGCAGCAATGTGCGCGTAATCCGCGACGGTGTGGTGGTCTACACCGGCAAGTTGGCTTCGCTGAAGCGCTTCAAAGACGACGTCAAAGAGGTGGTCAGCGGACAAGACTGCGGACTGAACATCGACGGCTTCAACGACATCAAGGTCGGCGACATCGTCGAGGCCTACGAAGTCATCGAAATCAAACGCAAACTGTGATTGTATAGTACACGGTTATCGCCTGCCGGCGATAACACAAAGCCTCCTTAGTTCAACGGATAGAACGGAAGTTTCCTAAACTTTAAATGAGGGTTCGATTCCCCCAGGAGGTACCAAGAAAGGGGTGTGTTCCAGCAACACTCCTTTTGTGTATCCCGCTCTTATGAGCAAAGAAGTCAGTCGGTACGCAGGCGTCCCCGCCCGCGATGCCCCTCCCATTACGCAGGCGTCCCCGCCTGCGACAATTAATAATAAACAAAATGAAGAAATATTGCCGTTATAACTACCTGATTCTAATCTATCTGTCTGGCCTCCTGTTCTTCTTGCTGTTCCGTGTAGCAGAGACTGTGGTGTATTGTTCTATGGCCGAGGCCCCCGACAACATGGCCTCGCTCTATCCACACGCCTTGTGGAATGGATTCCGCTTCGACACGGCCGTCAGCTGCTATTTCCTTACCCCGGCCCTACTGATGCTCATCGTCGGACAGTTTGCAAAAATTCGCAAGAAAGCCTATTACGCCATTGCGCACTACCTCACCATGGTGCTCTACACCATCGTTTTTTTAGCTTCAGCCGCCGACATCCCCTTCTTCTGCTACTTCTCGCAGCGCCTCGACGCCACCGTTCTCACTATGGGCGACTCGCTCTCGGTGGTCGTCGACATGATTGTCAGCGAACCTTCCTATATTGTCTATTTCTTTGTGTTCCTTGCTGTCAGTGCCGGCTGGTGGCTGCTTTGCCGCCTTGTCTACCGCAGGGTACTGCTTCCGGGCCTCGACGTTGCCCAGGATGGCTTAGGCTGGAACATCGCCGTCGCGCTGATCTTTGTCTTCGGGCTCTTCACGGGCATGAGGGGCCACCTCTCCTCCAAGCGTCCTCTTCGCCCCGAATATGCAGTGTTCTGCAGCGAGCCGTTCCTCAACCAGATAGGCCTCAACCCGGTATTCACATTTATCAAAAGTGCCCAGGCCATAAGTGCCGACAAGCGACACCCTCTACAGCTAACCGATGCCGAGACTGCCAAGCTTGCCCTATTTCAGCAGCAACAATGGCCTATGGCCGAGAACGATGCCGTCTCCCTGCCCAAAGGCACCAATGTGGTCATCGTGCTTATGGAATCCATGTCGGTAGAGCACACCGCATTGGGCTCCAACCCCCAACAATCCAAAGCCCCTTGCCTCGACAGCATTATGCAGGAAAGCATAACCTTCACAGAAGCCTGGTCGGCAGGCACTCAGTCCTACAACGGCATCTATTCCACCCACTATGGCCACCCTACCATCTTCAAGCGCCATTCATTGAACCAAAGCGTCATACCTCGTATGTGCGGCCTCCCTCACATCTTGCGCTCTGAGGGCTACAGCACAGCCTATTTCATGCCTCACAAAGGCTTTTTCGACGGCATGGAGCCTTTTCTCTACAGCAATGGCTACGACCGCGTGTTCGAAGAAAGCAGCTACCCTCCCGAGGAGCTGGTGGGCACCTACGGTGTCCCCGACCATATCCTGTTCCGGCATGCCATAAACTACATGAACGAAGCGTCAAAGACAGGACCTTTCTACGTAACCGTAGCCACCTGCAGCAACCACGGTCCCTACGTAATGCCTCAAAATATTGATTTCACACCCCACACCACCGACATCGAGGACCAGATAGTAGAGTATTCCGACTGGTCCATTGGGCAATTCATCAGCGAGGCCTCCAAACAGCCTTGGTTCAGCAACACCCTGTTCGTCTTCGTGGCCGACCACGGGTGTGTGGACAAGAAACCCATCTACGATATCCCGCTGGCACGTGTACGCATACCCATATCGTTCTATGCCCCCGAACGCATCACACCAAAAACTATCTCGCGTTTAGCACTACAAATCGATGTGGCCCCAACCATATTAGGCATGTTGGGCATAGACTACGACAACCGGATGCTTGGCATCGACGTGCTCCGTCAGCAACGGCTGATGGGGGTGTTGGGCACATGGGAAACCATCGGAGCCACAGATGGCGAACTGCTATACATCTATCGAAAAAACGACCAAAGCACAAGCCTGTACAACTATCGGCAACGCGACAACACCGATATCAGCGCACAATATCCCGAGAAGAAAAAAGCCCTCGAACGTTACGCTCTCGGCATGGTGCAACTTAGCTACCAAATGCTTACCGACGGCACTACCGACTGTTCAAAACCGCTTCAGTAGCCGCCGGTTCATCGGCATACGCTTCATTTTCCCGTCCCTAATCATTCGCAACGCATCACCGTAGGGACAGTACCTGTCTTTCCTCAGGCGTTCAATAGCAACATGAAACATAAGGTTTAAAAGCAGCCTGGGAGCACATGGCACAAAACGGTAGGCCAAGAGGGTGCGGTTTCGGACAAAGATGCTCTTCACATATTCTCGGTCGAAATTATTGTTGATAGTCACCGAATGCTGGTGCAGGCATCGTGCATTCGGAGTGTATAGGCAACGCCAACCCCGTTGCCATGCCCTCAAACTCAAATCCATATCCTCAAAATAGAAAGGCGAATAGACCTCATCAAAACCTCCCAATTCTGCCACTTTCACACGATTTATAAGGGCCACACCGCCACAAAGATACATCGTGTCGCACACTTCGCCCACCTCGGTGTCGTCACGATAGCTTATCTTATGGCCGCTCACGACGGGAAGTTTGCGGCCCTCCTGAACGCCACCATCCTGTGGACTACAGATGGCACACGACACACCGAAGACCTCAGCACCTCGCAGCTCCATCAGACCGTCCACAGTCCCCTCAAGCAGTTCCATATCATTGTTCAACAGCAAAATCCAATCATACTTCGCCGCCCTTATCCCGCGGTTGGTATTCTTCGAGAAACCGCCATTCTCAGTACCCTCAACAACTACCACCTCCGGAAACCTCTCGCGCAGGAAACCCACAGTGCCGTCGGTAGAAGCATCATCGGCCACCACCACCTCGAAGGCATCAACAAGACCGCTGTTACGGCACACCTCAAAGGTTGCCGGCAAATACTCAGCCAGCAACCCACGCCCATTAAAACTTGGTATAACAACCGACAACTCGTTTTTCATACACATAAGTAACGACAAAATGGCACATTACGTCTGCAAGCAAAAAAAAATTCTTCATCAAAACAATATCCCTAACCTTTCGTAGTTATTAAATACAACATTCCCTACTGCCGGACAGCACACGTCACCGCGTACAACAACAGCAACTGGGTGCGCTGACGTCCCCGCCTGCAACAACACAACAACACAACCTCAGGCCTCCTTAGTTCAACGGATAGAACGGAAGTTTCCTAAACTTTAAATGAGGGTTCGATTCCCCCAGGAGGTACAAAAAAAATATCATCCCAAAGGGCGATATTTGCTTTTTTGTTAGTACTTTTGCAAACTCAAAAAAGCAAGCAAAATGCTAATAAAAATATACAACGACAACCCTAACTATAAGGATATAAACCGTATAGCCGACATGCTCAACAATGGTGCCATCGCCATTATCCCTACCGATACTCTCTATGCTTTCGTATGCAGCATGAATTTCAAGAAGTCGGTTGAGACCATAGCACGTCTGAAAGGGCTCTCTATCAAGAAAGCCAAATACTCTATGCTCTGCTCATCGCTGAGCCAGGCCTCCGAATACCTGCGCCCCCTTGACCGCCCTGTGTTCCAGCTGCTCAAGGGATGCCTGCCCGGCCCCTACACCTTCATCATGGATGCCAACAACGAACTGCCACGCAACCTCCTGAACCCCAACAAGACCATCGGCGTTCGCGTCCCCTCCAACCCCATCTGCAACGCCATCATCGAAGCTGTAGGCTCTCCTCTGATTGGCACTTCGGTACGCACGCTCGACGACGACAGGGAGACAGAATACCTCACCGACCCCGAGCTCATCCACGACCTTTTCGGAAAGCAAGTCGATGTAGTTGTCGACGGCGGTATTGGCGAGGATATCCCCTCCACAGTGGTGGACTGCAGCGAAGGGCGAATGGAGATGGTGCGTCAAGGAAAAGGAGAACTCAACCTATGAAAATAGACCTGAAATTCAACAACCAACGCTATTCAGGCTTCGGCGGCTTCGTGATGCGCACCATCGTGCTCACCCTCGCCACCATTATAGCCATCAGATTCCTGCCCGGCGTAAGGATTGTGGACGGGAGCGTCATGACTGCCATCTTCACTGCTCTCGTGATAGCAGTGTTGGACAATTTCGTCCGCCCTATTCTAGTTTTCATCACGTTGCCTTTCACAATAATCACTCTCGGCCTTTTTATCTTTATCATCAACGCCATCATCATCAAGATGACCGCCGCCATAGTGCCGGCATTCCAAGTCGACTCGTTCGGCTATGCCCTGCTGTTCAGCTTGATAATCACACTGCTCAACTATCTCTTGGAACTTCCCAACCGGTGGCTGGGGCGTGGAAGGTATCATTCGCGCAGCGAAGACAATACGACGCCTAATGGCACCCGCAGCTACGACGACGAGGATGAATTCTCCGACTACGAAGAAGTGGACTAACGATTTTTTACGCTGGAGAAGACGCCAGCAAACAATACAATAACACAAAAACACAATCGATATAATATGCAAAATTTCACTACAGTCAACGAGTTGCAGGCTGCGTTGGCCACAGCCCGCAAGGAGGGCAAAAGCATAGGCCTGGTACCCACGATGGGTGCTCTTCATGAGGGGCACCTCTCCCTCATACGCCGTTGTGCATCCGAAAACGACATCGCTGTGGTAAGCCTTTTTGTCAACCCCATACAGTTTAACAACAAAGAGGACCTGGCAAAATATCCGCGCACGTTGGATGCCGACATCCAACTGGTGTCCACCGTCGAAGGTACAGTATACACCTTCGCCCCGACAGTGGAGGAAATGTACCCCGAGCCGGTGACCACGACCTATCACTTCGGAGCACTTGAAGAGGTTATGGAAGGGCCGCAGCGTCCGGGACATTTCTCCGGTGTCGCCGTGGTTGTGCGACGCCTCTTCGACATTGTGCAGCCCCGAAAAGCCTATTTCGGAGAGAAGGACTTCCAGCAATTGGCCATCATCCGCGACTTGGTGCGCCAAATAAATTACGACATTGAAATTGTGGGCTGCCCAATTGTTCGCGCCGATGATGGGTTGGCACTCAGCAGCCGCAATATGCGCCTCTCGCCTGCCGCCCGCAAGATAGCCCCCACTATTCACGAGACCCTTGAGCAAGCACGGGAGATGGCAGAATACGAAGAGCTTGACGAGGTTAAGGAATGGGTGATGAGTACTTTGGCCTCATTCCACGAAGTGAATGCCGACCTGTGTCCCGACGGGCTCTGCTTTGAACCCGAATATTTTGAGATTGTCAACGCCCGCACCCTACAGCCCGTAGAGAGCCTCAGCGAGGCCGGCCAAGATGGCTGCGTGGGATGCATAGCCGTATGGCTGGATGGTGTAAGGCTCATAGACTTGGTCAAGTTCGGCGAAGAGTGACCAACAATCCTCACTATCGAGCATAGAGCCACAAGAAGACCGGTGACACAGATGCCATTCCATTATGTGCCACCGGTCTTTCGTTTGCTCACTATAGCAAACGAAAGATATTGGTTTGTAGTACTGTTTATTTATTTTATGATTATCCGCATTTGCCACAAAGAGGCCTCTCCGAAGCATCTTTGTGGCAAATGCGGATAATCATTTTTTCTAATGTTACTTAACCCACATTGCAGCTTGGAGGGTGCTATGTGGCTGTTTTATAGCTGGGGTCTTCGGTGGATGGTAATTTCCGGGGCCACACAAAAGGGGGTTTTACCCAAAAACCGCCATTTTTATCAACATTAAAAAAATATAACTAATTTGTTACCAAGTAATTTACTTTTATACCTGTTGATAAAATCCTTGATTTGCCAGTCGTGCCGCAATGTGGGTTAATTAATAATATGCCGCCCCTACAGGGCTCAGTTAAATAGAGTATTTCGATTCCCGTGGGCTTGCGCCCACGGCTAATATATTTAGTTCTCCGCTTCGCTATCGAAAGCTTCACTGGAGCTTTCTTCACACCTACGGGGCTCACTCAAATAGGATATCGTTACACCTTATTTTTTTACCGTTACTAAATTAAATTAAGATTATTATTGTAAAAATACAGAAAACCAATAATATAAAAATAAGAAAATCTGTCCTGAGTGATTGGTAATGGCATTGGGTACAATGTTTTTTTGACGGATTTGAAACCTTTAACCGGATTGGTTGGAAATCTGCGTTTCAGGATTGTCACATATCTTCAATCGAAAGTCCCACCGGGGTGAGAGTGTATCTGCCAAAAGTCTGAGGCGGCAGGTTCCCCATTTTTTCCTGCAAATAGGCGAGGTCTATCTTTTTTGGATTGCGTTTGATTTCGGCCACAACGCCTGTATGGTCGAACTCGTTGAGGGCAATCATATCTATTTCATTTTCACCTTTGCGGTTCCACCAGTTGCCTACTGTAGTAAAACTGCTGCTTTCCATCGCCTGTGTTTGGAAGTACAGTTCCAGCGTCCGGCCAGTAAACTGCTCGTAGTGTCGCTCCATATTCTGGCGCAACAGCTGTAGCTGTCCGCGCTCCACAATCGCCTGGTATGGTCGTACAAACCTGAACCAGAAACGCAGGAAGGAATCCGAAATCCCATAAGTGCTCACCTTGCTGTTAGGCTTTGCGAGTAAAGGCGTTTGTCGATGAACCATCTGGTAGTTCTTCTCTAAATTCTGAAGATATACACCGGAGTCTTTTTGCATTGCTCCATCGATTTCAGAGCGAGTTGTGAGACCGCCAGCAATAAGCTGGAGGATGGAGAAATATGTTGTGCTCTCATCGCTAAACTCCTGATTCATCAGATCACGACCCTCGGTGAGAAAGTAAGAGTCTTGACGGCACACATAGTCGAGCATTCCTTTTTTAGTGTAACAACCTGCGTCCATCAGCAGTTCGATGTATTTTGCTACACCGCCCGTAATCATATAAAGGCAGAGCAGGTCCTCGTTGCGGTAGTGAGGGCAATGGTCGCTGAATATCTGCTTGATTACATCTGTTGTGAAAGGACGTAGAGTTAATTTTGAGGTGGGACGACCATAAAGAGGCTCGTTTTCACTCTCGAAGATGCGTTTCATCAATGACTGGATGCTACCCGCTACAACAAGGTAGAGGTGCGAGTCGCGATGATATCTGTCCCACAGATCCTGCATCTCACTGAAGATGGCGGGGTTGACCTTGTATAGCGTCTGGAACTCATCGAAAACAATGGTAAAATGTCGGTGCAAAGATTCTTTCAGAATAACCTCGAAAAGATCGCGAAATCGGCTGACTGTTCCGTAGACGTGGATGCCCAATTGCTCTTCCAGCGTTTGTTGGAATTTACTGCAGAGCACAGATTCGCTGTCTCTAGACACAAACAGATAGGCATAGTCAAGCCCCTCAAAAGCTCTGGTCACCAGTGTCGTTTTTCCAGTACGTCTACGCCCTATAAGTACCGTAAAAACAGCGTTGTGCCTTGATTGAATTTCGTTTTCTTTTAGGATTTTTATTTCTGTTTCGCGATCGTAGAATTTCACAATGTTAACTCCGATTAATATTAATTCGAATTTATATTTCGGATGCAAATATACGCATTTTTTAAATACTGATGCTAAAAAAGATTAGATTCTTTATAAAAATACAGAAAACCAATAAAATAAAAAATAATATTCATCTGATGCATTTGGAGGTATTATTGTTATACGACACTATTCTGTCGAATTTTGTATCGAAACGGGACAGTTTTTGGGTTAATTGAAATTTGATGTGACAGGCTATAAGCAATAAGTAAGTAAACGGTCAATATTAGCGCTCATATTCTTTTAACAGCAATTAACAGCAATTAACAGCAATTATCCAGAAATTATTTATAGAACGTGAATGACCATGAATGCCCGTGAATTATCGTAAATGTCAAATAAATTTGACTAATTACTTATCATTTTACCTTATGATTTTATTGTCACTTAGAAAGTAAATATTAGAGGAGTCCAAATAATTTGCACATGTTTCTTGAGGCCTTTTTGTAGCCGACACGAAGGTCCAGCGTTTCTCGGATGAGGCTTGGAATTGCAGCGTGCCGCCTATGGCAATGTCGGTGCCGTAGAGGATGGTGCTGTAATTCAGTGTCAGTCGTCCGGTTGCGGGGTCATACGAGAATGGATATTGCGAGTTATTGATTCTGATGGTTCCAGTGTGCGCTGTGCTGTCGTACTGCCATAGGGCCGAACTGCTCCAGCATGTGCCTCCTGCTGAATAGGAGAGCGCTGCTCCGAGCGAATAGTCCCAGAATTCAAGTCTCCACTGCACGGGCATCAGTGTGTCGCTGACGGTCAGCTGCTGCTTGGCGGTCCACACGGTGCCGGCAGGGAACGCAGCCTGTGGCTCTTCGCCGCGAGGATAGAACACCGTAGTGCCGCCCAGCGTGTTGGCACCGTCACCTATATATAGCTCCATGGTCAGCGTATGGGCCACCGAATCGTAGTCGAACGAGAAAGGTTCGCTGAAGTCTTTGCAGTTCACCCAGCCCTCCGTACCGTCGAAAGTGTAGGAGAACATGCTTTCGGCCGAGGGTTGCGACTGTCCGGCAATCATCACTTCCAGAAGGATGCTTCCTGTGCTGTCAGTGAGCAGGTCGAAATTCCATATTATGGTGGCGGGCAAGCCCTGAAGGGTGCCGTCGTAGCGTCCCACCCAGGCCGTGCCAGCCAGCGACGTGGCTGTAGCAGGTTCCTGCTGTGGCTGTGGTGTGGGTATAATTTCTTCTTTTTGGCAGGCGGCGAGGAGCAGCACTGCTATGGCAATAAATGTGTGTCTTTTCATTTTTGTATGTTGTTAGATGTTACGTGATTCAGTATCTGTTCTTTTTCAGCATCGGTGCTGTAGAAAAACAGCCAGAGAGTGAGCGACTGGCTGTCGTCGCGAATGATGTAGCCGCTGTCGCCGTGCCGATTGGCAATCTGCAACAGGCCGTTGTCCAATAATGGTGTAACGAGATTCGTGACGGTAGAAGAGTCCACCAGTACACCCTGGTCATAGTGTTCCCGATGCGTGAAGGAGTAAGTTGTGTCGATGACAACATTGCCGCTCATCTTTCCCGAACGCAGGGCTTCCTGCAACACGCTGTCTACCATCCGCTGCAGTAGTGCATCGCTGGCGGCGAAAATGCTGTCTACATTGCGGATAGTACCGCTGGACTTCGAAACTGTTGTAAGACTGGACACTTTGGTCGAATCCAATGTGCTGGCGTCTATATTTTTTTGCACCCCGAACTCCTCGCAAAGACGCAACCAGTCCTCCTTCGTCTGCGCCTGCAGCATCACGGCGTTGTAGCCCCGATAGTCGCCTATAAGGGCCACCGTCAGCTCCTTGCGGTCGGCATATTGCAAATAGACATCCTTGGCTGCCGACGTCGATTCGGGCAGCAAATTGTCGCGTTGGCATGCTGCCAACAATATTAGTGTCAATGCTATAATTGTCTTTTTCATTGCAAGAGGGCATTAAAGTTGTCCAACAATCCTTCGGGCGAACATCCACTGTTGCAGGCAAAGAAAAAGCGTTCGCCGTGGGCGTTTATGGATGTCACCTCGTTTGCCGATTCGCCCTTTCCACCAAAAAACATCGTCGCGACGACTGCTGTGGCAATGGCAGCCGCAGCCACCGAAGGCCACAGTCGGCGACGGCGGGGTGCAGCAGCAAGCTCCACTCGCTCTGTTCCGTTCTCCGTTTTCCGTTTTTCGTTTTCCGTTTGCCACACCGCGCGCCGTATTTCGCGGTCCAGTTCTGCCTCGCTGTGCGGATAGTGTGTTCCTTGTGTCTCTCGGCTAAAACGTTCCATTTGTTGTTTAAAATCAGTCATAGTATTATCGGTTATAATGTTTCCGTAATTTTCGCAATGTCCGGGTCAGCCGCATGCTGACGGCTCCGACCGAAAGACCAACGATTTTTGCTATTTCGACATAGCCGAAGCCCTGAGCTTTGGCTTTGACGATGCTGCGGTCGGGTTCCGGCAGGGCATCGATGAGTTCGAGCAGATGCTGATAGTTGTCGGGCAACTCGTATCGGTCCGGCACAGCCGTCAGCTCCGTTGCTGGTGGCGCCGGTCGGTTGCCCATCCGTCGCGTCAGCGAAATCATCGTGTTTGTTGCCACGCGGAAAATCCAGGTGCGTTCCGAGCTGCGACGGTCGAAACTGCCCATTCCGCGCCACAGGTCACACAACACCTCGTGGAAGGCATCCTCCACCGTCCACGCCGCACTGAGGCGGTAGCTGCTGCATACGCTCCATATCAGGTCGCGGTGTCGACGTACCATCTCGGCAAATATCTTCTCGTCCTGTTCCATGATGTGTCAAAAACGTGCTTAGATGAATTTTTATTACACCCACTTAGACGCATCCTCGCCCCGAATCACAACAACCAGCTCAAAAAAAAATTCAGCTTCGCCATCCACCTGACGAAGTAGACCAATAACTATTTCCGGCCCCGCCTTGTCGCCAGGGTGCCGGCAGGCTGCCGAGCCTCGCGTTTGGCCTCGGCACTTTACACTTGTGTAAAGAAATTTTACACATTTAATCCATTCAATTTTATTTAGAATACTGAAAGCCAAAGCAATATTGTTTTTGGCACGCTTTTTGTTGTCTGATTATCTGGTACGCAGGCGCCTCGCCTGCGATAAAAGAACTACCATTCGCAGGCGAGGCGCCTGCGTACCAAAAAAGAACTTAAAACTCAAAGAAATGACCTGTCGTAAAACAATACTGATCCTTCTGATTTGCAGCGCCCTCGGCAGCAACGCCCTCCACGGACAGTCAATGAGCCTGACGGACTGTATGGACTACGCCGTCAGCCACGCCACCGAGATGCGCCTCTCCGCCGCCGACCGCAGCGACGAGCGTGCGGAAAAGGTGCAAGCCCTTCTCGGCGCCTTCACGCCCAGCGTCAGCGCGCAAAGCTACGCCTACAACCAATACGGCCGCAACCTCGACCCCGAAACCAACACCTACACCGACTTCACCACCTTCCACAACGGCTACTCGCTCTCGGCGGGCATCACGCTGTTCGATGGCTTCCAAGCCATCAACAGGCTGCGCATCGCCAAGGTGCAGCAGCAGATGGGGCTCAGCCAGGAACAGCAGACCGCCGACAAGGTGCGCTTAGCCACGATGGAGGCCTACTACCAGGTGGTCTATTATGACCGGCTTGTCGATGTGTTGCGCCTACAGGCCGCCACGGCCGACAGCGCCCTCCTCAAGGCTCGGCGCGAAGAGGAACTGGGACGCAAGGGCCACGCCGACGTGGTGCAGATGGAGTCCGAACAGGCCCAGCGGCAGTTCCAACTGACGCAGGCCGAGGGCCAGTTGGGACAGGCGATGCTCACCCTCAAAGAGACGATGTGCTGGCCCGCCGACAGAAACCTCACGGTTGATTGCAGCCTGGTTTTAAACGAAAACGATAACGATAACGAAAACAATAACGGAAACGATAACGGAAATAATAACGGAAACGCCTTCGTCTTCCCTTCCGTGCAGATTGCCGAGGCCCATCTCCGTCAGGCCCAGCTGCAGGTGCAGCAGGCCCGCGGTGCCTGGTCGCCGTCGCTGTCGCTCAATGCCGGCTGGTCGACGACCTACTACACCTATCCCGATATGGCTGGCTATCAGCCCCTCCCTTTCCGTGAACAATGGAAAAACAATGGCGGCGAGTATGTGCAGCTCACGCTGAGCATCCCTATCTACAGCAAAGGGCAGCGCAGCCTCGCCCTCACCAAGAGCAAGAACGAACTGGCACGCGCCAGGGCGCGTCTCGAACAGGCCCAGCAAGAACGCGACAACGCCTTATGCCGAGCCCGCGACGAAGTGGCGACAGCCCAAGCCGCAGCACGTCAGGCCGAGCGAATGGCCGAAGTGAAGCGTCAGGCTTTCCTCCTCGCTCAGCGACAGTACGCGCTTGGCCTTATCACCGCCATCGAATACCAGACCGCCTCGCAGTCGTTCCTCACCGCCGAAGCCGACAACATCAACACCCTGCTTCAACTACAACTGAAACAGCACCAACTCAACTATTATCTAACAGGAAAACTGTTGTAAAAATACATAATAACGAAATATGGATATACAAATAGAAAAGAAAAAAGGCCTGCGAAGGGCCTTCACCCGAAAAGCCATTCCCTATTGGGGAGCGGCGCTGCTGGCCGCCTTTATAATATTCCTCATCCTGCGGCCCCACAGCAGCACCCAGCGCATCAGCGGCGACACACTCACTGTCAGCACAGTTGTCCGCGCCGACTTCGACGACTACATCCGCGTCAACGGCACCGTCATGCCCATGACCTCCGTCCAGATCAGCCCCACCGAGGGCGGCATCGTGCAGCAGATTGTGACCGAGGAAGGTACTAAAGTAAAGGCTGGCGACGTTATACTGATACTGAGCAACGAAAACCTCGACCTGCAAATCCTCAATGCCGAAGCCGAGCTGGCCGAGAAAGAAAACATCCTTCGCAACACCCTCATCAGTATGCAGCAGCAGAAACTCTCCGTGCGCCAAGAACGTCTGTCACTGCAGGTGGAGGTGCGCCGCGCCAAGCGGGCCTACGAGAGCAGCCAGCAGCTCTGGGACGAGCACCTCATAGCCCGCGAGGAATACCTCAAGGCCAAGGAAGACTACCAGCTGGCCTGCGACAAGCTGGAGGTGGTCAGCGAACGCGAGCGGCAGGACAGCCTGTACCGCAGCGAGGAACTGCAGCAGCTGCGCGACAATCTGAGCAATATGCGCCTCAATATGGCCATGATACGCCGCCGCAAGGAGAACCTCAACGTTAAGGCCCCCATCGACGGACAGATAGGCCTCCTCGACGTGGTGCTTGGACAGAACATCAACCCCGGTGCCGCCATCGGGCAAATCAACAACCTCGACAGCTACAAGATTCAGGCGCAGATAGACGAACACTACATCGACCGCGTCACCGCCGGCCTCCGCGCCACCTTCGACCGCCAGGAGCAGCACTATGGCGCACGGCTTCGCAAGGTCTATCCCGACGTGCGCGACGGCAAGTTCAAGGCCGACTTCCTCTTCGGCGACACCATCCCCGACAACATCCGCGCCGGCCAGACCTACTACCTCAACCTGCAGCTCGGCCAGAGCGAAGAGGCCGTCCTCATCCCCCGCGGCAGCTTCTACCAGCACACCGGCGGCAAATGGATCTACGTCCTCACCGACCCCCACCGTGCTGAGAAGCGCACCATCAGCATCGGCCGCCAGAACCCGCAGTACTACGAAGTCCTCGAAGGCCTCCGCCCCGGCGAACGCGTCCTCACCGGCAGCTACGACCACTACGGCGAAAACGACGTGCTGATAATAGACTAACGACCAACGAATAACATACCAACAACATGAATAGTTACCTCAAATTCCTCTCGCGCAACAAGCTCTATGCTGCCATCAATCTGGTTGGCCTCACCCTCTCTATGGCCTTCGTGCTGCTGCTGGCCGTCTACGTGCAGCGGCAACGCACGACCGACCGCTTCCAGCAGAACGCCGACCGCATCTACCTCGTGGGCAACGACGAGAACCTGGTCTCCGGCTACTGGCTCCATAACCACCTCAAGAACCGCTACCCTGAGATAGAGGCCGCCACCTGTTGGGCCTACTTCGAAAAGTCTCCCTTCTATATAGGCACAAGCGAGCAGGCCATCAACACCAATATGGCATACGCCGACATCGACTTTTTCGACATCTTCTCCTTCCCCTTGGTCGAGGGCAGCGCGGCCGAATGGAAAGCCTCCGACCACCATTGCGCCATCAGCCGCCAATTTGCCAACGCCCATTTCGCCGAGGAGAGCCCCATAGGCAAAACCCTCCGCTACGGCAACGAGGGCGACCTCACCGAACTGTCCATTGCCGCCGTCTTCGACGACTTCGGCAACAGCACCCTCAAGCAGCCTGACGTCATCGTCCGCGGCGAAAACTGCGTCCACTACAATCCCTATAACGACGAGCAGCTGCGCAATAGCGGCTTCTGCCTCACCTTTGTCATGACCCGCTCCGGGGCCGACCTCGCCACCAAGCAGGACGACTTGCTCAGCTTTATGAAAGAAATCAACTGGGTGTACAAAAACGGCCAACACCAGGAAGTCAACCTCATCCCCCTGCTCGACATCTACTTCCTCGACAACTACAAAAGCAACCACACCCCGAGTATCAACACCGGCAGCCGCACCTTCGTGGGGCTGGCCACCGCCATGTGTCTGGTGCTGCTGGCCTTCGCGCTGCTCAACTATGTCAACCTCACCACAGCCCTCTGCGGCCGCCGTGCCAAAGAGATGGCCACCCGTCGCCTGTTGGGAGCCGGACGTTGGCGTGTGTCACTCCAGATGATAGCCGAAAGCACCCTGATGTGTGCCGTGGCCATGCTCCTGGCCGTGCTGCTGGCCGAAGTCCTATCGCCAGCCGCCAGCCGTATGCTTGACTATCCATTCTCCATCTTCCAGAGCATCACCCTGCCGCGCATCTTGCTGGCCGTCGTCTTCGTGCTGCTCACCGGCCTTGTGTCAGGCATCGTCCCCGCCCTCCTCATCCAGCGGGTGCAACCCATCGAGGTGGTCCGCGGCAGCCTCCGCCTGCGCACCAAACAGGTATACAGCAAAATATTCATCATCCTGCAAAACATCGTGGCCGTCGTCATGCTTGTCACGGCCATTACTATGATGCTGCAAGTGCGCCACATCGTGGGTGCCCCCCTTGGCTACAACACCCACCACATCCTCCGTTTCGACAACCACTACGGCAATGCCGAAGCCCTCCAACCCCTGCGCGACCGTCTACTGAAGGAGCCCTGCGTCAAGAACGTGGCTTTCGGCCAAGGCACCCCCTTCCGCGGCACCAACAACAACACCATGAACACCGCCGACGGGCAGGTGGCCTCGTTCCAGATTATCCAAGGCGACAGCAACTACTTCAACATGCTCGGTTTCCAACCCCTGCACGACAACCACAATCCGGGACACTGGTGGCTGAACGAATTCGCCATGAAAAAGTTCGGCCTCACCCTCGATTCCGAAGTCCTGCGATTTGAACAAGAGTCCATGCCCATCGGCGGATACTACAAAGACTTCAAATTCTATGACATCCTCTCCGACAACAAAGAGGCCCTCATCTATAACCACGGCGAATTCACCGCGCAAAGCTCTCCTTGGACCATCCTCGTAGAGAACACCGGCAACGACCGCCAGGCCTACGAAAGAGTCAAAGCCATCGTCGCCGAGCTCTTCCCCAACGACATCTTCGACGCCGTCTACCTCGACGACGAGATTGCAGAGTTCTTCGCCCCCCAAACCCGTCTCAGCCGCCTTATGGCCCTCTTCACCCTCCTCATTCTGCTTGTCAGCGCACTCGGCTTGGTGGCTATGAGCACCTACTATATGCAACAAGAACAGCAAGCCGTGGCTGTGCGCCGAGTCTTTGGAGCCGAGCAGCGAAAGTTGCAACGCGGACTGACGGGCTCCTTTATGAAGCTGGTGCTGGTGGCATTTGTCATCGCTACGCCCATTGCCTACTGGGTGGTGAATCATTTCTACCTCGAAACCTTCAGCTACCGTATACCCCTCTACTGGTGGATATTTGCCCTGGCAGGCATCGCCACACTTCTTGTGGCCCTCGTGTCGGTCACTTTCCAAGCCCACCGCACCGTGGCTGCAAACCCCGCCAGCATCCTGAATGCAGAAAATAAATAATATCGAATAATAAAAACATCAACAATATGCTTAAAGTAGAAAACCTTCAGAAAATCTTCCGCACGGAAGAGATTGAAACCATCGCGCTCAATGGCGTAAGTTTTGAAATCAAAGACGGCGAATTTGTCGCCATCATGGGTCCCTCGGGCTGCGGCAAGTCCACGCTGCTCAACATCCTGGGCTTGCTGGACAATCCCACTGCAGGCCGCTACTGGTTCGGCGACACCGAGGTGGGCAGCCTCAAGGAGCGCGACCGCACCCGCTTCCGCAAGGGCAACATCGGCTTCATCTTCCAGAGCTTCAACCTCATCGACGAACTCAACGTCTTCGAGAACGTGGAGCTGCCGCTCAAGTACCTCAATATGGGTGCCCGCGAGCGCAAGGAGCGCGTCACCGCTATGCTCAAGCGTATGAACATCAGCCACCGTGCCCAACACTTCCCGCAGCAGCTCAGCGGCGGCCAGCAGCAGCGTGTGGCCATAGCCCGCGCCTGTGTGTGCCGACCCAAGCTCATCCTCGCCGACGAGCCCACCGGCAACCTCGACAGCAAGAACGGCCGCGAGGTGATGAGCCTCCTCACCGAACTCAACGCCGAAGGCACCACCATCGTAATGGTCACCCACAGCCCCAAGGACGCCGCCATCGCCCAGCGCACCATCGACCTCTTCGACGGCCAGATAGTCAACGACTTGAAGAACGAACTGTAATCTGTCACATGATGAACAGAAAAAGCGATTTACTCCTAAAGGTACTCTCTCTTGGGGTAGGCCTGGCTGTAGGCATAGTGCTCATCGCAAAGGTGTGCTTCGAGCTCTCCTACGACAGCTTTTACCGCGACGTGGACCGCATCTACACTATTATGGCAGGCGTCGACCAACAGGGCGAGAAGCATGAATTCCCACAAGTCAGCGGAGCGGTAGCCCCCGGATTCAAGACCGACGTGCCCGGCGTGGAAGAGGCCACCCGCACCACCTTCTATTTCAGCAACCTCAACTTCGTTGACGAGGATCGTAATGTCATTGCCGCCGAGAGCTTTGCCCTAGCCGACACCTGCTTCTTCAAAGTCTTCGACCGCCCCATCCTCTCCGGCAACCCCACTGAGATATTGGCAAAGCCGCTGGGCCTCATGGTGTCGCGCTCCTTTGCCGAGAAGATGGGCGGCGTGGAGCAGTGTGTTGGCAAGACCATTTTCAACGAGGACCAACCCGAACTGAAGATGACTATCCAAGGCATCTTCGAAGACTTCCCCAAGAACGGCTCCATCGATTTCGACCTCATCATGTCATTAGAGAGCTACGCAAAAAGCAGTACCGAAAACTGGGTGGGCAACGACCGCTACATAGGCTTCGTGAAACTGCAATCGAACGTCGACCCCACCACGCTTGCCCCCGCCATCCGCAAAATGCAGGAAGCCCACCAGCCATTAGCAGAGTTGGAGAAAAACGGCACAAAACTGTGGTATACGCTCACACCCCTCATCAAAGCCCACACCCAGCAGCCCGAGGTCCGCTTCATGGTGATACTGCTCTCCATCGTGGCTGTTCTGCTGATAACCATCAGCCTCATAAACTACATCCTCATCGTAATCTCCTCCATGGTGCACCGTGCCAAGGAGATAGGCGTGCGCAAATGCTATGGTGCCACCGCTGCCGACATCTATGCCCTGTTGGCTCGCGAGGCGGTGGTGCATCTGCTCCTCTCCCTCGCCTTGGCGACGGCTGTTATTTTCGCCGCTCGAGGGGTGATACAGAACCTGCTGGGGGTGCCGTTCCAGACATTGCTCGTCCCTCAAAGCCTCGTGGCCATCGGTCTGGTGCTGATGCTGGTACTGTTTGTTTCCATCGTCGTTCCAGCCAAGCTCTATCTGCGCATCCCCGTCTCAGTGGCTTTCCGCAACTATAGCGAGAACTCCCGCCGTTGGAAAATAGCCTTTCTCGGCATTCAGGTCCTCATCAACGTGTTTATCATTGCACTGATTATTGTCCTGTCGCTGCAATACCGGAAGATGGTAAATGCCGACCATGGCTACGACTACCAGAATACCTATTCCGTCGCCATCTTCAGCAACGGCTACGAGGCGCAGCAGCGAGTGCTGGAGGTTCTCTCCACCTTTCCCGAGGTGAAGGCCGTGGGTGCAGCCTACAACCCGCCTTTCGTGCCTCCCAGCGGCGACAACGTCTACCTGCTGGGCGATGATCACGAGCTGTTCAATGTGGCCGACGGCTATGAGGCCACCGAGAGTTTCTTCCAGCTGCTCGACTTCGATTTTGTGGCAGGCCGTGCGCCGCGCGACTCCTCCGAGGTGGCGGTATCGGAATCCTTTGTCACACGGATGAACGAGTTTGCCGACTGGAGCGATGGAGCGGTGGGCAAGACGTTCCTCATCACCGGCCATCCGGATGGAGACATACAGTTTCCCCCCTTCACTATCTCGGGCATCTACCGAGATGTCCGTATGGGCATCTATAACGATTTGCAGGAACGACCCAGTGTCTATTTCCACGGGGTGCTCGGCGACGGCAAATCATATATGCCTTATCTCATCTTCAAGACCTACCAGAAGATGGACGATTCCCTCTCCATGCGAATCTCCCATGCCCTATCTGCTGCATTGGACGGTCGCCAACTGCCGATTGTTTCATGGCAGGAGGAAATCCGCTCGGCCTACGAAGACAGCCGCAAGATACGCAATACGCTCCTCATCGGTTCCTTCTTCGCCATGCTCATAGCCACGCTGGGCCTCGTGGGCTTCGTTCGCGACGAATCGAACCGCCGCAGCAAAGAGATGGCCATCCGTAAGATAAGCGGTGCCACCACTGCCGACGTGCGCCGCCTGCTGGTATGGGAAGTATTCAAATTTTCACTGGTGATGGCAGTTGTGGCTTGCGTATGTTCCTGGTTTGTGGCATCCAAGTTATTGGAACAATTCGCCGAGCAAATCACTCTCAGCCCTATAATCTTCATCGGGGGGGCCACTGTGGTTCTCCTCATTGTTGTCGGGGTGGTCCTCCTATGCAGCCACCGCTTTGCGAGGACTAATCCTTCTGAACTACTCAAAAACGAATGATGATTCACAATTCACAAACACTAATGTGCATATTTTTAACACGAATTACCATTAATTATCCATTAAGTAAACGGTCAAAATTAGCGCTCATATTCTTTTAACAGCAATTAACAGCAATTAACAGCAATTATCCAGAAATTATTTATAGAACGTGAATGACCATGAATGCCCGTGAATTATCATAAATGTCAAATAAATTTGACTAATTACTTTATTATAATTAATGGTCAATTAGATGGAAATTATATGTAAAAAAATATTTGAACAAGAATAACAAGATGAAAAGTTATCTCAAATTCCTCTCGCGCAACAAGCTCTATGCCTCCATCCAGGCCTTGGGGCTTATACTTTCGCTGGCGTTTGTCATCATTCTGGGCAGCTATGCTTGGCAACAGTATTCCGCTGCCCACAGTACCCCCGACGGCGATCGGGTTTATGCCTTGGGTATGCCTGATTATCTGGGACTCACATATGGTATGCCGGCTTTGATCGAGGAGAGGATGCCCGAGGTGGAGGCAGTGGGTGTTTATTGTCCCGGCCTTGTTATGCAATTGAAGGGACAAGAAGAGGCGGAAGAGGTTTCGCTGTCGGCTGTCAATCAGGATTTTTTCAAAATCTTCAGCAATATTCACTTCGAAGAGGGTAGTCCTGCAGTGTTGGAGTCGGACGACAATGCCATCATTAGTCGTCGTTTTGCCTCGCGCCACAAATTGAAAGTGGGAAGCGTTGTGGAACTGGGCGGCGATATCGTGGTGGGAGCCATCATCAGCGACATCGAAAGTTCCATTCTCCCCAATGTTGATATGTATATCAGCGACCACCATAAGTGGAACCACTTTGCCACCGAGATGCCTTTTGACCACTATGGCAGCACCATACCTTTCCTCAAGGTGATGCCAGGCACCGATACGAAAGCACTCTATGCCAAAATGGAAGCTCTCTGCAAGGAGGCCTACCCCGACTTTTATGGCCAGTATTTCTTCGAGAAACTCAATATGCCCTGTTCGAACGAACTGTTCTTCCATGAGGGCAATACCAACCTTAACCACGGCGACGCCAAAAGTATTCGCACCTTGCTGCTGGTTGGTCTTTTGCTGCTTTTGTCGGCAGTGTTCAACTACCTCAACCTTAATTTTGCCTTGTCGGGCAAACGCACCAAGGAGATGGCTGTCCGTCGTCTGGTAGGAGCCACCCGAAACAATATTCGCCTTAAGTATTGGGCAGAATCGCTATTGTTTACCGCCACCTGTTTCGCTATGGCTTTGGTAGTTGCCTATGCTTTGACTCCAGAAATCAACGCATTGCTCAACGATCCGAATGTGCCTATCCGCATCTCTCTGACGCCAAAATATGTTGTGACTTATCTCATGTTTGTTGTCATCTTGGCCACTTTGGCGGGTTTGTTGCCAGCCCGAATGGCAGCAAGTTTCCAACCTGTAGATGTTATCAAAGGGAGCTTTAGGCAGGCAAGCAAGATGCGTTTCAACAAGGTGTTTATCATATTGCAAAATACATTGGCCGTATTCTTGATAGCGATGGCTATCGTGATGGAATGCCAGTATCGTCAGTCGCTTCATCGCCCACAACACGCCCGCACTGCCGACCTCTACTATCTGCACGCTCCGGCAGGTGCAGAAGTCCGGCAGACTTTGCACGACGTTTTGGCCGAATTGCCTTGCGTGAAGCGCATCGGTTTTTGCTACGGTGCTCCTGGAGTGAGTGTGGGAGGACAATGGGGCGCTACGGCGGATGGTGATGAAATACTGTACCGTCTCTATCGTGCCGACAGCGCAGCATTCTCTATGCTGGAGCCTGAGGTTGTGGCAGATTTCCACGCTCCTCTTTACAACTCGGTATGGTTCGGGCAGAAGGCTTTTGATGCCACTGGTTTTACCACCGCAGTGCACGACATCTCGCAGACATTGTCGCCGAGAACGAAAGGCTGCGAACAAGTGGCTGGCATCATCGAAGATTGGGTCACTAATGGAGAAAACCGGGGCGAAGAGGACCTGATGATCCTTGCCGTTCAGCGGACGGAAGACATCGGATGGGGCGGTTGGCTCATAGAAACCGTCGGTGACCATACCGAAGCCACAAACTCCATCGCCGAGGTGTTGAAAAAAGAGGCAAACAACAAACAGATTGTGCTGAACTATTCAGGCTATCTGGACGACCTGATAGCAGAAAACTTGCGTCCGCAGCACAATGCTATGCGACTGATGGAAATCTTTATGTTGCTTGCCATCCTCATTTCTATCCTTGGGCTTGTGGCAATGAGTACCTACTACGCCGGACAGCAATCCAAAAGCATTGCCATTCGTAAGGTGTTCGGTGGCACCGTAACAGGCGAGACGCGTCGCAACATCGGCCAGTATATGATGATGTCCCTGGTGGCCTGTGCAATAGGCATTCCCATCGCGGTGGTGGCTGCAAGAGACTACCTGCAGGACTATATCTGCCGCATACACGACTACGGTTGGATCTTCGTCCTTGCCGTGGTCATCAACTTGGTTACCGCCTTCCTCTCTGTGCTATGGCAAACCCTCCGTAGCGCCTGCACCAATCCGGCAACGGAACTGAAAAAAGAATAATTGTAATTGAATTCTGATTAATAACCCCGGTCGGGGCGGGTGTGCCCGCCCCGACTATTTTAGATGGTCGAACAAAAAATGCACTTCTATTGAGTTATTTTTCAACCTTAACGTTAACCTTGACCTTAACTGGCTGCCGCATTACTGATTGCTGGAAACATTCGTTCTTGCATCACTCGGGAATTAATTTTTTTTCACTTTTGCAAAAGTAAAAAAACATAAAAAAAATTCATTTTGAGCCCCGTAGGGGCGGCATATAATAGCCGTGGGCGTGAGCCCACGGAGTAAAGCAGTCATTTACATTGAGCCCCGTAGGGGCGACATATTAAGTGGCTGACCTAAATTAACTTTCATTTTCTTTGAACAGCAATCGCCATAAATGATCAGCAATTACCATAAATAACATGTATAGAACGTGAATGCCGGTAAATGCCCGTGAATTATCATAAATGTCAATTAAATTTGACCGCTTACTTATCACTTACAGAATTTCGTGCAGAAAAGTGTGACTATGATACATTTTTCTGCACCAAATAATGTATTTTTCTTAATCTACTGCAATGATTGTTGCACCACAAAAAGTAGACACGGCAGGCCGGACGACCAGAACATTTGGCGGAATTTGACAAAAACGACTTGGTAACGTTTAAAAAATAAGTTGTAACAATACCATAATTTATGTCAAAGAATGGTGTGAAAAATTAACATATTTTATTGATTTTTAACATTTTAAATCACAAATAACTGGAGAAATCTTCGTATTTTTGTAATTGATTTTCAAATTTTTGCAAAAATGAAGAAGAAACCTCCAGTAGAGAATAACGAAGCGGTAATGGAGTTCGTTAAAACGCTTAAAGAACTGGATAGAAGACATTATTATGCCACCAAGGCGATGGGTCTCATGGGCAGCTCGATAAGGGCTGTATGCAAGGCTTTTGGG